>JAYGEH010000262.1:0-5563 GCA_046582475.1 Rhodospirillales bacterium
GAGCCCGCCTCCTTCGATACGCTCGCCGAAAGCGGGCGCACCAAGACCGGCCTGTTCTGCGCCACCTGCGGAACCCGGTTTGGCGGCGGCGCCGGCGGGCCGCTGGTGGTGCTCAGGGGCGGCAGCCTCGACGATCCCAACTGGTTCCGCCCCATCGCCCATATCTGGACGCGGAGCGCGCAAACCTGGTTTTCCTTCGCCGACGGATTGCCGAAATTCGAAAAAGCGCCGGAAGACCCGGCGGCGCTAAACGATCTTTGGGACAAGCATGTCTCCGGCGCCGGCTGAGCGAGGCCCGAACGAAGGCCTCATCGATGTGCCGGGATCGCGCCGGGCGCTGCTGACCCCGGCCTTGGTCGTCGATCTCGATAAATTCGAAGCCAACATTCTCCGCCATGTGCGCATCTGCGGCGAAGCCGGTCTGCGCATGCGTCCCCACGCCAAGACCCACAAATGTTCCGAGATCGCCAAGCGCCAGGTGGAGGCCGGCGCCGTCGGCGTCTGTTGCGCCACCTTGCATGAAGCCGAAGTGATGGTGGGCAATCGTATCGAGGGCGTGCTGATCACTTCGCCGGTGGTCAGCGCGGCGCGCATCGGCCGGCTGATGAAGTTGGCCGATGGGGCAAGGCGCTTCAAGGTGGTCGCCGACAATCCTGTAAACTTGCGCGAAATATCCGAGGCGGCTTCCTGCCTCGGCAATCCGCTCGAGGTGTTGGTGGACATCGATATCGGTATGCAGCGCACCGGCGTCGCAAACGCCGAAGACGCCGTCGCCCTGGCGCAAATGATCGCCGACGCGCCGGGTCTCAGCTACCGGGGCGTGCAGGCCTATTCGGGCCGGGTCCAGCATATCAACGACCTGCACGAGCGGCGCCGGGTTTACGGCGCCCAACTGGCCCGGCTCGAAGCGGTGATCGCGGCGCTCACCGCCGCCGGCCTGACGCCGGCCATCGTATCGGGCGGCGGCACCGGCTCGTTGGTGATCGATGTCGAAACCGGCATCTTCACCGAACACCAGACCGGCTCCTACATTTTCATGGATGTGGAATATAACGAAGTCCATATGCCGATCTCGGGCAATGTGCCGTTCCAGACCGCGCTGCTGATGCAATGCAGCGTGGTCAGCACCAACGCCGAGGGCATCGTCACCATCAATGGCGGCTTCAAAACTTTCGCCACCGACGGCCCCAAGCCGGAAATTGCGGACCCGGAGCTGGCCGGCGCCGTCTATGACCGCTTCGGCGACGAGCATGGCAAGATCGTGCTGGGTGAAGGCAATGCGGCGCCGGAACTGGGGGCGCCGATCAGTTTGATCACGCCGCACTGCGATCCCACCGTCAATTTGCACGATTATCTGCATTGCGTCCGCGGCGATAAGCTGGTGGACATCTGGCCGATCGATGCCCGCGGCGTGCTTTAATCAATCCATTTGATTTCGTGAGGGATGGCAAAAGCGCCGAGAATGGCGCCAATCTGGCTTTCCAGCTTCGCCCGTTCGGATGAATTCGCCGTAATCGTGGCCAGGGTTCCATGCACCGGGTGGGTCGCCACATCGACTTCGATTGCCACCGCCAGCGGTTCCAGCGCCGCCTCAAAGGCGCGCCGCGCCGCGTCCAGGCGCAGGGCCGGCTTGTAGATCTTGCCGACCGCCGTTTGCGGCAGCGCCGCCATGAACCAGATATCCGCGGGATTGGCGGCACGCTCGGCGATATGGCCGCGCACATGATCGGCGATCTCCTCGGACAACGCATTGGCGCCCGGGACCCGCTGCACATAGGCCACCGGCAATTCGCCGGCGTAGGCGTCGGGCTTGCCGACGGCGGCGGCCAGCGCCACTGCGGCGTGGCCCAAGAGCGCTTCTTCGATGATGCGGGGATCGATATTGTGGCCGCCCCTAATGATCACGTCCTTGGCCCGGCCCGTCACCCAGAGATAGCCGTCGCCGTCGATACGGCCCAAATCGCCATTGTTGAGCCAGCCGTCACTTGTGAACAGGCCGGCGGTATCGTCGGCGCTCAAATAGCCGTCGATAATGCTCGGCCCCTTGACCACGATGGCGCCGATCTCGTCCACCTCGCAATCGCGGACGATGGTGCCGCCCGAGTCCAGCTCCACGGTGCGGATTTGGGTATAAGGCCAGCGCAGCCCGGAGGAGCCGAAGCGGGGATCGCCGTCCCGGGGCGCCATCGAGATGTTGCAGGTAAACTCGGTGGCGCCATAAGAGACCAGTACCCGCACCCCGGTCACCTCCTGGATGCGGCGGCCAAGCTCGGCGGGCAGCGCCGCCGCGCCGGAGCCGCCATAAGGGCGCAAACTGGATATATCCTCGGCTCCGGGCAGGTTCTGCATCAAGGACATCTGCACCGTCGGCACGTCGTTCAGAAAGGTGATGCCGAAATGCTCTACCAGCTTCCAGTAATTGCGGATCACTGCTTTGTTGCGGAAGCCCGACGGATCGGGGATCACCATGGTCATGCCGTTGGCAAAACAGGGCAGGGATTCGACGCAGATACCGCCGGCGTGGAACAGCGGCCCGGCGCCGAACACCACATCGTTGCGGGTCATTCCCTTCATGGCCGAATTGGCCCAGCGCTGATAGGCCATGCCCCGGTGCTTGAGGCGGGCGATCTTAGGCGCGCCGGTGGTGCCGCCGGTATGCAAATAGATGGCGGTATCGTCCGGCAGAATCGCGCGCTTGAAGCTCAACTCTGTGGGCTGTTCGGCCAGCGCCGCGCCAAAGTCCGGCGCATCGGGGGCGGCCTCGCCCAAGGCCGACACTTGGATCAAATGTTCGATCCGGTGGTTTTCTCGCGCAATGCGGCAAGCCTTGTCCCAAATCTCGAAGCCGTCCGCCGGGCCGAGGGCGACCAGCACCTTGGCACCGGCGGCGCGCGCAAGCTGGTCCAGTTGGGCCGGCTCCAGCATCCAGTTGACGGAAAAGCCGATGCCCGCCACCTGGGCGCCCCAGAGCGCATAATGGGTTTCCGCCAGGTTGGGCAGCATCAACATCACCGCGTCACCCTCGCCAACGCCCAATGACCGAAACAGGTTGGCGGCGCGGATGATGCCGGCCAGAAAATCCTCGTATGTGACGCGGGCGATGGCGCGGTCCGGATCGCCGCCGCGGAGCACATGCAGGGCGGTCTTGCCGGGATCGAGCCGGGCGCCCCGGCGGATCAATTCGAAGCTCGAAAGCGGGCGGGCGCGCGCCTCAAACGGCACCCTTTCGAAGCGTTCGATATCGGTCAGGTTACGCAGGGGCGCGTAGTTGTCCGGGCTGACCGCAATGTCCGCCGCCCCATGAAAATCCGCACCGAAGCGGTCCATGGGCAGCATGTCACCGGCTTTATCCGCCATGGCCCTCTATCTCGGCGCTGATTCCGCCGGCTCACGCGAACTCGGCGCTGGCCTTCATGGCGATGACGCCGTCCGAATTGACCGCCCACAGCTGGCAGGATTTGCCGTCATCGGCGGGCTCGCCCATCAGAGTCAGGGGCTGGTCCACATAGACCGGCGCCCGCGCCTGCATGGCAAAGCTCGTCAGGGTCGCGTCGGGGGCGTTGTCGCGCACCAGTTCTTTCAGCCAGATGGCGGTAAAAGGCCCGTGCACGATCAGCGCCGGATAGTTTTCGGTGCCGGTCACGTAGGGCTGGTCGTAATGGATGCGGTGGGGATTGAAGGTGCAGGCGGAAAACCGGAACAGCATGACCGGATCGGTGGTGATGGTGCGTTTCCAGGCGGCTTCCTCGGGCCCGGGTTCCCCCGGCGGCGGCGGCTGGCCGGTGTCTTCCTCCCGGTAAACCAGGTTCTGGTCGTCTTCCATGATCAGCCCATTTGGCCCGGAGATCCTGACGCCGACGGTGACGAACACCAGCTTGCCCGAGCGGCCTTCCTTGGGCGTCACCGATGCGATGGACAGCTCCTTGGTGACCTTATCGCCGATCCGGAAGGGCTGATGGAAGCGCATATCGTTGCCCGCATACATGCGCCGGGGCAGCGGGCTCGGCGGGCCGTTTTCGATATCGGCGGCCATGCCGTCGGGGCCCAGATATTGGGTCAGGTTGAGGCGCGGAAAAAATATCGCATGCCAGCCCGGCGGCACCGGATCACCCTCGGCGGGGATCGGATCGTCCCGGTTCAGGGTCACCGTGAGGCGGTGCACCTGCGAGGCGCTGATCACATCTTCAGCCACCGTGGTCTGGCCGATGATCTTCCGGTATTCCTCGATCGCATCGGTCATATTATTTCCTCCCCGATATTATTTTGAAGCGTCACTTTATCACGTAATTTCGGCGTTGAAACGGTGCCCGTTGAACCCAGGAGCATTGACCATCCAGGCCGCCTTGTTTCTAATCGGTAGATGCCGGATTGCGGCGATCAATGGGGAGAGGGATCCAGTTCATGCGGTTGATATCATTCGAACAAGACGGTGTTGCCGGCGTCGGCGTGATGATCGGCGATGACGGCTTTGTCGATCTGGCGACGGCCGCGCCGGAATTGCCGGCGACGATCCGGGAAATTCTGGCAAGCGTCGAGGACTGGCAGGATAAAATCGCCGCCGCCGTCGACGGCAAGGCGACCGGCCGGAGGCTGGCCGATGTCACATTGTTGCCGGTGATACCGGCCCCCCAGGCCACTTGGTGCGTGGCCTTGAATTACCAGACCCACAAGGATGAAACCGGGCTCGACCGCGGCCAATATCCGGAAATGTTCCTGCGCATGCCGGTGTCCATCGTCGGCCATGGCCAGGCCCTAGTCCGGCCCCGGGAAGAAATGGCCAAGCGCTATGATTTCGAGGGCGAGCTGGCGGCCATTATCGGCAAGCCGGGCCGCTATATCTCCGAAAGCGAGGCCTTTGACTATATTGCCGGATATGCCTGCTACAACGAGGGCTCGGTGCGCGATTACCAGTCCCACAACCGGCAATTCGGCCTCGGCAAGACATTCGAGAAGTCGGGCAGTTTCGGGCCCTGGATGATGAGCGCGGACGAATTTGGCGATCCCTACCAGCAAAGCATCATCACCCGCTTGAATGGCGAGGAAAAACAGAACAGTTCGATCAATCTGATTCTGACACGTATCGAAGGCATCATCGCCTATTTGTCGGAAGGCTATACCCTGCAGCCTGGCGACGTCATCGTCACCGGCACGCCCGGCTCCTTGCCCGGCACCAACAAACGCATGGATCCCGGAGATGTTTGCGAGATCGAGATCACCGGCCTCGGCACCCTCTCCAATCCGGTCGTCGCGGCGGACTAGTGGCCTGCGTCATCTAATTTGTACCCCTACGATCTCTTTTCCCGTTTCCTCGGTAGGAGGAAGGGCGCAGGCGATGCGGGCCCATCGGCAAACCCTTTCGACGCCCCGAGGGGACGGGAAAAGTGACCCAGAGGGCGGCGTTGCAAGGCTCCCGGTCGCCCTTGTGGTGGATTGGCACCACGGCTGGGCGCGCTCCTCGCCGGAAACCTTGCAGCGCCGTCTTAGGGGTGCAAATTAGATGACACAGGCCACTAGGGGAGGCAGCGATATGGCGATCAATGCCAGGCGGGTGGTGACCGGCCAC
>JAYGEH010000271.1:0-4642 GCA_046582475.1 Rhodospirillales bacterium
GCGAGCACCACAGCCGTTCGATGAAGACGTTGTCGAGGAACCGGCCGCGCCCGTCCATCGAGATGCGCACCCCGGCCTCTTTCAGTGACCCTAGCTAACGTCGCTTCCATACCCTTTTTTGAGAGATTTCCAGACAAGCCCCCGGAGAGTAGCTTAATTTACCCGCGATACTGTCCAACGATTGGGGAGTAGCTCACCCTTCGGACCTGAGAGTGTTTGCGAAAAGCTTCCGCTTTGCCCCCAGCTCCGAACATGCGGTGGATGGAATTCTGAGTAAAGATTGGAGATTTTCGCTTTTTCCCAGGTGCAGACATCGCAGGTATCGCCGCTGACAGCCGGATCTGATCCGCAACGGACATTGGGGGTCGATAAACACAGCGGTCAGCGGCCCAAATAATCTTGCTCGATAGTTGTTCTGCAGGTATTAAATTTTATAGCTGAAGAACGTTTCCGGAGAAGGCTTACTACCATTCGAGCCGCCGAAGTGGTTGGTTACTCATGATGTCGAAAGACTGGTGCTCCAATGCAAGGGCGTCTACAGTCACACTCGGTAAATTGTCAAAGGGAGGTAAATTATGAAATTCCATCGTTGGGTTATAGCGTTTGGGCTTTCTGCTTTAGTGACTGGTGCGGCATCGGCACAGACAATCGGCTTCGGGGTCAATCCGCAGGGGTCGCTCTATCATCGTATCGGCGTCGCCGTTTCCAAGCTTATGAACGACAATATGGGCGTCAAGGTTCGGGTGCAGCCTTATTCCGGCTCATCCACCTATATTCCTCTGCTCAATCGTGATGAGGTCCGGTTCGCGCTGGTCAATGTGTCCGACGGCGTCAACGCGACCGAGGGCATCTCCAACTTCAAAGGCCGCCCGCAACCCAATCTGCGGCTGATCAACATCATGTTCCTGTTGCGGTTCGCGTTCCTGGTGCCCAACGATTCGTCCATCAAAAAGGCCGAAGACCTGAAGGGCGTGCGCATGCCGACCGGCTTTACCAGCCAGACCACGGTGCAAAATCTTCTGCAGGCGACATTGGCGAGCGCCGGACTGACACTCAAGGATATCAAGCCCTATCCGACGCCGAATGTGTTCAAGGGGACGGCGCTGCTGGGCGAAGGCAAGGTCCAGGCCGTCGGCACCGGCGCGGGCATCGCCGCCATTCAGAAGGCGGACATCAAGCAGCGCAAGCATGGCGGCGTGCGGTTCGTGTCCATCGGCAAGAACATCGCCGCCATGAATGCGCTCGTTCCGTCGTCCGCCATGGTGGTCCATCCGGCGCCCCATCTGAAAGGCGTCCTCAAGCCCACAACCATGATGGCCTTTCGCGCTTTCATGACCACCAACACCAAGGCGTCGGACGAGTTCGTCTATCGCCTGATCAAGCTACTGCATAAGAACAAGAAAACTCTGGTCGGAATGACCAAGGCGCTTGGCACGTTCAATCCCAAGCTGATGACGTTCGATCTCAGGGGCGCCAAGGGCGCGGTGCCATATCATCCGGGCGCCATCAAATATCTCAAGGAAATCGGCCAGTGGCCGCCGTCCAAGTAAGCTGGACTATATTCAGCTGTTCAGATGCGCCGGCCCCTTGTGGGCCGGCGTTTTCTTATTCTAAGCTTGGTCGGTCGCGGCTTCCCTGAGCCGCCGTCCGGCGAAATATTCGCGCAAAAGAAGCGCGATGCCCAGCGTAATGGCAGCGACATTGACCCAGACCCCATGGGTGAGCACCCCATGGGGTATCATGGCACCGATGCCGGCCGCCGCAAGCAAGCAGCGCTGGGCCATGCTGAGCCGCCGGGAAAAATAGCCCACTACCGTGACCGAAAAGAAATAAACGCCGATCATGCTGGTCACGATCGTGGTCAGAATTTCCATGACCGTGCCGTCCATCAGCAAAGGCGGGGAAATCACGAACATGAAGGGGATCACATAGGCGACCCAGCCCAGCTTCATGGACACCCAGCCCGTGGCCATGGGCGATGATCGTGAGATCGTGGCCGCGGCATAGGCCGCCATGGCGATTGGCGGGGTGATCATCGACATCATGCCGAAATAGAGAATGAACATATGGGCCGCCAATTCCGGCACTCCGGCCTGGACGATGGCCGGCGCGACCATTGTCGCCAGCAGGATGTAAACGCCGACCGTCGGCATGCCCATGCCCAGGATGATGCAGATCACGGCGGCGATCACCAGCAGGACGAACAGGCTGCCGTCGCCCAGATTGACCACCGCCTGAGCCAGCGCCCCGCCGAGCCCGGTGATGTTGAGAATGCCGATGACGAATCCGGCGCCGCCCAGGATCATGAACAGTTCCAGCATCACCATCCCGGTGCTCGATAAAGTCTTGATTGCGGCCATCGGGGTCAGCTGTTTGCCGCCATAGCTGCGCAGCATCCCGCCGATGACGATAAAGACCGAGGCATAGAGCGCCGCCACCTCGGCTTCGACCAGAAGCTCGAACAGGGCGTAAAGCAGCACCACGAATGGGATGACGAATTGCCAGCCGCGCGCCATCACGGACCGGACCGACGGGATTTCGCCTTCGACGACGGCGATTTTCTCCCGCGCCGCCAGCAAATCGACCTGGATGAACACGGCGAAATAATACAGCAGCGCCGGAATGATCGCGGCGATGATCACATCGACATAGTCAATCTCGAGGAATTCGGCGATCAGGAAGGCGGCAGCCCCCATGATCGGCGGCATGAGCTGGCCGCCGGTCGAGGCCACGGCTTCGATGGCGCCCGACTGGGTCGCCGAATAGCCGGATCGCCGCATCATGGGGATCGTGATTACCCCGGTCGAGGCCACGTTGGAGACAGCGGTGCCAGAAATCGAGCCGAACATGGCTGAGGCGATGACCGCGATCTTGGCTGCGCCGCCGCGTCGCCGGCCCATGCTGGCCGAGGCAAGGTCGGTAAAAAAATCGCCGCCGCCCGCGGCAAACAGAAGCTGCCCCATGAGTATGAACATGATGACGATGGTCGAGCCCACCTTCATGGGAATGCCCAGCACCGAGTTGGTGTCGAGCGCAAGATAGTTAAACAGGACTTCCAGGCTGATCGGCCGTCCTTCCAGTTCCCCCGGCACCAGATCGGCGACCAGCGCGTAGATAATGAATGTCAGCACCACCAGGAACAGGGTCATGCCCGCAGTGCGCCGCAACCCTTCCATGACCAGGATCACGACAATAATCCCGATAATCAGCGTTTCGGTGGTGCGGCTCGACACATCAATCAGCAAGCGTTCATAGGCGATCGCCACATGCACCATGGTCGCTAGCCCCAGCAATCCGGCCACCATGTCGTACCAGGGAACCGCGCCGCCTCGTTGATAGTTTGCCCGCATATTGAGGAACACTAGCCCCAACGCCAGGCCCAGCACGATGGCAAGGAGCTGTTCCGGATACAGGTTGAGATCCAGCGTGGGGGCCAGTTCCAGAACCCACAAAATCGGCAGGACGGTCAGCAGCCCGGCGCCGATTTGTAACACCAGAACCATCGTTCGTGATTGTGGATCGGACGTCGAAGATTCCGGGGATGGGAAATTTTCCGACGATGAATTAGTTTCAGTCAATTGACCTGCCCCTGTTGAACCGGTTGCGCCACCACCGATTAGGCCCCAATCGTCAAAAGCAAGTCAACCGCATGGCGTGGCCATAAACCGGCCTTGGATTTTGCGCCATTGCTGCCTAAACCAGAACTGGAGATTGTCTATTGATATAGGGTGCCGCGTAATAAGCCCAGTCGAACATGATAGATGAAGGCCGCCCAATAATGTTGGTTTTTTGGGCACGTCGAGAAAAGAATTCCAAGAAACCGGAAACGATCCAATGACTACCCTAACGCAAACGACCCAAGCCGTGACGGCAGCGGTCAACTATCTTGAGAACATCGGAACGAAGCCCGGAAGCACCCGTGCCACTATCGGCATGAACGAACTTGGCAACAGCGCCGGAGGTGTTTTCGCCCACCTGACCCAAGCATCGGCGCAAGCGCGTCAGGCGGTAACCAACACCGCAGAATTTACAGTGGCTGCCCAGGCAGCCGCAGAGGCGGCCATCAAGGAAGCCACCGGCGCCATTGCGTCTGCCGATGGGGCGCGTGCCCGGCTCGAAGCCGAGCTTCAACTGGCGCGCTGTGAGGCTGTCCTGGGTGAGGCTAAGGTCGCCGCCAAGGCGGCTGCGAGTCACCAGAAGGCGTCAGCGCCCGCTGATATTGCTGAGGAAGCCGCTACCGAGGCCCAGGTTAAAGCCGAGGCGAAGCGTGATGAGGCGGACCAGGCGCGCGCCGATGGCGACGAACAGATTACCACAGCCAAGACCGAGGCCGCCGCGATGATCGCCGCTGCCGAGGTTCGTTATGATAATGCGCTGACCGCGCTTGAAGCGGATATGAAAGTCGCACTGGGCGCCTAGCGCCTGTTATCTACCCGGTGCTTGTTCCTGTGGGCGCCCACGGCCAATAGGGCGCGGGTAGAGGGGCCGGGGCGGCGTGAGCCGCCCCACAAGCCTTGAGTAGAATTCCCCCCAGACTCCCCGTCCCCCGCAATTTCTGTCAGAATTCCCCTATGAGAAATCTAACCACCACCATTTGCCTAAACCTTGCTCGTGACTCCAATATGAATGTTATCTGGGAAAT
>JAYGEH010000294.1:0-6064 GCA_046582475.1 Rhodospirillales bacterium
CCAAAGGCTACCGGTCCAGGCGAAAAACGTTGCCGCAAAATAGGCTCCCATCATGAACAGCGCGCCATGGGCCAAATTGACCACGTTCATAATGCCGAGCACCAAGGTCAATCCAGCCGAGACCAGGAACAGGAAAACCCCGAATTGCAGGCCGTTCAGGAATTGCTCAAGTAAAAGAATCATCGGAATACTATAGGAACAAAAATAACTGCGGCGAACCGGCTAACGAAATGGGAGCGAATAGGGAAGTCCTCTTCCCTTTCGCTCCCAAATTTGCTGGTCCAATTCAAAATTGTCGAACCGTTACCGGCAACCTACCACTTCATTTTGCATTGCGTGTAGTAGGCGTCCTTATGGCCCCGGAACACGATCTCCCGGGTCACGATCTTTGGGTTGCCTTTCTCATCGGCTACCACTTCGCGCTTGTAGTAATTTTGGATCGGGCTGTGGTTCACATTGTAGATGAACCCGCCGCGCGGGGAATCGATATTGGCGGTCCGCATGGCGGCGCGAATCGCATCATGGTCCTTGAGATTGCCATTTGCACCGCGGACTCCGAGATCGATCAGGAGCGCCGCGTCATAGCCCTGCACGCCGAACATGGAGGCCTTGCGCTTATATTTTTTTTCATAGTCCCGTTTGAACCGGACATTCGCGGGGTTCTTGGAATCGGCATCCCAGAAGCTCGTATGGAATGTTCCGATAGCGTTTTTGCCATGCGCCCCGAGGGTCATCCAGTCCACGGTAAACACCGTATAGAGCTTCACCGTCTTGTCGAGCCCCGACGCCTTGAACTGCTTCACGAACGAAATGCCCATACCGCCCGGCGTGAAGGCGAAGATGGCCTTGGCTTTGGATGCGCGGATTGTCGAGATTTCCGCCGCCCAGTCGGAATTGCCGAGCTTATAGAGCGTGCGGCCGGCGACCTTACCTTTGTAGTGGCGCAGGTAGCCGGTCAGCATGTCCTTGCCCGCCTGGTAGTTCGCCGACAAAAGATAGACGTCGTTTAAATTCTCGAGTTGCAGGGCCTTGCCCATGGCTTCCGGCGTCGCGTCGTTGTTCCAAGAAGACCGGAAGAAGTAGGGATTACAGAATTTGCCATCGAGCCCGGACCATCCGGCATTGGTGCTGATCAGGAAGGTTTTGCTTTTTAGCGCCTGCTTGTACACGGCTGCAAGAACGTTGGACCAGGTGATTCCGGCGACGAAATGGACTTTGTCCTTCTTGAGGAACTTGTCCATGACCTGGCGGCCAACATCGGGTTTGTGCTGTGTGTCACCGATGACAATCTTGGCCGGCAGTCCACCCAGCTTGCCGCCCAGATGATCCAGCGCCAGCAGGAAACCGTCACGCTGGTCGCGGCCGAATATCCCGCGTCCACCGGGAAATCCGTTCATGAAGCCGACTCTTACTTCTTTTTCTTGTGCCGTTGCCGGCTGCGGCAGCATCGGCAGAGCGATAAGGGCTGCAGCTGCGGCCGTCATTATCAATTTGGTTTTCATTGGATTCGTCTCCCTATGTAAAAATATTTCATACCAACGTTTTTAACGGTCCCTCAATCGCCAAACGGTACGGACGATTTTTGCAGTACAAATATCCGAGATTTCTCAGATAATCTTCAACGGGTCGCCAACCTTACATAAATCCGATTGTCATTGGAACCGTTTTCACTCCACAGACGCACGGCGGACAAATTCAAGGGTTTCGAGGAATATTGATGGTCGGTTCGAAGGGGAATTTCGCCCTATGGAACTTGCAACGTTTTCACACAGACTGGGCTAGAAGCGGTCATTCAGAGCCGCACATCCTATATCGGCTTTACTCCCGATACCTCCCGAAAGCGGACGCTTTACAAAATAGATGGATTGAAGGTTCAAGAGAACGAGACTTATTTAGTCTTTAAGCAGGAAACTAATTTAGTTTGGAAGTGGAAGAATGCGGGTCCCAAGGGCATATGTTCAGGCCCCTCCTTCTTGATGGGGGAGGATTGGGAGGGGGTGTGCGACGCCGACCATCCGGCACCGCGCCACCGCCAAATTATCCAAAGCGCAGTTTGCTGACCAAGATACTGCCGGCCAGCACCAGCGACACGGCGTTGGCGGCGATGATCGGCAGATCGGCGCGCAACAGGCCGTAGGCGAGCCAGAGGACGATGCCGGTCACCAGGAGCAGAGCCATGCCCAGGGACACATCGCTTGTCGAACGGGAGCGCCAGGATTTCACCGCTTGCGGCAGAAACGCGAGGGTGGTTAAAGCTGCGGCGGCGAAGCCGATGGCGGTGATGAGGGTGGTGCTCATGGGTGATCCCCCTTCGCGGTTCCAATCGCCCCCGCCTCCCGAAACCCCGCTATCTCCGCCTCGGTATATCCCAACTCGGCCAGCACCTCTTCCGTATGCTCGCCAAGCCCCGGCGCGGCGCGCGCAATTTCCGCCGGGTGCTCCGAATATTTGACCGGGTGGCCGAGGACGCGGATGGGTTTGCCGCCCGCTCCCGGCTCGACTTCCTGCACCATATCCCGGGCCAGGGTCTGTTCATCCTCGATCATTTGGCGGATGTCGAGGACCGGGCCGGCGGGGATGCCGGCGGCGTCCAATTTGGCGAACCATTCGTCGGTGGTGGCGCCCCGGAAATAGCCGTTCAACACGTCCGCCAACTCACGCTGGTTGTCGCGGCGCTCGTTGGGGCCCTGGAAGCGGGCATCTTCGGCCAACTCGGTTGCGCCCAGAAGTTCTACCAGTTTGAGCCACAAATTCTGGTTGGCGGAGCCCAGATTGATCCAGCCGTCCGCCGTCTCGAACGCTTGATAGGGCGCCATCAACGGGTGCGCCGAGCCCATCGCCTCGGGCATTTGCCCCGACGCCATGAAGATCGCCGATTGCCAAAAGGTGTGGGTGATGCCGGCCTCGAACAGGGACGTATCGACAAATTGTCCGCGTCCCGTGGCGGCCCGTTTGTAGAGCGCGCCCAAGATGCCCATGGCGGCCAGGATGCCCGCCGTGATGTCGGTCACCGGCGCGCCCACCTTGACCGGCGGGCGGCCCGGCCCTTCGCCGGTGATGCTCATCAGCCCGCTCATGCCTTGCGCCACCAGATCGAAGCCGCCGCGCTGGCGGTAGGGGCCGGTGCGCCCGAAGCCGGACACCGAGCAATAGACCAGGCCCGGATTGGCCTCCTTCAGCGCCCCGTAGCCGACGCCGTAATGCTCCGCCGCGCCCATCCGGTAGTTTTCGATAAACACGTCGGCGCCGAGGGCCAGGCGCTTGAACACCGCCTTGCCGTCTTCGGAGCGCAAATCCAAGGCGACGCCGCGCTTGCCCCGGTTCATCATGGTGAACGGCGCCGAAACGCCGCCGGCAAACGGCGCCGAGCCGCGCACGGAATCGCCGCCCGGCAGCCGTTCCACCTTGATCACGTCGGCGCCCATGTCGGCGAGCATCAGCCCCGAGGTGGGCGCCGCCATGACGTGGGAGAACTCGATAACCCGGATGCCGGCCAACAGCCCGCCGGTGTTTTGGTCGTCGGCCATGATTATTTTCCCTTGAAATCCGGCGCTTCCTTGGCGAGGAAGGCGCGCACGCCTTGGCGGAAATCGTCGGTGTCGAAGCAGGCGAAGCCTTCCGCCGGATCACTTGGCGCCTTGCCGGCAGCCGCCTCATAGACGAATTTTTTGTGCCAGCGGTTGACCAGGGGGGCGCCGGCTGCGATGCGCCCTGCCGTTGCCGCCACATCGGCGTCCACGTCCGCGTCCGCCACCACCCGGCTGACCAGACCCTTATTCAGGGCCTCGGCGGCATCGAAGACGCGGGCTTCATAGAGGATTTCGAGGGCCACCGCCGGGCCCACCAGCCCGACCAGGGCTTCCACTTCCGGGGGCGCCATGACCAGGCCGAGCTTAGCGACCGGCACGCCGAAGCGGGCGCCTTCGCCGGCGATGCGGAGATCGCACATCAGCGCCAATTCCAGCGCACCGCCGACGCAGAGCCCTAGAATGCGCGCCACCACCGGATGCCGACAATCGCGGATCGCTGCCATGGATTTGTGCATGACCGCGCCGTAGGCCGCGCCTTGTTCGGAATTATTGCGCCGTTCCGAAAATTCGGCGATGTCGGCGCCAGGACCCAGCGCCTTGTCGCCGGCGCCCCGCAGGATGATGCAGCGGATATCTTCGTCTTCGTCCAGCGCCGCGAAGGCCGCGCCGACGCCCTGCCACATTTCTAGATTGAGGGCGTTCAACTTCTGCGGCCGGTTGAGGATGATGGTGGCTATCGGGCCATCGATTTCTGATCGGATCAAATCGGACATGGTGCGTCTTTCTTTCGCCGTTGTCGGTCTAGACCCGCGCCGCCAGTGGACCGGCGACGGCGTGCAGTTGTTTATCCAAAGTCACCAGATAGCAATCCAGAATTCGCGCCAGCCAGAGATAGGACGCATCATAGGCCGTCAAGCCGGTGTCATTCGCCAGGGAAAAAACTTGTTCCAAATTGATTTCCATGAGTTCGATTTCCAGACCCGAATACCGGTCCAATCGAACCATCGCCCGATGCCGGTCCAGGTGCTGGCGGCGTACTTTTACCAACGCCGCATTGGCGAGCTCGTAAGGCAGAATTTGCGGCGCGCGCAATTGATCGCCGGAAAGCGCCGCGGACACGCTCGCGCCTTCGGGCTCGTCGAAAAGCAAAGCCACCAAAGCCGAGGCGTCGGGAACTTTAATGGCTGTCGCGGTCGGCACGAATTATTTCCGCCGCTTCCGAAGGCGTCGAAATTCCCTCTCGCCGCACTTCCGCATAAACCTCGGCGACCGTTTTCTTATGGCCACGCAACGCCGCTTCTTCCAAAATGGCGCGCAATTCGCCTTGCAGGGAACGATGGTGCCGCTTGGCTTGCATCTTCAATTTCTCGGCAGTTTCATCGGGTACATTTTTTACGGACAGGCTAACCGGCATCGTTTCAACACCAAAATGGAATAATGATTATTTGGTAATAATTCAATTATGGCACCATAATAACTCCATAATAATTCCGAATCAACCTGAATTGCCAGCGTTTGCAGGCCCGACCCCAGCTTGCTGCCCACCTTGACCAAATGGGCTTGGCCCTCTACCCGTTGCCCATGTCCGGTCTCGCCTTGCCCATCGATCCGCCCCTGTTCGCCGCCTTTATGCTGGCGGCATCGGCGGTGGTGATTTCGCCGGGGCCCGATACCATTGTCATCCTGCGCCACGCCATGAATTCGGGCCTGCGCACCGGCCTGGTATCGGTGGCCGGCGTGCAGGCCGGCCTCGCCGCGCATACGGCGCTGGCGGCGCTGGGCCTGTCGGTGGTCATCGCCTCGGCGCCGGTGCTGTTCAAGGCCATCGCCGTTGCCGGCGCCCTCTATCTGGGCTGGCTTGGGGAGCAGGGGTTGCGGGCGCCGATTTTACCGTTGGACGGCACGCAAGGGGCGGCCCGCACGTCCCCGGCGGCGGCCTGGCGGCACGGCTTTTTCTCCAACCTGCTGAACCCCAAGGTGATCCTCCTGTACCTGGCGCTATTGCCCAGCTTCGTGGCGCCCGAATTGGGCTTGCCGGAATTGCAGTTGGCGATCCTTGGGCTCACCATCATCGCCATAAATATTGTCTGGCAGGGCTTTCTGGTGGCCGCCGCCGGACACATGCGGCGCTGGCTGCAATCGGACGCGATGCAGCGGGCGGTTTCCCGGGCCACCGGCGCCATCCTGATTGCATTCGCCGTTGCCATGGTGTGGAGCAATCTTGGGCGTAATCTGGCTGCATAGGGGCACCATGGCCAACAACGATGTGCAACGATCGGCGCTCGCCGCCTACCGCCAGATGGCGCGTTCCCAAAGCGGCTTTGCGCTGCTCATCGAGCGTTTGCGCGCCTTCGGAACCCCGGACCTGATCGCCGATATCCTGATCAGCCCCGAGGTGCCCGCCCAGCTTTGCGGCGACCGGCTTTTGCAATGGGCGGCCGGCGATCCGGGCAATGATTTTGCGCAAGCCTCGGCGGCGCGCGCCCTGGCCGCCGCCGGCCGCCATGGCGAGGCGCTTGCCCCGCTCCGGCGCT
>JAYGEH010000337.1:0-9529 GCA_046582475.1 Rhodospirillales bacterium
ACTGCCTGAGGTGTTGACTATCGAGCGATACAGCCACGTCATGCACATCAGCTCTACGGTCTCGGGGCGCCTGCGGCCGGAATGCAATGCCTGGGACGCATTGCGAGTAACGCTGCCGGTGGGCACCGTCAGCGGCGCGCCGAAAGTGCGGGCCATGCAAATTATTGATGAATTGGAATCCCTCGGGCGCGGCATCTATGCCGGCTGCATCGGTTATTTCGGTGCCAATGGGGATATGGACAACTGTATTGCTCTTCGCACCGCCGTGTTGACGAAGGATACCCGGTACGTTCAGGCCGGCGCCGGCATCGTCGCCGACAGTGACCCCAAGTCGGAACACGAAGAATGCCGCAACAAGGACTTCGGGCTGCTGCGCGCCGCCGCCGAAGCCGTGCGCTTTGCGCAGAATCCGAATTAGATTTATGGTTTTCGTAAATTATCTCCCAGCCAACCGATTTGAAGAAGAAAATATAGCGCCATGGCTGCACGCCGATTGAAAGACTTGATGGGCGAAGCGACCGCGATGATCGATACGGTTTCTGCCGAGGATGCCCAGAAATCCCTGAGCGATGACGGTGTCCTGTTTGTCGATGTGCGCGAACACCATGAAGCCAGGATGGTTTTATCGCCGGCTCGGTGCATGCGCCCAGAGGCTTTCTGGAAATGATCGCCGATATGGACAGTCCCATGCACGATGCCGCCCTGGTCAGCGGCAAAAAGCTGATCCTCTATCGCGGCAGTGGCGGCCGCTCGGGCCCTGGCGGGGAAGACACTCGCCGACATTGGTATCGCCAATGTGGGCTATATGGCCGGCGGCCTCGGCGCCTGGAAAGAAGCCGGCGGAACGCTGGAAACGGATTGAGCCAAAATCCAGTTGAATTCATTGATCGAGCCGAAGCCCGGGAACGGATTGCGACCAACGATTGCGGCCAGGATAAGGTCGTGATTATTTCGCGCTGGAGCTAATGAAGCCGATGCTTTCGAGAAAGGAATTGGGGGCGCCATCGCCGGGCGGCGGCGGCGTGCCCTGCACAATTCGCTCAGAGTAGATGAGGTGAATAAGCTGGTTGCTGTCTTCGGGATGCAGGCAAACGCTGCCGCGCACGGTCAGATCGAATACGATATTGGGAAATCGTACCGATCCCTTCTCCTCGACCAGGGAATCGAAGCGCACGCAATCGCCGGCCCTCGCTTTCGCCTCCCATACCTTGAATGCCAGACTCCGGTACCGCCTGCTGTCGCCGAAGCCGACCAGCCGGCGGGCCGTGTGGCCCGCAGCAGGGATTTGCGATCATGGGCGCCGGCCGCGATGGTCGCGGTCATAACGCGGGCAAAGCGCGACGGCGGCAACTTTGGGGCCGTCTTTGCTTGGGCCGGCATGGGCGCAAACATGGTGAAAAAGGTGCGGTTTTCGCTCTTGCTCCCGGCGGCAGCGCATTGGAACCAATTTGGACCGGTCGGGTTGCCGTGGGTAAAGGCCCCCATGCGGTACCGGGCTTGGGCTTCGACAAACCGGAATGTCTTGGCCAGATTGCCCGATTCCCGCGCAAAAAAACTGCCCCGAATTTTGGCCTGGGGATAATGGAAGTCGCGGACCGGAAAGCGCAGCAGCCAAAGCGCATTGCCCTTGGCTATGGCATAGTCGATGACAACTTGGGTTTGTTGGCTGCCCGTGCCTGGACCGACACGCCGCTTATAGGCGAAGACCCGGGCGGTGCCGGCGGGCAGCTCCTGGCGCCATTCCCGGAGGGTGCCGGCGGTTTCGGGATGCCCACGGGTGCGCTGCTCAAGCTCGGCCCGCAGCCGGTGCAAACCCGCCCCGCCAACTCTGGCAGGGCGTTTGATCAGCCGGAATTCCACCTCCGCCGAGCGCCGGAACCGGTAAATCGCGCCGCCGTTGCCTTCGGCCAAAAACGTAGCCGCATATCCGTCCGGAACGGTGATAACGAAATTGTCCTGCAGATTTCGGCAGACCCGGCCCGGGATTGTCTTGGGGCTGCTGAATTTGGGCTGTTGCGCCAATACCGGCGAAGCTCCGACGGCGACCATAAACCAGGCATTTACGGCAAATGCGGCGCCTATCTTGGAAACCGCCAACCCCATTCCATTGCCCGAATATGTCATTCGCTCGTCGCTCCGCTCACCAGCGCCGAGACCGGAACAAATTGAATACCCCGTGCCTTCGCCGCCGGCAGCCACGCGGCCAGGGCGTCCAAGGTGGCGTCTCTGGGATGGCCGATGGCGATGGCGGCGCCGGTACGACGGGCGATGGCTTCGGTGCGGGCCAGATTGCGCCGGACGGCTTCCAATTCCGGCTCGTTGTCCAAAAAAACATCGCGGACCGCGGTGGGGATGCCTAAGGAGCGGGAAATTTTGCTACCGACGGTCTTCGGCGAAGTGCGCGAATCCAAAAACAAAAGGTTGCGCCGTTTAATTTCCGTCAAAATCAGGGTCATGCTTTCCGGATCGGAGGTGAACTTGCTGCCCATGTGATTGTTGACGCCAACATAGCCCTCGAAGCGCCCCAGCATCCATTTGAGCCGCTCCAGATTGATATCGGGCTCCACATTGCGCAATAGGACTTTGGGTCCGGGGTCCACGGCGCGGCTCTCGGCCTCCATATTCACATGCACCAGAAGCTCGTGGCCGGCCGCCGCCGCCGCCTCGGTCTGCTCGGCAATATCGTTGCCATAGACCAGAAATGCCAGGGTCAGCGGCGCCGGCAAGGCGATGGCGCGGCGCGTACGCTTGCGGTCGATCCCGGCGTCATCGATGACAATCGCAATACGCACAGGCTTTTCGGGTGTGGCCGCCGGGTCTGGTCGCCTAGGTGCGGCGGCGGGTGGTGGGGATGGCTCTGGCGCCTGTTGAACAATCTCTGGCACTGGCGCTGGCGGCGATGGCGGCGGCGCAATTACCTTGACGATCTTCGGCGGTATTTTCATGCCGACCGGCTGGGTGGGCGCATCCGGTTCCGCCAGCTCGGCCCGGAGCCAGAGGCCGCCGCCCAAAATGCCCGCCACCAAAAGCAAAACGATACCGAGGAATTTGATTCCCACGCGGCTGACCCCCGGACCCGCCCTAGCCCGCCAGATCGTCGAGAATAGGGCACTCGGGCCGGTTATCCCCTCGGCAGCGCCGGGACAGATCCAGCAAAGTCCGCCGTACCGCCGCCAATTCCGCGATGCGCTGCCCGATTTCGGCAATGTCGCGTTCGGTCAGGGACTTGACTTCGGCGCTGGAGCGGTCCCGGTCCTGCCAGAGGCTGAGAAGCTGGGTCACGTCATTTAAGGGGAACCCCAACAGGCGCGCCTGGCCCACGAAACGCAGCACGTCCACATCGCTGTCGCCATAATCCCGATAGCCGCTGGGGGTGCGCGGCGGTTCCGCAATCAATCCGTTGCTTTCGTAATAGCGGATGGTCTTGGAGCTGACGCCGGTCAGTCCGGAAAGGTGGCCAATATTCATTTCGTCCTCATAACGTTTTCCCTACATTTGCAGATTGGCGCCGTTAAAGCCGCACCCCATCGGCGGCGAGGTCTTGCAAGGCTTCGCAGGTGCTTTCCTTGATCGGATTGGCCGCCGCCACCAGTCCGGCCGCGGCGCCATCGACAACCACAACCATGGCCGTCGCGCCCTCGAATTCGAAAAATGGATTGCCCGCCTCGGTATCGACGGACATGCCGCAAACGGGATCCGTGGCTTGCTTGGGGGCTTGCATGGGGACCTATAAAACTTTCCACCTAACTGGAAGGTTATCATCAATCCTCTAGCCGGTGAAAGGTCAATCAGTTTCCTTGACCTGGGCCAATTCAATGGGCACTCTCTGCCAAACTAACCTAAATCATGATATCAAAAATACCAGATAACCCTTTGAAATGTTATTGTTAATTGATAATTACGATAGCTTCATTTATAACTTAAAACACTATTTCGGTGAACTGGGCGCGGACGTTGTTGCTTACCGCAACGATGCTCTCAGCGCCGGCGAAGCGCTGGCACTCAAGCCCGAAGCCATCTACCTTTCGCCGGGGCCGTGCGAGCCCGATCAGGCCGGAATATGCCTGGATCTGGTTGCCGCAACCGCCGGCCGGGTTCCGTTGGTCGGTGTCTGCCTCGGGTTCCAAGCCATCGGCCAAGCGTTCGGCGGCCGCGTGGTGCGCGCGCCAAAACCCATGCACGGCAAACTGAGCCCGATCCATCACAATGGGCAAGGCCTGTTCGAAACCATCGAAAACCCGTTTTCGGCGACCCGCTATCATTCCCTGATACTGGCCAGGGAGAACTGGCCGGAGGCACTGGAAATCACCGCGGAAACCGAAGACGGTATCGTCATGGGCATCCGCCACAAAACCCATCTTTGCGCCGGCGTCCAGTTCCACCCGGAAAGTATTGCTTCTGAACACGGCCACCGTCTGTTAGAAAACTTCCTCAAAATGGCCGGGATGGCAGGAATTACGGCATGAGCGAAGCAGTAACCGATCTGAAATCACCGATCGCCAAATTGGCGGCGAACGAGCATTTGTCCGCCGATGAGGCCCAGGCGGCGTTCAACGTCATCATGTCCGGGGACGCGACGCCGGCGCAAATCGGCGGCTTTCTCATGGCCCTCAGGGTCAACGGCGAAAACGTCGATGAGATCACCGGCGCGGCCCGCGCCATGCGCGCCAAATGCGCCATGGTCAAGGCGCCGGCGAACGCCATGGATGTGGTCGGCACTGGCGGCGACGGCACCGGCACCTACAATATATCCACCGGCGCGGCCATCGTTGTCGCCGGCGCCGGCATACCGGTGGCCAAGCACGGCAACCGGGCCTTGTCGTCCAAATCGGGCGCCGCCGACGCGTTGCAGGCCCTCGGACTCAATAACGAAGCCGAATTTGATTTGATTGCGCGGGCCATCGCCGAAGCCAATATCGGGTTCCTGATGGCGCCCCGCCACCACAGCGCCATGCGCCATGTGGCCGGCGCCCGGGTCGAGCTGGCGACGCGCACGATCTTTAATTTGTTGGGCCCGATCTGCAATCCGGCCGGCGTCACCCGCCAGCTGACCGGTGTCTTCGCCCGCCAATGGGTGCGGCCCCTGGCCGAGACCCTCGACAATCTGGGCTCAGAGGCGGCCTGGGTGATGCACGGCTCCGACGGTTCCGACGAATTGACCACCACCGGCGTTTCTTATGTGGCCGCGTTAAAAGATAAGGCGATTACGGAATTCGAGATCGTGCCCGAAGACGCCGGCATCCCGCGCGCCAAGCTGGAAGATTTGAAAGGCGGCACGCCGCAACAAAATGGCGACGCCATCACCGCCCTGCTGGCCGGCGAGGCCGGTCCCTACCGGGATATCGTGCTCTATAACGCCGGTGCCGCCTTGATGGTGGCCGGCGTTGCCGGCGATATCAAAGACGGTGTTGCCGTGGCCGAGGAATCCATCGGTAGCGGCAAGGCCAAACAGGCCCTGGAGACGATGCTGGAGATCACCAAGGACGATCGTCGGGGAGACGGCGGTTGAGCGATATCCTGGACCGCATCTGCGCCGAAAAGCGCAACCACGTGGCCGCCTGCAAGGCCGATAAAACCGAGCAAATTCAATTGGTTGCAGCCCGCGCCGCGGCGCCGGCCCGGGGCTTTGCCGATGCGCTTGAAGCCAGCGTCGCCGCTGGCCGCTTTGGTCTGATCGCAGAGATCAAGAAAGCCTCCCCGTCGCACGGCCTGATCCGCGCCGATTTCGATCCGGCCCGGCTGGCGGAATCCTATCAAGCGGGGGGCGCGAGCTGTCTCTCGGTGCTCACCGACAGGCCGTTCTTTCAAGGCGAAGACGCGCATCTGGCCGAAGCCCGCGCCGCCGTCAGGCTGCCGGCCTTGCGCAAGGATTTTATGGTCGATCCCTACCAGATCATCGAAGCCCGGGCGATCGGCGCCGATTGCATCTTGATCATCATGGCAGTGCTCGAAGACGTCCTGGCCGCCGAGTTGAAATCCCTGGCCGAAGAGGTGGGCATGGATGTGCTGATCGAGGTTCACGACGAGGCTGAAACCGAGCGGGCATTGCGCTTGCAGCCGCGCCTCCTGGGAGTCAACAACCGCAACCTGAAGACGCTTGCCACCGATCTGGCAACCACCGAAAGGTTGGCGCGCCTCGCCATCGATGGGGCCGGAGATGGGGTCACGCTGGTTTCCGAATCGGGCCTTGCCGAGCTGGCCGACCTGCGGCGCATGGCCAATGCCGGCGCCAACTGTTTCCTGGTGGGCGAAGGTCTGATGCGCAACGAGGATGTGGAAGCCGCGACACGCGCCCTCCTCGGCCTGGATACCGGCGGTGCTGAAATGGCGGCGGGCCAATGAGCGATCTGACCCACATCGATGCCGACGGCAACGCGGTCATGGTCGATGTGTCGGCCAAGGACGCGACCGAGCGTATCGCGGTGGCCGCCGCCAGCGTCATCATGGCGCCTGATACCCTGGCCCGGATCGTCGGCGGCGATGTCAAAAAAGGCGACGTGCTCAGCGTTGCGCAACTGGCCGGCATCATGGGCGCCAAGCGGACTCCCGATCTGATTCCCCTTTGCCATCCCTTGAACCTGACTTCGGTTGCGGTGGAGCTTACCTATGATACGGACCGCAACGCCGTCGATATCACC
Organism: Rhodospirillales bacterium; assembly: GCA_046582475.1. GTDB lineage: Bacteria > Pseudomonadota > Alphaproteobacteria > Rhodospirillales > UBA2165. The sequence continues at coordinate 6,639 of JAYGEH010000337.1, forward strand.
GCCACTTGCAAATTGGCCGGCAAGACCGGCGTCGAGATGGAGGCCCTGACCGCCGTCGCGGTGGCCGCGCTTACGGTTTACGACATGGTCAAGGCGGTGGACCGGGGCCTGGTCATCACCGATCTCCGCCTGGTCCACAAATCCGGCGGCAAATCCGGGGTTTATGATGAACCAGCCCGCTGACGACATGATCTCGGTGGCCGAGGCCCGGGCCGCCGTCCTGGCCGGCGTAAAACCTCTGAACGCCGAACAAGTCGGCGTCGCCGAATGCTTTGGCCGGGTGTTGGCCGAAGATGTGGCCTCGCGTCTGACCCAGCCGCCGGTGGCGGTGTCCTCCATGGACGGTTATGCGGTCCGCGCCGAGGACGTGGCAACGGTGCCGGCAACCTTGACTTTGATCGGCGAATTGGCCGCCGGCGGCGGCTTCGAAGGGACCCTCGAAGCCGGCCAGACAGTGCGCATCTTTACCGGCGCGCCGCTCCCGGACGGCGCCGACGGGGTGGTTATCCAAGAAGATACGGTGACCGATGGCGGTCAGATCACCATGCGGGAAAGCGCCACCCCGGGGCGTTTTGTGCGCCCGGCCGGTTTGGATTTCAGCGCTGGCGATACCTTGCTTGAGGCGGGCAAGCGCCTGAATTCCAGGGATGTGGCGCTGATCGCCGGCATGAACGTCCCCTGGGTAACCGTCGCCCGGCGGCCGCGGGTGGCGATCCTTTCCACCGGCAACGAATTGGTGCTGCCCGGCGAGCCGTTGGACCGCAATCAGATCATCAGCTCCAACTCCATCGGCTTGGCGGCGTTCGTCACCGCCGCCGGCGGCCTGCCGGTAAATCTGGGCATTGCCCGCGACGATGCGGACTCGCTGATCGCCAAATTGGAAGGCGTCGGCTCCATGGACATGCTGATCACCATCGGCGGCGCCTCGGTGGGCGATTATGATCTGGTCAAGCAAGTGCTCGGCGGCGAAGGCATGAACATCACCTTTTCCAAGGTCGCCATGCGCCCTGGAAAACCGCTCATCTTCGGCGAAATTCATGGCACGCCGATGCTCGGCCTGCCCGGCAACCCGGTGTCGGCTGGGGTTACCGCGGCACTCTATCTGAAGCCGGCCCTGGATCGCATGCTTGGTATCGAAGAGGGCGACAGGCCCAACGAGACGGCGGTGCTCGGCTGCGATTTGGCGGAAAACGACCGCCGCCAGGATTATCTCCGTTCCCAATTAAGCCTTAACGCGGACGGTGAATTGACCGCCACTCCGTTCGCCAAACAGGACAGCTCCATGCTGGCCCTTTATTCAAAGGCCGACTGTCTGGTCATGCGACCGCCTTTCGCCGAAGCCGTTGCAGCCGGTGCGCGGGTCGAGATCGTGCGTCTGGACCCATCGGCCTGATTCGGGGCCGGGTTAGAGGTAATCTTGGTATTGTGCGTCCGGCATTTCAAAAATAGCAAAAAATTTCAAATAATTTTCATTTAGCCACTTGACGCCGCCATGGAACCAAACTAGAACATATATATGCGTTTTTGTTTTGTTCCATATGTCGTGGTTTTGTAGGTTTTTGCGTCTAAATAGCATGTTGCCGCGTCCGAGAACGATGCCAAAATTACTCATGGGCCATTTTTATGCTGGAGATGCCGCATGTTGACCAAAAAACAATATCAACTTCTTACCCATATCGACAAACGACTGAATGAAACCGGAATTTCTCCATCCTATGATGAAATGAAGGATGCCCTGGGGCTCAAGTCAAAATCCGGGATCCACCGGCTCATCACCGCCTTGGAAGAACGCGGCTTTATCCGCCGCCTGCCGCACAAGGCGCGCGCCCTGGAGGTTTTGAAACTGCCGGAAAATCACACGGCGGGCGGCGCCCACGAAGTGCCGCTGACCGTGGTCCCGGCGAATTTTACCTTGCCGGCCGCAAGCCAGCAGGTGTCCGCCAACGATCCCGTGGAACTACCCTTGCTCGGCCGCATCGCCGCTGGCACACCCATCGAAGCCCTGCGCGACGCCGGCAACAAGATCGAAGTGCCGCCCTCGATGCTCGGCAAGGGTGAACACTATGCCCTGGAAATTGAAGGCGATTCGATGATCGAAGCGGGCATCAACGATGGCGATACGGTGTTGATTGAACGCTGCGATACCGCCGAGAACGGCTCCATTGTCGTTGCCTTGGTGGACGACAATGAAGTGACGTTGAAACGTCTGCGCCGCAAGGGCGACTCGATCGCCCTCGAGCCGGCCAACAAAGACTACGAAACCCGCATCTTCGGTCCCGACCGGGTCAACGTACAAGGACGCCTGGTCGGCTTGATGCGCAAATACTGAGTTCTGTTTCAGTATAGGCCCGTAAAGGTGCCTATTTGATTGGCGCGCCCGGTTCCTTGCCGGGCGCGCCTTTTAATTGCTTGGGGCCGTCACTCCGGCGGCGCCGGCTTTTTCTGACCTGCACCCAAGGGCGGTTGCCGCGCACCCCGTTGACGCTGTCGACCCGCGCCCCGGATTTGGTCAGCCAGATGGCGTGACTGCCGTTTCGCCAGAGATCGAACCAATCGACAACCGTGTGCGCCGAAAGGCACCGCCACGGCAATGGTTCCATGGAAACCACCAGATCGGCGCGCCGGCAGTCTTCGGCCACGGCCCGGGAATCGGTAATGAGCGCCACCGTCTGGCCCTTGATACGCCAGATGCAGCCAAGCCGGTCGCACATGGGATTGGTAAGGGATGGGGGATGGTCCAGTTTTGCGGTGGAACGGTGGCCGATGACCTGCTGATCCGCCGCCGTAAGGCCAGTCCGGCGCAGCCAGATATACTTTGAAAACCTGGCCCTGTGGCGCGAGGATAGGATGATACGACCATCCTCGGGAAGCAGCGCGAACAGTCGCCCCCT
>JAYGEH010000347.1:0-13703 GCA_046582475.1 Rhodospirillales bacterium
TTTTTGCCATGTCAGCAGCCCATATTGGTGCCAAACGACGGCTGCTTCTTTGCCAGCCTTGAGACAGCCTTTATGGTATCAATCCGTAATTGGATCAAACAATATTCGCCATAATATGATATTCACAGAGCAGTCGTTTAAGAATTTGTGTAATCCACGGCAAGGTCCGCTGTGGGTCAACTGCAGACGTTCAGCGTATTTGGCGGGTATGTCCGGTTTCGGCGGGCCGCCTCAACCGGTCGACGCAATACGCGCGTTAAATCTTTCCGCCGGCGTTTCAAACTCAAGCGATTTGCGTGGCCGTTCGTTAAGCCGACGGGCCACCTTATTCCGATCGACCTGCGCGTATCCCGACAAGTCCGTTCCCTTGGGGAAGTACTGTCTGAGCAAACCATTGGTGTTCTCCTTGGAGCCGTGTTGCCATGGACTTCGCGGGTCGCAGAAGTAAACCTCTATGCCGGTCGCCATGCTAAACTGTTAATCGGCGCTGAGCTCCTTGCGCCTCGCCCTTTTGGCCGATGCGCTTTGATCGAAGGTGCTGTAGCAGCTCTGTCTTAAGCACGCCGCGGGTTTGAACGAATAAACCACGATAGATTGTCTCGTGGGACACCAGGTAAGACCCGTCTCCCGGATGCACGCGCTTCGACCATCCGGCGATCTGCTCCGGTGACCAGTTCCATCCGAACTTCGGCGCCACCGCGCTGGGCCGCGATATCGCCTCGCGTTCCGGCAGCGTCAATGCCAGCCGAGAGCGACGCCGTGGCCGAGGACGGATACCCCCGTGCGGCGCCAGTTGGTAATAAATAGACGACGAAGGTTTACCAAACGCCGGCCCGCGCCGCCAGCATACCCAAATTACAGTGCCTTTATATGGTTTTGTTTGGATCCCATCTGGCGGCCATATGGGGTATTTGTCCGCCCTGATTTGTTGGCATGGAACCATGCGCCGCACCGGGTCAAAGTTGCGACAACTCCCACAGGCGGTTTGGGCTGAGCGGGATTTCGTTGATCCGGACGCCCCTGGACGGCAACTCCAGGGCATCTTCGATGGCTTGCGCGAACAAGGGCCCGACCGGGATCGCGCCGGCCTCGCCTACGCCCTTGATCCCCAGCCGGTTGGTGGCCGATAGGGTGACCCAGTGATCGACGGTCATCGACGGGACGTCAAGTGCTGTCGGCAATAGATAGTCGCCAAGTGTCGCCGTGAGCAGTTGGCCCTGATCGTCGAACTTCAACTGTTCATAAAAAGCGTTGCCAATTCCCTGGGCGACGCCGCCGTGGATCTGCCCCTTGACGATCATCGGATTGATGATGGTGCCGCAGTCATGGACGATGACGTATTTCTTGATCTCGATCATCAAGGTATCTGGGTCCACTTCGACGATCATGGCGTGGGCACCGCTGGCCGTGGTGCCGCTCTCCGGTCCGAAATATTTGGTCGCCTCAAGCCCCGGTTCCATTCCCGGCTCGACGGCGCCGCGCATGGGATTGGCCATCTCTGCCAAGGCGCCGAGCGCGACCGTCATTTCGGGAACGCCGGAGACGCTCACCGATCCGTCCTCGATGACCAAATCGTGGGCACTGCACTCGAAGTGGGTGGAAGCAGTGTCGAGGACCTTTTCGCGCACCGCCGCCGCCGCTTCGAAAACCGCGTTTCCGGCGACCACCGCGCCGCGGCTGGCGAAAGTTCCGGCGCCCCAATGGAACTGGTCGGTATCGCCGGTAACAACGTCGATGTCGCCGATGTCGACACCGAGCTGGTCGGCGACGATCTGGGCGAAGCTGGTGAAGTGCCCTTGACCTTGCGTTCCGATCCCGGTGGCCACCGAGACGCGGCCGCTGGCCTGGATCTGGACCCGGGCGCCCTCGTAGGGGCCGATGCCGGTTCCCTCGACATAGCAGACGATACCGATTCCCACATGATTGCCGCGTTGGCGCAGTTCCGGCTGTTCCACTTCCAAAAACCGCTGGTAGCCGATCAGATCGAGCGCCCGGTCCAGGGCCGGCTCGTAATTGCCGCTGTCGTAACGGAGTTCCGTGAAGTCCTGGAACATGATTTTATTTTCGTAAGGGAAGGCGTCTTTGGGAATTAGGTTGCGGCGGCGAATATCGGCCGGATCGAGCCCCAATTCCCCGGCCGCGGCGTCGAGCAGCCGTTCGATCACGAAGACGCCGTGCTGCCGGCCGGCGCCCCGAAACGGGCTGACGATCGGCTTGTTGGTAAAGATGGCGGTGAAGGTGCTGTCGTAGTTGGCGATGTCGTAGGGCCCCAAGACCGAGCACTGAGAATTGATAGGAACCGTCAGCCCATAGGGATTGTAGGCGCCGGTGTCATGAAGGAAGACATCCTTGACCCCCAATATCCTGCCGTCCTCGGTGAGCGCGATTTCGGCGTCGTGGATCTGTCCCCGCTCATGGGTGGTCGCCACGAAATGCTCACCCCGGTCCTCGATCCACTTGACTGGGCGCCCAAGCTGAATTGCGGCCCACGGCACCAGCAGATCCTCGGGATAGAACAAGAGGACCTTGCAGCCGAAGCCGCCGCCGACGAAGGGGGCGATGACGCGGACTTGGCTCTCGCTGAGGCCGAGCAAACCGGCCAAGGCGCCGCGCAAGGAGGTCGGCGCCTGGGTCCCGGCCCAGACCGTTAGCCTGCCCATCCTGGCATCCCAATCGGCGACCAGGCCGCGGGTTTCCATGGGCTGGGCCATGCCGTGCTCGTAACTCAGGCGCCGTTTGATGACGACGGCGGCCTCATTGACGATGGTATCGTAGTTGCCTTTTTGCTGACGGACATGCGCGGCGACATTGCCTGGGGCATCGTCGTGAACCAGTGGCGCACCGTCGGCCGCCGCCGCTTCCAGGTCACCGACGACGGGTAACGAAGCGTAGTCGATGACGATATCGCCGGCAATATCCTCGGCAATGTAGCGGCTTTCGGCGATGACGATGGCGACCGGCTCGCCCACATAATTCACCTGGTCCTTGGCCAGGGGGACCTGCGTTCGCTTTATGAATTTGAGCCCGGCAATCGGCGGCGGCGGTACGACGATGGGGACGGGGGCCCAATAATCACCCAGATCCTGGGCCGTGTAGACAATGCCGAAGCCGTCCCGATCGAGCGCCGGCGAGGCGTCGATACCGAGAATTCTGGCGTGGGCGTGGGGGCTGCGGACCATCGTCGCATGCAGCATTTCCGGCAGCGCCACGTCGTCGACGAACAGGGCCTGCCCACTCAACAGGGGCGCGTCTTCACGGCGCCCGACGGAGGCGCCGAAAAAGCGGTTGGCGTTCGCATCCGAATTGGTCATGACGTGTTCCCGGCGCCGCGCCCGGCCGCCAGTTCAACGGCAGCGACGATGTTCTGGTATCCCGTACAGCGGCAGAGGTTGCCTGACAGCGCTTCGCGAATTTCTCTTTCGCTCGGCGAGGGATTTTCATCCAGGAACGCTTTCATGGTCATCAAGATTCCCGGAGTGCAGAAGCCGCATTGCAGCCCATGCGCCTTGTGAAACGCGTCTTGCAGCGGATGCGGCTCGCCGTCCTCGCCGGCCAGTCCCTCGACCGTTTGTATTTCAAGCCCGTCCGCCTGCGGCGCGAACATCAGGCAGGAGCGGACCGGCACGCCGCCGACGAGGATCGTGCAGGACCCGCAAACCCCATGTTCGCATCCCACGTGGGTGCCGGTCAGTTTCAGGTCCTGGCGAATAAAATCGCTCAGCAGAAGACGCGGCTCGACGGTGCGCGCGTATTCGGTGCCATTGACCGAGACGGTAAGGGAAAATTGATCCTCCTTCATTTCCCCTTCTCCAAACAAGCATGCTGACATTCGCGGGTCATGCGCTCATCGCCCGCACCAAGGCTTGCCCCAAGGCGCGCCGGGTCAGCACACCCGCCAGGTGGCGCTGGTATCCGATACTGGCATTCACGTTTTCTGTGGGGTCGATTTCGGTCTGCATAATCTCCGCCGCCGCCGCGAACGCCGCCTCGTCCAGGTGCTGACCGCCTAGGGAAGCCGCGGCCTCGGTTGCCGCCATGGCGGTCGGCCCGGCACCGCAATAGGCCAGCCTGGCACGCGAACAGGTTCCGTCTTCGCTCAGCGAGACTACGGCGGCCACGCCCATCATCGCGAAGTCGCCGGATCGGCGGGCCACCTCTAGAAAACACACGCCGGTACGCGGGCGAAGGTCCGGCAGCTCCACCTCGGCCAGCATCTCGACCTCCGTGAGGGAAGTGGAGAAGACGCCCAGGAAGAAGCTGTCTGCGTCGATCCATCGTTCGCCCCCAGATGAGCGCACCAACAGCCTTGCCCCCAGCGCCAGCATCACCGCCGGTAACTCGGATGCCGGGTCAGCGTGGGCCAGGTTTCCGCCGAGGGTACCGCGGTTGCGGATTTGAGGGTGCGCCACCTGAATGGCGGCCTCGCCGACGAGGGGCTGGCGAACGGCAATCCGGCCATCGCCGATCAGGTCTCGATGGCGCGTCAGCGCGCCCAGACGGAGGCCGCCCGCATCGGTTTCGCGAACCCCATCGAGGCCGGCAATCCGGTTGATGTCCACGAGGACTGCGGGCGCCGCCAATCGGAAGTTCATCATTGGCACGAGGCTTTGCCCGCCGGCCAGGAATTTTGCTTCGTCGCCGTATTCCGCTTTCAGCTCGAGCGCTTCGGTCAGCGTGTCCGGAACCAGATATTTGAATGCTGCAGGTTTCAAGGTCGGCGTCTCACCGGCGGGGAAAGAGGTTGCGGGGACGAGCCCGCCGCATCACTCAGGCGTGTGCGACTTCGGGAAACAGGCCCGCCTTCATCACTTGGCCCGGCAACGGCGCATCGAACATGCTTTCGGCCCATTTCGCCGTTTCGATCAGGCGGTCCAGATCGATGCCGGTGTCATAGCCCATGCCGCGCAGCATGAAGCAAAGGTCCTCGGTGCCGATGTTGCCGGTGGCGGCCGGCGCGAACGGACAGCCGCCGATGCCGCCAATCGACGCATCCAGAAAGCGCACGCCGGCGCCAACGGCCGCCGCGGCGTTGGCAAATCCGGTGTTGCGCGTATTATGGAAATGGCAACTGAGCGCCACCTCGGGTCCGATGGCGGCGCCGACGGCATCGATCCGCTCGCTTACCTGGGTGGGCACGGCGGCGCCGATGGTATCGGCCAGATTGATTTCCGATGCACCAGAGGCAACCAAGCGGTTGGCGATTTCGACCACGCGTTGCAAAGGAACGTCGCCTTCGAACGGGCAGCCGAAAGAGGCGGCGATGGTTGCCGTGAGCATCAAGCCTGCTTTGGCGACAAGGTTCGAAACCGCCTCAAAATCGGCCAGTGTTTTTTCGATAGTAGCGCCTTGGTTGCGCTGGTTGAAACTTTCGCTGGCGACGACAACGTAACGCACCTCATCGACACCGGCATCGATGGCCCGCTCGGCGCCCCGGAGATTGAGCGCGAGACCGGCGAACTGAACGCCACCCGGCCGTTTGATCGCGGCCATAACCTCTTCCGCCCCCGCCATCTGCGGAACCCGCTTCGGATTGACGAAGCTGACCGCTTCCATGCGGCGCAGGCCGGAAGCGGCTAAGCGGTCAATCAATTCGACGCGCTCGGCGACACTCCAAATACGTTCTTCCGATTGCAGTCCGTCCCGTGGCCCGACATCGCAAATCAGGATTTTTGGTGCGGACTTAGATAATTCCGTCATCTGCCAACTCCACCAATTCATCGTCACTGATACCCAAGAGATCGCCATAGATTTCGCGGTTGTGGCTACCCACTTCCTGCGGGCCGAGCCAGGAAATGCCGCCCGGAGTCACCGAGAGCTGCGGCGCCACGCCCGGAACCGCCAATACTCCGAAGGTATCGTCTTCGAACTTTTGGATCATACCACGTTCTTGGAAATGTGGGTCCACGGCGATGTCGGCAATGGAATAAATGGGGCCGACGACAACGCCATTCTGGTCCAGTTGGCTGCTCAAGTCCGCCGCCGAAAGGGTCCGGGTCCAATCGGCGATCAGCCCGTCCAGCTCTTCGGAATTTTCGCCGCGCGACTTGTGGCCGGCAAAGCGCTCGTCCGACGCCAGTTCCGGCTGGTCCATGGCTTCGCAAAGCCGCTTGAACATGGGATCGATATTGGCGGCGATAACAACATGCTTGCCGTCCTTGGTCGGGTAGATGTTGGAGGGCGCCACATTGGCGAGGCCAGTACCGCTGGGCTCGCGCACCACACCTAGTTTGTCATATTCCGGGAGGGCGCTTTCCATCATGGTAAAGCAGCTCTCGGTGATGGCCGCGTCGACGACCTGGCCCTTGCCGCCGCCGAGGGCATCGCGCCAGTAAAGCGCCATCAAGACGCCTTGCGCCGCAAACATTCCGGTCAGTGTGTCACCAAGGGAAATGCCGCTGCGGGGCGGAGGCTGATCGGGAAACCCGTTGATATAACGAAGCCCCCCCATGGCCTCGCCGACGCTGGCAAAACCAGGTCGGTCGGAATAGGGCCCAGTCTGCCCGTAGCCCGATACGCGGCTGATAATCAGGCCCGGGTTGACCTTGTGCAGGTCTTCGGGTCCGAGATTCCATTTTTCCAAGGTGCCCGGTTTGAAGTTTTCCACCAGAACATCGGCGTCGACGGCGAGCTTGCGCACCAGCTCCTGACCGCGCTCTTCGCGTAAATTTGCGGTCACCGATTTTTTGTTGCGCGCCAGGACAGGCCACCACAGAGTTTTCTCTTCAAACCGGTGATGCCCCCACTGGCGCATGGGATCGCCGGTTTTCGGCGCCTCGACCTTGATCACCTCGGCGCCGAAATCGGCGAGGCGGGATGATGTGAACGGTCCGGCCAGCAATTGGCCCAACTCGATCACCCGGACGCCGGCGAGCGGCCCTTTAAGCTTATCGTCGCGTTCATTGTCTGGTATTGGCATATGTTACTCCGTGGGCTGATTTTTATTTCATTCGCTGTTCATCGTCCAGTACCATGATTGGCGCCGCGTCGCTGTCGTCAATCACGGCAAAGATATGGATCGTGGGAACCCCAATATGTTTGCAGGCAAACCAATACTAGAAGACGCAGGGCGCGTGTTCGATACCATCCGGAGCGGCGGCGTCGCCATATTTCCGGTCAGCGTCGGCTATGCGATCGCCGGTCATGACGACGCGGCGGTCAGACGCATCTATGACGCCAAGCAACGTTCCTTTTCGAAACCGTGCGGAAATTTTTGCGATTGGCACTTGTTCAACGAGGTTCTCGAAGTTCCGGACCGCGAGCGGGAGATGGTCAGCACCATCATCCACACCCACGATTTGCCGTTTTCCGTGGTCGCCCCGTTTCGCGCCGACCATCCGTTTATGCAGAGCCTGCCGTCGTTCGCATTTGCCAACGCGACCAAGGCCAGAACCATGGATATGTTGTTGAATGCCGGCCCGTTGCACGACGAAATTGCCCGGCTTGCGCGCCAGGAAAATTTCGCCGTCGTTGGCTCCTCGGCCAATCTATCGCTCACCGGCAGCAAATTCATTTTCGAGGAAATCGAGGCTCCGGTTCGGGATATTGCCGATATCGCCATCGATTATGGGCTGACAACCTATCGCAACGATGACGGCCTCGGCAGCACCATCATCGATCTCATCTCCCATGAGACGATCCGCGTCGGCGCCGTCTATGACCAAATCTGCGACATTATCCTGGATCGCTTCGATATCGACTTCAAAGCCATCATGGCGGCGAAGGCCTAGAGTATAAACTATTCCGCCGCTTCGGCTTTGACGCGGCCCATCCATTTTTGAAACACCGGCGCCTTGGGAGGCTCGAGCTGGGTGTCCTCCTTGCACCGGGCTTTCAGCTCCTCGACCGTGCCGCCGAAATCGAACAGTTCCACGGCGCCGCGTGTCGTGGCCATAGTCTGGCGCAGGCTGTTTGTCGCCGCCTCATCCAGGGAAAAGTCATCGCGCAGCACGACGCCATAACGCCGCGCGCCGCCGGTGCTGACGATACCGCGCCTGGCGTCCAGGGCAACCTTGGCCGCCTCCCGTTGCAAAGGGTCGCCCCAGCCGCCGCCGCCCCAGGTATTGAAATATAACGTATCGCCCGGCTCGACCTTGATGCGGTCGCATTTGGACTTCATCCATTCGGACGATCCGTCCGCGCGGACCATGAGCTTGTTCGAGCGCTGCCCGGGAAGACCGCCATTGACGCCCCAGGGATGGGTCAGCCAACGGTCGTCATGGATCGAAATTTCCCCCGGCTCCAGGAACTGATACCCCATGGACAAACCATTGCCGCCCCGGTGCAATCCCGGCCCGCCGCTATCGGCGATGGTTTCGTATTTGACAATACGGAGCGGAAAATAGGCTTCCAAAAACTCGTTCGGAACATTCGTGAAGGCCGGCCAAAGGGAGTGTCCGTCGGGCCCGTCGCCGGCCGGCCGGCCGGGAACTCCGCCAAACCCGATTTGGTAAAGCTGGTACCATTCGCCGTTCTTGTCGTATCCCGAATATATGAAATGCGGGCTGTCGGAAAACCCGGCGGCGCACAAGGCGTCGGGCGAGCCCTGGCCCAGGAGGCCGCTCATGATGTCGAATATGCGGGCCAGCATGTGGGTGCGGGAACTTAAAGCGGCGGGGCGGATCGGTTTTAGGATCGAGCCCCTCGGGATGCGCACCTCGACCAAATCATAAAAGCCGTCGTTGAACAGAATCTGTGGATCGAACAGGTTGATGAAAAAGGCGCCTAGGAACATCTTGAACATCTCTTCGTTCAGCAAAAAGTTCACCGAGCTTATGGATTGCGGGTCGGTGCCGTCGAAGTCGAAGATCACATTGTCGCCCTCGCGCCACATGGCGCAGGCGATTTTATAAGGCCCCATGCCCATGCCGTCATCGTCGATATAATCCACGAAATGCTGTTTCTTTTCGGGCACCACCATCTTTAAAATCTCGCCCATGGCGCGCTTGTTGCGATCCAGCATTTCATCCATGGCGGCGACCAGATAATCGACGCCGAACCGTTCGGCCATTTCAAGGATGCGCCGTTCGGCGAGACGAAGGGCGGCGACGATGGCGTTAAAATCCGACCGATTCCATTCCGGAAGGCGGCAATTTCGCAATATCAGCTCGAGGATCTCCTGGTTGAGGACGCCGTTGCGGATGATCTTGACCGGCGGGATTTGAATGCCCTCTTCAAAGACCTGCGCCGCGTCCGTCGGCAGGCTGCCCGGCACCTTGCCGCCGATATCGGTCATGTGTCCGAACATCGCCGCCCAGGCGACGATGCGTCCGTCGATATAGATCGGCATCATGGTCAGCCAGTCATTGAGGTGGCTGACGGCGCCGTTGCAGGTATAGGGATCGTTGGTCAAAAAGATATCGCCTTCTTCGATATCGCCTTCGTAGCCCTGCTGAAAGCCCCAAAAAAATGAGCCGAACTGCCCGACCACCATCTTGCCTTCCTTGTTGGCGATCATCGGAAAGGCGTCGTGCTGCTCGCGTATGCCCGGTGACATGGCGGTGCGGAACAACACCGCGTCCATTTCGGTGCGCGCATTCTTTAAGGCATTTTCGATGATGTCCAATGTGATCGGATCAACATCGACGGCGTTAAACGGCGCCGTGTTTGATTGAATGATATTTGCTGGCATGTCCCTGTCTTCCCCTAGGCTTCCCCTTGGTTTCCGCTTGGCTTTCCCTAATTTCCGTTTGCCGGGCGGATGAGAATGTTCCCGACCTGGTCCACCTGGCCGGTATGATCCGGCAGGATCAGCGTTGTCGAATCCATTTCCGTGATGATCGCCGGTCCGGTAACCCGGTCCCCGGATTTCAGTTTCGCGCGGTCATAAATCTCCGCCGGGTAGTCTTTTCCGCCAAAAAACACCGATGATTTCTCGTACACGGCGCCCGCCGAATCGCCGGTACCCTCAGCCAAGGTCTCCGCCGTGACCATGCTTTCGCGGCCCTGGACAATGGCCCGGAGGTTATAGAGCTCGCATTCGGTTTCGAGGGAGAATGTGAAAAGCTGTTCGTGCATTGTAGCGAAGCGGCGGCCAAGTTCGTCCAAACCGCCGTTTTGGAATTCGCCCGGCGTCAAATCGACGGTCAGCCGCATGCCTTGGCCGTGGTATCTGAGGTCGATCTGATAATTGCTCGATTGCTCAGAGCCGGGAACGCCTTCCGCATCCAGTGTTGCGGCGGCCTGTGCGGTCAATTCCTCAAGGATGGCGAGCACTTCGGCGTCGGACGTATCGGAAAAGCGGCGGACAAAAGTGCGCGACGCTTCGTTGCGGATGCGGGTCGTCGCATCGCCGTAGGCGCAAAGCACGCCGGGTCCGGGCGGAATGATGACCGGCCACGAATTCATCAGCTTGCCGAGGGCGTTGGCGTGCAGGGGGCCGGCGCCGCCAAATCCGATGAGCGCGAAATCGCGCGGATCAAACCCCTGTTCGACCGAAACCAGGCGCAAGGCGCCGAACATGTTCTCGTTGACAATGTTGACAATACCTTCGGCCGCTTCCTTCAGCCCCAGGCCCATCGCATCGGCAATGGTGGCGACCGCTTTCTCGGCGGCGCTTCGATCGAGCTCCATATCGCCGCCCAGCTTGGCGCTTTCGGGAAGATAACCGAGCACAACGTCGGCGTCGGTGACCGTCGGCTCGGTCCCGCCCGTGCCGTAGGCCGCCGGACCCGGTTCGGCCCCGGCGCTTTGCGGCCCGACCCGGAGCGCCTTGGTTAGATCCGGCACATAGGCGATGGAGCCGCCGCCGGCACCGACGGTTCTGACATCGACGGAAGACGCCCTGACGGTAACGTCGGCGACCCGGGTTTCCCGGCGCGCGCTGGCAACGCCGTTCTGGATCAGCGCGACGTCGGTTGAAGTGCCGCCCATATCGAATGTCAAAAGGTTTTCGAAGCCGGCCTGCTTGGCCATCCAGATGGCCCCGGCAACGCCGCCCGCGGGACCGCTCATCAGAAGGTTGACCGGAGTATCCTTGGCCGCTTCGGCCGACGCCAAGCCCCCGTCCGAGCGCAGGATATGAAGTTGTACGCCCTTCATGCGCCGGTCCAATTCGACCAGAAGGTTTTCGATATAGGTAGAGACAACGGGTCGGATATAGGAATTGACCACCGTCGTTTCGGTGCGCTCGTATTCGTACATTTCGGGCACCACTTCCGACGAGATCGACACCGGCACGTCAGGCATGATGTCTTCGGCGATTTCGCGAATGCGCTGCTCATGGATGCCGTTGGTGTAGGCGTTCATGAGCGACACGGTGAGCGCCTCGATGCCTTCGCCCGACAGCGCCTGAAGATCGTGGCGCAGCTGGGCTTCGTTCAAGGCATCGACGATTTCACCCTTGGCCCCGATCCGCTCATCCGCCTCGATGGTCAATTCCAAGGGCGCCAAGGGGTCGGTTTTGTTGAAATTTACCCAACCGCCGAGGCCACCCGGCACATAGGAACGGGCGATCTGCAGCACCTGCTTGTAACCCTTGGTGGTCACCAGCCCGACCCGCGCGCCGCTCGAGGTGAGGATGGTGTTGGTGGCAATGGTTGTGCCGTGCATGACCGATCCAATGGCGCTCGGCTCGATGCCGGCAAGGCGGCAGATACGTTCGATGCCGTTGAGCACGCCTTGGGAGGAATCCTGAGGTGTCGAAGGGACCTTGGCGGTTATGGTGCGCCCGCTCTCTTCCTGGATGAGCAATAAATCGGTGAAGGTGCCGCCGACATCGACGCCAAGCTGGTAACCGCGTCCGGCAGGCGGGCGGCGGGCGGGCGCTTCCTCGGCTTTGCGGGGGCGTACTGGCGGTGCTGGCGGAGGCGGCGGCGCGCGGCGGGCTTCGGGCGGCTGCGTTGGCTGCGGCGGCAGCTCTTGGCGCGCCGAGGGCGCGGGCGGCGGCGGGGCGGCGGGAATTGTATCGACTTCGGTTTCATTATGTTCCGGGCGGGGAAACCGGTCACTGCCGCCGCCAAGGTTGTCAAAACCGGATTTCAGGTTTTCCAATTTGGCGTCGAACCATCCGGTTAAATTCGAGGCGCGCGGTTTCCTATCTTTCCGGATTTCATCCATGATTGCGGCCCCGCCATTGCTCCAGCCAGGCGATGGTGTCGTCGGCGTTGGTCACGTCGCAATAGCGCCGTTCCACATCGCGCAGGTTCTGTTGGTGGGGTTCTTCATCGTGATCGCCGACGCAGTCTTCGGGAACGATGGTCCTGAATCCCCATTGGAAACTGTCGATGATCGATGCGCGCACGCATCCCGATGTCACACAGCCGGTGACGATCACCGTATCCACCTTCTCCTTGTTGAAGTAAGCCGCCGCCGGCGTTTGAAAAAATATCGATGCGCCCGACTTGCGCATGGCGACATCGTAATCCGGATCATAGACGCGGCGATCAAGCTGGGTCGAGGGATGGCCCTCGATTAGATCCTCAAGGATCGCCGAAATTTTCCAATAAGGCATGTCTTTACGGGAATTGTAGGCTGTATAGCAACTGGCCACCGGAACCCCATAGCTCCTGGCAACATCCAATAGCCGGGCGGTGTTTTCGACCGCGCGTTGGATCAAGGGTGCGCCGCCCAAGGGATACTGCGGGTCCGTGAAGGCTGTTTGGAAATCGACCACGATGATACCGGGGCTGTCGCCATAACCCAGGGTTCGGGCACCGTAGGTGCGATCGCGGTAAACCGCCTCGGAATTGCCGCTCATTGTTTAAGACCTCCCTGAATCCGCCAATTCCCTATCAAACCGTTTGCGGACATTTATTGATTATGTTGTTTCCGTTATAGTCAAACTCGGCTGGCCGGACAATGATTTGAACAGGAATTCTCGAACCGATTGTATGTTCCGGTGACCGGCGGGGAAAATCCGCAAGCCGGTGAAGAATTTTTCCACGAAAATTCGGGCCGGCGCGATTGGGTTTATTGCGCCGGGACTTTAAAACGGATTGATTCCTGCGCGCGTTGATTCAATATATGGCCGGTGGTATCGAATACAGATGAGATCATTCGGGAGGCAGGGTATGGCCGACAATACGGAAGAGACCGCCGAGGACTATCGGCGCAAGGGACTTATGAGCCGGTCGGGCTATGGCGAGAAACCGGCCTTGCTGATTGTCGATTTCAATTATGGCTTCACCGATCCATCGACCCCGCTAGGGGGAGATTTTTCCAACGAGATAGCGGTAACCGCCGACTTGCTGGATAAGTTCCGCTCGGCAGGTCTGCCAGTTGTCTACACGACTATCGGCTACGAGCCGGGATTTGCGGATGCCGGCGTATTTATCAAGAAAGTCCCGTCTTTGTCGATTTTGGAAATTGGATCGAAGATGGTTGAGATCGATGGGCGCATTGGTCCTCGGCCAGACGAGTATGTGGCATTAAAAAAATATGCCAGCGCATTTTTCGGCACCGACGTCGATGCCTATTTAAAGGCGCGCGGGGTCGATACCATCATCATGACCGGTTGCACCACGAGCGGCTGCATTCGCGCCTCGGCCGTGGATTCCATGCAATATGGCTACTTGACCGTGGTCGTGCGCGAAGGCGTTGGCGACCGGGCACAAGGTCCGCACGATGCCAATCTGTTCGATATCGAAGCAAAATACGGCGACGTGGTGTCGGTCCGGGAGGTTATGGCCTATTTAAATAGTCTGGCGGCCAAAAACGAAACCGGCGCCCGGGTGTCCGAGGAATTTTCCGATTGGTGGCGCCAGAAT
>JAYGEH010000392.1:0-3111 GCA_046582475.1 Rhodospirillales bacterium
CTGGTCTATGCCACCGGGTTCGATGCCCACGCCTATATGCGCCCGATCAACACTTATGGTCTGAACGGTATCACCATCGATGAGCTTTGGAAGGACAGCATTTTTTCCTATCGCGGCGTTGCCCTGCCCGGATTTCCCAACTTGTTTTTGCTCTATGGGCCGTTCGCGCCGGTCAACAACGTTCCGGTGCCGCTGGGTCTTGGCCAAGAAATCGGATATATCCTGCGCGTTATCGAATTGGCGCGGCAACGCCAAGCCGCTGTCGTGCCCACCCAGGAAGCCACCGAGGCCTTCGTCGCCCGTCTCCAGAAGGCGCTGCCGAACACCGTATTTTACGGCAACAAAAACTGGTACAGCGACAAGACCGGAACGCCAGTCCTGTGGCCATTCGATCAGGAGGCGCACAAATCCATGCTCGCCGACATCGCCACCGAGGATTTGGAGTTTATCCCCCGGGGCGGCGTTTAAATCCCCTCTATCCGGGCTCAGATATATATAGTTTAATGAATTTCAACTGTGCCGGTCGGCGAATACGAATTGGGCGGCAAATCAGGTGATGGCTTCGGCATGAGCACGGAAACTCCAGGCAATCGTAAAGACGCGCGCATTCTGGTTGTTGACGACAATGCCATGTCGCGCAAGCTGATTGAATATGGATTGACCCGCGACGGCTATGTGCCGATCACGGCCTCCTCGGGCGAAGAGGCGCTCGAAATGCTGGCGCACCAATCAGCGGACCTGATGTTCCTGGACCTGATGATGGACGGAATGAGCGGCATGGAGGTGCTCGCCGCGGTACGCGCCAACCCGGCATTGCAAAATCTCTCCGTGGTGGTCGTCTCCGGCGTCGAGGATGCGGATATGGCGGACAAATGTATCGCCGCCGGGGCCGTGGATTTCCTTTCCAAACCGGTACACGCCGAGGTGCTCCGCGATATCGTTTCTGACTTGCTGGCCGGGCGGCAGCCTACGGTGGGCGCCGGCGCCGCGCCCGATTCCGCCGGAGATTCAGGCACCGCGGTTTCCAGCCTGCCTTTGTTCGAGCCCGCCCGGGTGGCCCAGATGTGCGAGGATTACGGCAACGACACGGTGGCCGAATTCATCGCCCGGTTCGAACGCAAGGCCATCGGGCTAAGGAGCGCCATCGTCGGTGACGCCGCCGCGGACGGCCGGGAGAAGGTCGCCATCGCCGTCCATACCTTGAAAGGCGGCGCGCGGAGCTTTGGGCTCATCCGCCTGGCCGCGTTGGCCCGCAATATCGAGCGCGCCTTCGAGGCCGCCGAAGACGATTTCGGGTTAAGCGCAACCGCCGAGTTGGACCGGCATTTCGACGAATCCCTGGAAATCCTCCGCACCTATGCCCAGGGCTTGTAGGGGAGCCGGTTACCATCATGGCGATATTACCCATTGATTTGACGTCCTCGCGGGTGCTCCTGGTGGAGGATGATACCTTGGCGATGGATATGGCGCGGACGGCGCTCGGTGCTCTCGGCATTACCCGGATTACCCTGGCCACCGGCGGCGCCCAGGCGCTGGCCGCATTGGATACGGGTTTCAATTGCGAGCTGGTGATTTCCGATTGGAACATGCCGAAATTCGACAGATTGGACCTGTTGAAGGCGGTGCGTGAGCGCTGGTTCGACGTCACCTTCCTGATGGTGACCAACAACGAAAACCTGGATCATATCCGCGCCGCCCGGGGACGCCGGCGTCGATGGCTATCTGATCAAGCCCTATTCCTTGAACCAGCTTCGCGAAGCTGTTCAGCTGGCCCTGATTTCCCGCTTGGTCGGCCTCGGCGTCGATCCCGAGGAGGTTCCGGCGGACCCGGAATTGGCGGACGTCGCCAACACCATTCGCCAGGCCCTTGCCTCGGCGGCGGCGATGGATGGTGCCGGCCCCTCATCTGCCAATGATGCCTCGCCCGAAGCGGCCGACCGCGCCAAGCAGTTGGCGACAAATTTGTCGGCGCAATTGATCGAATATACCGGTTTCTCTTAATCCATGGGGCCGCTGGGCGCCCATGTTATCCGCCTGCATATGGAATGCGTGGATGCGTTGCGCCTGGGCGGCGCCGGATTTCTCGCCCACGAAACCCAGAACCTGATCGTCGACGGCTTGAAACTGGCCGTCAACCTGACCGCTGAACGGGGCCCTTAAGATACAGCAGCGCTTATTCATCGCCCTCCGGCAACCCGGATTTCTGCAAGCCGTCGAGGATTTGATTGAGGACTTCGTCAATCCGGAAAGGCAAAATATTTGAGAACTCCTTGACGGTTAGTAGGTGTGAATGTTCCAAATTTTCTATATCGCCTCGGCGGCGTCGTCCGGCCGGTCCAATTCGACATGGGTGCAGGCCATATACAGGTATCCATAGTTAAACATCGGGACCGACTGCCTAAATCGGGCCGGCGCCTGTTATATTGCCCGAGCAAATAATGGCAAAGGCCAACCTGACACTCTCAGTTCGGGCGGCACCAGCATTTTAATGCTGTAGGCCTTCTCCATCATCTCCAGTGTCCTTTCCGGGTTTCCCCAGTAATTTAAAACCTGGCCAAATGTCGCATTGACGTAGGCGTTATTGGGGGCCAGGGCGAGGGCCTTTTCCATGTTCGCAAGTGCGGAATCATGACGGCGCAATAATGTTTGAATCCAGCCCAGGCGGGCCAGCGCGATCTTCAATCAACTCATTCCGGCAGCCAGCCTTTGAGGCGGGCGCGGGTCTGCGGCGACATGTAATCCTCGATCGGGCCGAGATAGGATTTCAGGCGGACAAGATTTTGCGGATTTTCCGGGCCCACATTTTCGACGGTCAATTCAACGGTCTTGTAGACCGCCTCGATCAGCCTGCCTGAGCGTTCCTCTTCGGCGCGCCAGGTCTCCTCATCACCGCCGGCGCGAAAGCGGATCGGCTGCGCCATGAACAAACGGTGCCGCTGGTTGGTGTTGTTGAGGGCGAAATCGGAAAGCGAGCCCACCGTTGGCGCCGCGCCCGCCGATTGATCGGCGAGGTAGTCATGCTTGCTCATCTTGCAGATCAGCAATTCGTCCGACGAACGGATCAAATGTATGGCCCCATCGTCGGCGACGGCGCGCAAGGCAAAATCATAA
>JAYGEH010000397.1:0-10315 GCA_046582475.1 Rhodospirillales bacterium
ACGGATGCGGACAAATTCGTCGGCATGGGCCGCGGTACGCGTAAAGCGCGGATCGCAGACGATCAGCGGCGCGTTGTTCTGTTCCTTGGCCTTCAGCATGTGCAGCATTGCGACCGGATGGGCCTCCGCCGGATTACCGCCGATCTGCAAAATCGAGCGGGAGTTTTGAATATCGTTCATGCTGTTGGTCATGGCGCCGTAGCCCCACGTATTGGCCACGCCGGCAACCGTCGTCGAGTGGCAGATACGGGCCTGATGGTCGCCATTGTTGGAGCCCCAGAAGGCGTAGAATTTGCGGAACAGATAGGCTTGTTCGTTGCTGTGCTTGGCGGAGCCCAGCCAGTAAACCGAATCCGGTCCGGAATCCTTGCGGATCTTCAACAGCCGATCGCCAATTTCATTGATGGCGTCGTCCCATTTCATCCTCTGCCATTTGCCGCCGACCAGTTTCATCGGATATTTCAGGCGGCGTTCGCCATGGGCGAGGTCGCGCACCGAAGCGCCCTTAGCG
Source organism: Rhodospirillales bacterium (assembly GCA_046582475.1). Taxonomy (GTDB): domain Bacteria; phylum Pseudomonadota; class Alphaproteobacteria; order Rhodospirillales; family UBA2165. The sequence continues at coordinate 512 of JAYGEH010000397.1, forward strand.
CAGTAGGCGCCCTGATTGATCGGGCTGTCCCAGCCGGGTTCCTGACCGACCCAGACGCCCTTGTCGACTTCGGCGATGATGGTGCAGCCGACCGCGCAGTGATTGCAGACGGTTTTAATTTTTTTGATCCCGGACGACGCCGCGCCTTGCGCTTTGGCTTCTTCAACCCGGCCAAGCGACAGCGCCGACGCGGCGGCGAGACCGCCGATTGTCAATCCCGATCTTTTCAAGAATGTCCGCCGGTCAAGAGCGCCGCCGGTCAAATTCGCGAGAGCTTTCGACAAACGGGTGCCGTTCGCTACCCTATTCGTTCTTTTTATAAGCATTTGCCTCTCCTAAATTTCAGAAATTCAAAATCGCTAATGATTGCCGCGGCCCTCAAGAGCGGGCCAAATTATAATAAGTTTTTACATGTTCGGTTTCTTGGTACCCGGCGCCGGATTTATTTATGTCGGCGGATTTCGCCTTGGCACGTTTCGGGCCAAGCACCGTGCCGGCCACGGCCGCCGCGCCGACGCTTAAACCAGCGGTCTTCAAAAACTTGCGCCGTTGAATGTCGGTTTTGGTTTTGCTCGTCATTTGCTCTCTCCTGTTCAACTCGGTAATTCCTGGCGCCGCGGTCACGCGGCGATTTTGAATGCTTCGCTTTCGATTTCCAGATACAGTTTCCCGATCAGCCCGACCGGCATGTAAAACCGCGCCGACTTGGCCGCTTCCAAATCCTCAAAAAATTTCCCGGCCCAATTGGATACATGATCCTCGAAAAACCGGAACTGGTCGGCCAGGGATATCGGCTCGCCGAATTCCCCGGTAATCATGCCATGCATAATTTCGCACAACGAAGCGATATGATCTTCGGTTTCGGCCACGTCCTCGGTCCGGGCGATGCCCAATTCATCCATCGAATTGCGCAAATCCAACAACGGTTTTTCATGCAGGAACCCGGTCAAATAATAGGACGCGAACGGCACCAGCTCGCCTTGCGTCACGCCGATAAACAGATCGTGATATTCCTGGGCGGCTTCTTCCATGCTCATGCGCGCCGCCACGTCGGACAGGGCGGCAACGGCCTGACCCATGGGGCTGTCATCGCCATCCAAATCTTGCAACAGGCGAAACAATTCCTGGTCAGCCGGCGCGCCCAAAAGCCTCGCCAACAGGCGATACAGATGGGCCCGGTATACCTCTTCTTCGGAATGCGCTGAAGACTGACTTGAACCTAAATCCAACGGAGACTCCCCGACTTTTATTTTTGAAGCTGCCTGTATAATTAATGCTTAGGATTGAAATTTATTATCGTTGAATTTAGTTTCACCCAATCACGAAAAAAATGCAAGTGCAAACCGCACTTTTGCGCAACAAATTTCGGGGTTATCGGCCAAGTTGTAGACGATCAAATAAGCCGGTACTCTGGGCTTGAATTTGCGATTCCAGGACCAGCCGCATGACGGTTATGGGGGACATCGGCGCCATGATTTTATTCCAATTCAAAGCCCGCGGATTATTGCTGGCATCGCTGATTATTTTGGCGCCGGTAATGGTGCAAACGGGCGCCGCCTGGGCGGCCGATCCGCTCATCGAACGGGGTCAGAAGCTGTTCAAAAAATGCGTTCACTGCCACACCTATCAAAAGGGACAAAACCATAGGATCGGCCCCAATCTCCACGGCATGTTCGGGCGCCAGGCCGGCGCCGTTGCCGATTACGATTTTTCCGATGCCTGGAAGAGCGCCAATTTCGTTTGGACCGACGCGACCCTCGATACCTATTTGAAGTCGCCGCGCCATATGATCCCCGGCAACCGCATGCCATTTGACGGGCTGTCCCGGCCGGCTGACCGGCGGGCATTGATCATCTACATGAAAACGATCGTGTCGGAGAAAAATTAGTCCGGCGCCTATTGGCCGATGGCGAGGCCGCTGGCGAGGTCCCACAATTTCAGCACTTCATCGCCGCCGCCGGACAGCGCCGTTTTACCGTCCGGCGAAAATGCGACGCTCCAAACCGGCTTTTTATGGCCCTGCATGGATTTTAAAAGACGGCCGCTTTGCCGATCCCAAAGCCGCACGGTCCTGTCGCTGCCGCCCGACAACAGCCGCCGCCCGTCCTTGGAAATGGCAACCGCGGCAACGAATCCGCTGTGCCCGTTGAGGGTTTTGATGACCCGGCCGCTGGCCACGTCCCAGAGCTTCACGGTTTCGTCGACGCCGCCCGACACCAGGGTCTTTTCGTTCGCCGACAGCGCCACGGTGTTCACGTTGAAGAGATGGCCCCGGTAGATTTTCCGGGTTTCGCCGGTGGTCAAATTCCAGCGCCGCAGGGTGCCGTCATAGCTGGCGGAAAACGCCGAATTTCCGTCGGCTGACAGGACCACCGATAAAACCGGGCCATTATGGCCGGTCAGCCGGCGGACAATACGCCCGCTGCCGGCCTCCCATAGAATGAGCGATTTGTCCGTGCTTGCCGACAAGACGAACTGCCCGTCCGGCGTCATCATGGCGCTGGTCACGATTCCGGTATGGCCTTGATAGGTATTCAGCAATTTGCCGCTGCCCAGTTGCCACCGCTTCAATGTGCCGTCGGCGCTGGCCGACAGGACGGTCTCGCCCAGCGGCCCGAAAGCGGTGGAATTGACGCTCAGCGTGTGCGCTTTGAATTTGCGGATGGTTTTCTGGCTGGCCAGATCCCAGAGCCGTATGGTCCAGTCCCAGCTGCCGGACAGCACCGATTTGCCATCCGCCGAAAAGGCCACCGAATTGACGATGCTGACATGGCCTTTGAAATCGGCGCGCGCCCCGGCGCCGAGGCCGATGACGCCGGCCAGGAAAATGATCCATGCAAAGCGGCGATGCATGCAACGAGCCCCCGTCAAGTTGTGTTGGAAATTCGTTCAACGCGTCCGTGCTTGAATTTAGGGCCAATGATCGCCACGGTGCAACCATGTAAATTCAAATTTGGATCGATGCCTCGTGGCGTGCGCTGCCGGCAAGCCGCGATCGCATGCAATCCCGGGAGCGCGGCAATGGCCAAGCTGGATGAAGAGCGTATCTATAATGTCCTCGCCGAGGTGCGGCTGCCGGGCGATGGCGGCGATGTTGTATCGGCCGGGCGCATCGACGGTTTAACGTTGAAGGATGGCGCCGTTCACATCTCGATCAGCACCACCCCCGTGGAAGCGCCGATGATGGATGCGGTGCGGCAGAACTGCGAGCGCGCGGTGGCCGCCCTGCCCGGCGTCGTCGCGGTATCGGCGGTGTTGACCGAGGAAAGAGACGCGCCGGAGGTATCGCCCGCCGACAGCGGCGCCGGCCAGGATAAACTCAACGCCGAAGGTGTCGGCGCCATTGTTGCGGTGGCGTCGGGCAAGGGCGGCGTCGGAAAATCGACGACGGCGGTCAATCTGGCCCTGGCGCTGGCGCGCTTGGGCAAACAAGTGGGCATCATGGATGCCGATATCTACGGGCCCTCGATCCCGCGCATGATGGGCATCGACGGCCAGCCCGCAAGCGCCGGCGGCAACCGCCTGATGCCAAAGGAAAGCTATGGCGTCAAATGCATGTCCATGGGGCTTATCGTGCAGGAAGAAGAGCCGTTGATCTGGCGCGGACCGATGGTGCACAGCGCCTTGCAGCAAATGCTCAATGACGTGGTTTGGGCGCCCTTGGATATTTTGATAGTCGATATGCCGCCGGGCACCGGCGATGCCCAGATGACGCTCGCCCAGGAAACCCAATTGGCCGGCGCGGTCATTGTATCGACACCTCAGGATATCGCGCTCCTGGATGCGCGCAAGGGCATCAACATGTTCCGCGAGGTGGACGTGCCGATCCTCGGTATTGTCGAAAATATGAGCCATTTTATCTGTCCCCATTGCGGCGAACGTTCGGATATATTCGATACCGGCGGGGCGCGCAAAACCGCCGAAAATTACGGCACCGAATTCCTCGGCGAAATCCCCTTGGATATGGCGATCCGCGAAACCTCCGACAGTGGGCGGCCCATCGTGGTCAGCAAGGCCGACAGCCCGCACGCCAAGGCCTACATGGAAATCGCCGGGAAAATTATCGCCGCTTTGGCCGCCGACGGATGAGCGGCAGCCAGAACCGAATTTTAGATATTATTATCGGAGGGATCATCCACGGCAGCGGCTTCGGCGTTATCACCTTCGATAATTTCATCGGCTCCGTTGTCCGCGATTTCGGCGGCTTCGGCGTCATCACCTTCGATAATCTCATCGGCGCCGTTGTCCGCGATTTCGGCGCCTTCGACATCCGCCTCGGCCGCATCGGATTCCGGTTCCTCTTCGGCGTCGGAAATATTCTCTATGTCTTCTTTCGAGTCTTCTTTTGGCGCGTCTTCGGCGGATGCCTCCGCTTCTTTGTCATCGAGATATCCGCGGCCCGGTTTGTAGCGGCTGACGATTTCCTGCGCGACCATGCCAATCGCGCTATAATCATCGTCGTAATCGTTCAGTCCATCCAAATTGGCGAGCAGCGGATCGCTGAGCCATAATTTACGCAAGGCCTTGCGGCGCAGCCATTCGGGCACGCCGGTCTGCATAAACGGCGTGTAATCGGAATCCTTACCCAGGGAATCGACATCGGGCAGGTCTTCGGGCGCAATTTCGGGCGCTGTCTTTATCTCCGGACCCGGCTCTGTTTCCGGTTCCGTATTGGTCAAGGCGGCAGATTTCAACTGGCTTTCGGCCGGGTCCAGGGTTGCCGCCAATTCCCCATCCTTGGCGCGCTCCCGCTCGGCGGTCTTGCGGCGCGACCAGCGCGCCGAAAATCCCTCGCCTTCGCTGTCTTGCCGATCAAGGGGACGGTCAGTCATTGGAGGTGCGGTTCCATCTTTTGGTGACCCGGGGCTGCGCCCCCTCGAAGCCATCCTGGCGCGGGTCAAACGGTTTGCGTTTGCGTTTTTTGAACGGCTCGTCGACGTGGTGGACGTCGATATAATCCGCCATCCAGGCGGCGATGCCAGCCGGCATCGGAACCTGATCGACGATTTCTTCGCTGCTATCCATATAATCCTGCGCCTCATAAGGACAGACGGTTGCCAGGAACGGCACGATCTCGTGCTCATCGTCCTCGTCGCCCTCGCGGAGAACGATAAACACCGACGGCTGATCCAGCGACAGATTATGTTTATAGCCTTCGGTTTCCTTGCGGAACAATTCCAATTCGAGGGTTGCCGCGTGATATTGCACCCAGCCTTCACCGCTCTGGATTTCCATCCATTCATCGACGCCGGCCGCACCCTCGATCACCGATACGGCATGCCAGGTGTGGTCGATCCACTGGCCCTTGGCTTCGCGCCGCTCGAGCACGACGCCAACGGGCATTGTCGGTTTTTCCGCCAAGGAAACACTTTCTCCAATTGTCAGGCTGCGCCGGCCCGGCGCTATTATCAGCCAGTTGAATACATATCTTGTAACTTTTCTTGTAACTTTCCGGTTTTCTTGTAACTTTCCGGTTTTATCATCAAAGTAAGTTACGTTTGGAGAGTCAAATTAAAACCTGGGAAGTCACCATCAATTTCAAATGCCGGGCGAGCGGAAAACAGATTTAGTTTAAGGGCCTCGGCGGCGAATAAGAATAATAAGAAGACACGATATTAGGGAGCAACGTTATGAAGGTGAACGGCAAATCCATATTGTTGTGTGATTGTGAAGGCACCATGGACTTCGACGCCAAGTCCCTGGCGGCTTTGTTCGATGGACAAGACGTTGTCCTCAACACCCATCTCTGCCGCTCGCAAATTGAAAATTTCTCCAAGGCGGTCTCCGATGGCGAGCCGATGATCGTCGCCTGCACGCAGGAAGCGCCGCTTTTTATCGAGGTGGCCGCCGAGACCGGAGGCGATACGCCGATTTCCTTCGCCAATATCCGCGAGCGCGCGGGCTGGTCCGACGAGGCAAAATCGGCGTTGCCGAAAATCAAGGCGCTGATCAGCGAAGCCACGCTCGATGCGCCGCTGACCACTTCCGTGGTCATGAACTCAGGCGGTGCCGTCCTGGTCTATGGCAGCGGCCAGGAAACCCTGGAAATCGCCAGGCAACTGGCGGACCGTCTGGAAGTGACCTGCCTTCTGGATGGCGGCGGCGAAGACATCCTGCCGCCGCGCCTAATGGACGTGCCCATTTTTATCGGACATATCGCATCCTTGAGCGGCCATCTCGGCGCCTTCGAAGCAGTGGTTGACGGCTACGCGCCGCCGCAGGTTTCGTCGCGCGCCAGCCTCAATCTCTCCAGCACCAAAGACGGCGTCACGTTGTCCACCGATCTGGTCCTCGATCTTTCCGGCGGCGAGGCGCTGGTCCCGGCGCCGGAAAAACGGGACGGCTATTTGCATCCCGATCCGGGCAACCCGGCGTTGGTTCAAAAGGCGTTGTTCGATCTCATCGATTTGGTTGGCGAGTTCGAAAAACCCCGCTACATCGCCTACGATAGCGAAATATGCGTCCACGCGCGCTCAGCCCAGATCGGCTGTACCCGCTGCATCGATGTCTGCCCGACCAACGCCATAACCCCCAACAACGAAGAGGTCGAGATCGATCCCTATATCTGCGCCGGCTGCGGAGCCTGCGCCAGCGTCTGCCCGACCGGCGCCGCCAAGTACCAATTGCCGGCCGGCAACTTCCTGTTCGAGCGGGTAAAGCTGCTCCTCGGCACCTACCGGGAGGCCGGCGGCACCGACCCTGTATTGCTGGTCCACGATACCAAACACGGAGAGGATATGATTTCGGCAATGTCCAGGGCGGGCCGCGGTTTGCCGGCCAACGTGCTGCCCTTCGCGGTCAATGAGGTGACCCAGATCGGCTTCGATTTCATGGCGGTGGCGCTGGGCTACGGCGCCGCCAAAATTACCATGCTCACCGGTCCCGGCAACATCGGCGAAACCGACGGACTGGAGAGTCAGCGGGAATTGGTGGAAACCGTGACTTCGGGCTTGGGGTACGGTGCCGGCCGTGTCGAGATTGTCGATCACGCCGATCCCGACGCGCTGGCGGATCATCTCTATCAAAAAGAAGAGCGCGCCGATATCGAGCCGGGCAGCTTCATCGCCCTCGGCGGTAAGCGGGAAATCGCCAATCTGGCGCTCAACCACCTGCACGAATACGCGCCCGAGCCGGTGGATATATTGCCGTTGCCGGCGGCCGCGCCGTTCGGCACAATCGAGGTCAATACCAGCGATTGCACTTTGTGCCTGTCTTGCGTTTCCGCCTGCCCGACCGGGGCGCTGAAGGCCAATCCGGACAGCCCGCAATTCACCTTCACCGAAACAACCTGTGTTCAGTGCGGGCTGTGCCGGACCATTTGTCCCGAAAGCGTCATTACCCTGGTGCCGCGCTTCAACTTCACCGGCGACGCCCGCTCGGCGATGGTCGTCAAGGAGGAGGAGCCGTTCGCCTGCATCAAATGCGGTGAGCCGTTTGGGGTGAAATCGTCGATCGATCAGATCGTCGAAAAGTTAAGCGAGCACTCCATGTTCCCCGACGAAAAGTCCCTGGACCGGATCAAAATGTGCCCGGATTGCCGGGTATTCGACGTCTTCGACGAAGCCGACACGCCCATGGTCGGCGGCGCCCGGCCAAAAACGGTGACCACCGAGGATTACTTGAAAGAGCGGGAGAACTTGCGCGAAGAAGCCCGCGAATTCATGCAGGAGCATGGCCTCGATGATGCCGACGGCACCGATGAGTCCTGAATGAATAAATCGGCCGCGCCGGTTTGTTGGCGGTGGGCTATTCGAGCCCGATTTGACCGTCAATATTTACGTCTAGCCCTAAGGATTCCACCGACAGGGTGACGCGCACGTCCAGGATTTCGGTACCCGTGATGGTGCCCCCATCCAAGGCGTTGCGGACCGCGGTTTCGATCTCACGCTGCGAGGTGATGCCGACTTTTTTCAAATACTGGCGGATATTCATGTTGAATTGATCGTCATCCATAATATGGCTCCTTGGTGGTGGGCGCCGGCACAAGGCCAACCCGGTGTCAGGCGGTTTGTGCCAACGGCAGGTTGATAAGAATGTTCTGCGGTTTCAAGCGCAGCAAATTGCCTTCCGTCATGGCCATGCCCAGATAGATCGGACAGCCGGCTATGTCGGGGGCCATCAGCTCCTTGTCGTCGATATCCATGACAAATAGGGACAACAGCCGGCGCCGCCGGTCTTCGGACATGGCCTTGCCCTCATACAGGTCGTTGAGCATATGGCTGGCCTCGGCGTCCAGCCCGATATACCATTTCCAATTCTGGTCATTGATTTCGTCGAGCGGGTGAATGTGAACCGACAGCCCGTAAAAATGCGCGACCCAGGCTTCGAGCACCCGGCACAAAGCCTCGTTCGCCTGTCCCCATGGGCGAAGATCGAGGGCGGTATCAAAGGCATCGGAACGCACCCAGTAAAGTTCGGCGTTGTCGTCGTTCAACACATCCAGCTCGACGGTCTTTGTTTGCGGCCCGCCATGCTTCGAACTCAAGGCCCCGCCAGGCGCCGATTTCATGTCGACGACGATGGCGTCCGCGGCCAGCACACCGCCGTCCTGCAGGGATATTTTCTGGTCGCGAAACAACAACTCGGCGCAGCGGACGCGCAGCGGAAAGAGCGTGGCCCCTAGGATATTGCGCAAGATGATCTGGGTGATCTGCGCAATAAACATCGGCGGCACGGTGACCGATTGCTCTTTGAACAGGCCCAGATAACAATTTTCCAGGGTGCCGGCCGCCAAAAGCCGCTCGCGGAAGGCCAGGAACATGGTGTAATTTTCGCGCACGTCGGCATCGGCCATGGCGCTGATCTGGAGCGGCGCGACGGGGCTTCTCGGGTCCTCCAACAGGCGCCCATGCAGGGCGCGCTCGGGCGCGCAGGATTCTTCAACCGGCTCCAGTTCGGCGCGCATCAAATAGGCGCGCAGAAAATCGTCGGTCACCAAAAGATGGCCGTCGTCGTTGCTGTCCAACAGCCGGTATCCGGACTCGAGCCAGAAATCGGGCATGCAACCGTTTCCAATATCCTATCCAATCGGTACCGTTTGATTACGCCAGCGCCCGGTTGATTACCAGTGGATATCGCCAAAATACTCTAAGACCGGTTTGGATTGCCAAAACCCAGCGGCAATGCCGGGGCCGTTGCGGCACAAGCGGCGTGGCGGGATCTCCTGGCAGACCACTCCAAACTGCCTCCCTTCCAGCGGATGGAACAATTGATGGGCGAGATTCGGAGTTTGTGAGTTTCGTGACACAGTGTAATAACGCTAGGGTGGCCACTCTCCGGGTTTAAGAGGCGAGGTCTGCGATTAGCCAGCCTCATTAAACCTTAGAAGGAGAGTGCCCATGGAAGAGTGTGCCAAAGCCGTCGGTAAGGAACAGTTTGCCGGTCTTGATGTTTCGCTCCGGGATGTTTCGATCTGTGTGAGCGATGGCGCCGGCCAGGTTTTGTGGCGGGGTGAGGTTATCAACGACATGACCCCTTGCGCCGGCCCTTGGAAAGACTAAATAACATACAGCGCCTTTGAGCGCTCGTGCTCTTGGACATTGTGAATATGCCGAATTGATCCCGCGCCGGGCGGCGTCCGTGTTCGTGGCCGTTAGCGTTGCGCCCATGATTCCGAGGTGCCTCGGCGCCAAAAAGCCTAACAAACCGTCAGAAATAGTCATAACCGTAAGGGGGGTGTAAACCATGTCGCACGAGTTATTGGCGGCATGACACGTTTTACGGAAAAGGTGAATTACCATATTTGGTGAACCCTCTTTTTTCTTCTCACCGTCTCACCGTCTGCGTGGTGAAGGTTTCCTTAAA
>JAYGEH010000484.1:0-3081 GCA_046582475.1 Rhodospirillales bacterium
CAGCGTGTTCGCGGCTTCGGTCATTTCGATCCTCCCTCGGCGTTCCGATCCGCCTTAATCCTCCCCGAAGGTGGGGCACTGTGCAACTGTTCTGGAGGACGGAGGCCTGGTAGTAATTGTACAAGGTAAAATCGGGAATGTCCGCTCTGGGTCAAAAGCCGTCGTTCAGCCCAAACCGTGTGAGAGTCCGCTTTCGGGGGCAAAGTGGGCTCTAAGTTGGTAGGGTCGGTACGTCCGCTCTTGGCCAGGAACGAACATTTAACTCCACACCGCTTCGGCCACCTCGACAACCATCTCGAGTTTACGTCTTTGATCGTCATGGCTCACCGGATTGCCCATGAAATTACTGGCGAAGCCGCATTGGGGACTTAGGCAGAGCTGCTCCATGGGTGCGTAAGCTGAAGCATCGTCAATTCGGCGCTTAAGCTGGTCAGCGCTCTCCAGTTCGGGAGATTTCGTGGTCACAAGACCCAGCACCACTCGTTTATTTCTCGGGAGGTGGCGGAGCGGTGAGAAATCGCCGGCACGAGGGGAATCATACTCAAGGAAATATGCGTCGACGTCGATCTGGTTAAAGAGCACCTCCGCTACGAAGTCGTAGCCGCCGTCCGCAAGCCAGTGCCCCCGGTTATTGCCCCGGCAGAGATGCATGGCGACTGTCATGCCGGGCGAACGGTCGCGAACGGAATCGTTAATGGCCCGAACGTAGGTTTCGATTAAAATGTCCGGATCGCGTCCGCGGGCGCGTTGTGCCTCCTGATGTGACGGGTCGCATAGGATGGCTAAGATGCATTCGTCAAGTTGAATATATTCACAGCCAGCCATGGCCAGTGCGTTTATCTCGGCCCGATAGGCGCTGGTCAGGTCGGTCCAAAATTCTTCTAGGTCGGGGTACGCCGCCTCATCAATATATCGCCGACCACCGTAAAAATGAACGATCGGCGGCGATGGCAGTGTCATCTTGGGCGTCCGGACAGTGTTGTCGTTTAGGAACTCGAAGGTATCGGTCAGGATGCCGCCGCTCCACTCGATTTTGCCATCGATCCGAACCACCCGCTGGCTCAGTTTATGACCCTGGGGATCTTGCCAGGCCGCGTCTTCGGCCATACCAAGGCTGACGCCACCTAATTCAAGAACGAAATCCTGCCACCAGGAGCGACGGCGGAATTCGCCGTCGGTGATGGACTGGAGGCCGATCTCCTCTTGTAACACTATTGCGTCCCGGATCGCATTGTCTTCGAGCTCCCGCAATTCATCGAACTTTAAGCTACCGGAGGTGGTCTGATACTGAACGCCCTCCAGCTTCTGGCGGGCATCCAGAAGATGCTGGGGACGCAATAGACTGCCGACATGTTCCGCACGAAATGGTCTTTGTGCCTGGGAGTCATTCATCCATCCCTCCTGTGGTCTCGCTCCTCGCTCTGGTGGCAGATTCCGCGACGGGTCGGCATTTGACGAAGGGCTGGTTTCTGTTTAACCCTTACTACACTATACCCGCAAATAACGAATATCCTTCCATCGGTGGTGGGTCTCACGCACGATTGGCTACGAATTGAAGGTCATATCGGAAATATCGATTAAAGGCCATATTCTCAACAAAATTAAAATATTTAGTGGGCCATGGATTGGGTGTAGGGTAGCAGTGAAGCTCAAAATGAATTTGAGTATAATCAGTTAAATTTATTGGGAGGTATCGATGAATTATTCTACACACTTCAGACTTGCCAGCGTTGCCTTTATCGGTGCTTCGGCAGTCGGTTTGACGCTTTCTCATTCGGCGCCGGCCACGGCCCAAACCGAAATAATCTTGAATATATTCACGCCGGCATCCCATCCGTTCGCGCTGATTAACAAAGGCTGGGCCAACGACGCGGCTAAGGCCAGTGGCGGTCAGCTGAAATTCCGTATTCCGGTCAAGACCCTGGCGCCGCCGCCGCGTCAATGGAGCATGGTGACCAGCGGCGTGGCCGACGCGGCCTCATTGGCGAATATCTTCGAAACCAGGCGACTGACCCTAACCGAATTGGCGACTCTACCATTCGGCACGACGATCTCCGGATGGAAATCCTCGATCGCTCTGTGGAAAACCTACAAAAAGTATTTCGAATCCGCCAATGAATACAAAGGTGTCAAATTACTCGGCCTGTTTCTCCATCCGGGTGGTGATTTGAACATGGGGAAAGTCAAAATCAATAAGGCAACCGACCTCCGAAATATTAAAATTCGCGTCGCCCGCGGCATGGCGTCCAAAGAAATGAAAGCCATGGGTGCGGTATTGGTCGTGACGCCGGGTATCAAAACCTTCGAAGTGGTCTCGAAAGGTATCGTTGACGGCGCCATTTTGCCGATGGGCGATATCTGGAAGTTGAAGATGATTCCCTATATCAAAACCATCTACACCATCCCTGGCAAATTTTATAACACGCCCTTTTCGACGATTATGAATAAAAAGAAATGGGATGGCCTGAACCCGGCGCAAAAAAAGGCCATCGACGACAACACCGGATTGAATATCGCGCGTCATGCGAAAGTCTGGGATGACCAGACCGCCGAAGCGATGCCGCATCTCATAAAGGGCGGTATCAAGGTCCAACAGATCAGCGACGATGTGGTTCGCGTCATGAAAGAGAAATTTGCCTCTTTTGACGCCGATTGGATTGCCAGCGCCGCCAAGAAAGGCGTCGATGGCAAAGCCGCGCTGGCCTATTATCGCGCCCAGTCGAAAATGTAGAATTCAGACAATTATCTGTCGGCAATTCGACGTCGGATAAATCTAGCGCGGAGACTGAAAAAGTCTCCGCGTTATGCTTGGGCCATGTCAGGCTTTAACACATTAACGCGATAATTATGGTTGCGAATTTGGGTTAGCCTGGATGATGCCGACGTATTTCATCCTACATGCAGTATGACTCTATGCTCGACCTACAGTGAGTTTTAGGGAAACCGACTATCTCCTAGCAGAACGAGGACGTGACATGTCCGTCACCCCATGAATGCCGGTAAGAACAGCGCTATCTGTGGAAACATAACAACTAGGCCGAGGCGAACTATATCAGCACAAAAGAAGGGACCAATGCCTCT
>JAYGEH010000541.1:0-12494 GCA_046582475.1 Rhodospirillales bacterium
GCCTGTCCGCGGCCGGCGCCGGCATGTCGGCATTCTTCGTGATAATCCCCCTCAGTTTCGTGAATCCCGAGGTTCGGACAAGGCCCACTATCATCATCCAAGCGCTGGCCCACGCCGGCTTGACGTTCGGGCGGCTGCTAATGGCGATCGCCGTGGTCGGCATCATCGTGGCGGTTTTGGGGGCCACCGGATTGCCGCAGGATTTCGCCCTGCTGATCGACGAAGTGTCCGGCGGCAGCCTTTTTCTGACGCTGTTTGTGACTGGATTTGCGGCCCTGATGCTGGGCATGGGCATGCCGACCTTGCCCGCCTATCTGACCATCGTTCTGATACTGGGTCCGGCCATGCAGGGGCTGGGGTTGACGGTTCTGGTGGCCCATTTGTTTGTCTTTTATTATGGCGTGGCTTCGTTGATCACGCCGCCGGTGGCGGTGGCCGCTTACGCCGCCGCGTCGATCGCCGGCGCCGCACCGATCAAAACCGCCTTGATGGCCTTGCGCGTCGGATTGGTGAAGTTCGCGGTCCCCTTTGTGTTCGCCTATTATCCGGTCCTTTTGATCGTGCCCGAAGCGTTCCCGGACGGCGCCGCCGGCTTCAACTGGCCCGACTTGGTATCGATCCTGTTCCGTCTGATGCTGTTTATCTATCTTGTTTCGAGCGCCGTGATCGCCTTTGATCAGCGGCGCCTGCCGCCATGGGAAATGCTGTTCCGCTTCGCACTTGCCGGCGCATGCCTGTTAACCGCGCCGTTGGTACACTGGCCGGCGGCGATCCTGGCTTTGCCCTATATCGGCTGGCATCAATTTGCCTTTGGTCGTGAGGCGCAGAGGTAATCGGCAAATTTGGAGAATGACATGACCATAGAGCTGCCGTCGCGGTTTGAAGACGGGCTTGCAAAAATCAGCGAAGAAGATTTGAAAGTGCGGGGCATGACCCGGGGTGAGCTACGCGAACATATGGAGCGCCGGGTCCTGCGCGACCGGAATTCGCCGCAAGTTGGCGATCCGGCGCCGGAATTCGAATTGGAAATTCTAAGCCCCCAAGGCCGGCGCACCGGCGAGACTTTGAAATTATCATCCTTCCGGCAAAAGCCATTGGGGCTCATATTCGGCTCCTACACGTGACCCCCGTTTCGCCGCGAGGCCGTGCGCCTTAACGAAATTGCCAAGACCTACGCCGAACAGATAAATTTTCTCTGTGTCTATATCAAAGAAGCCCGTGCCGAAGACGAGGATCAGGTGGCCAAAAATTTGAAAGACGGCATCATCTATAACAAACCGACGTCAGACAACGCGCGCGCCGAAATTGCCGCCGCGTGCATTCTGCATTTTAATTTTTCGTTTCCGATGGTGCTGGATGCCATCGATGACGCCACCGAAGATGTGTATGTCGCCCAGCCGGAACGGCTGTACGTGTTGGATGAGAACGGCGTCATCACCTGGAAGTGTGGCCTTTGTCCGCAATATTTTGACATCGACGCCTACCAAGAGGCGCTGGTGAGGATGCTGTGATGGTTACATTCGTTGAAGCCGCGAGGATTGAACAGAACCCGAATGCGCGCGTCCCCCTGGTCGCCATGGTCTATTTCAAGGCCGACAGCCCCTGCCGGACCGCACTGGAAATCGATGACGGGCGCACCCGGCGCACCGTGACCTACGGCGAGGATTGCGATCCGTCGGAAGGCTTGGCGATTATCGGCATGCGCGCCGATACCGCCCACCGGGTGACCGTCAAGGCGGGAGACGCAGGCCCGGCCACCCTCGACTACCGGACGCCGCCCCTGCCCGCCGACAGCGCCGAATGGCCGCGCATTACCGCCAAGACCGCGAACACCGGCGCCATGCAGCCCGGCTTTACCCTGTTGAGCGTCCGCCGCAGGATCAATATCAGGGTATCGTGGACAACGCCGAACCAGCTCCGGTTCACAACCCGCTGGGGCATGCTGCTGGCCCTCGACGAAGAGGGCGAGGTGGTCTGGTATTATACCTCCGACGCCCGCATTGCCGGCGTTCATCAATTGCAAAACGGCAACTTGTTTTTCCATCACGTGGATTTTCGCACCATCGAGATGGACATGACCGGCAAGGTGATTCGCCAGTTCTATGCCGCCCAGCGGCCGCAAGGCGCGGTCGAGGGTGGTATCCCGATCCCGGCCCAATCCCTGCACCACCAGCCCCATGAAATGCCGAACGGCAACTTCCTGGCGCTCACCGCCAACGCCCGCGAGATCGAGAATTACTATACGTCCGAGACCGACCCGGACGCGCCGCGCGCCACCCAGCCGGTGGTCGGCGACACCATTATCGAATTTACGCCGGACGGCGAGATCGTCTGGAATTGGAACAGCTTCGATCACCTGGACACCAATCGCTGGGGCTACCACCTGATGGAGGTTTACTGGCACAACCGGGGTTTTCCCAAGCATTTGGATTGGACCCACGGCAACGGCGTATCCTACGATGCCCGCGACGACAGCGTCATTGTTTCGTTCCGCCACCAGGACGCCGTCATCAAGATCGACAAGGCGTCCAAGGACATCAAATGGATCCTCGGCGACCACAAGGGTTGGAGCGGCGAACACAAGAAAAAACTGCTGCAGCCCGAGCACCCCTTGCGCTGGCACTATCACGGCCACAATCCACGGGTGACGCAAGATGGCACCATCATGATGTACGACAACGGCATCTGCCGGGCGATCCCGTTCGATCCTCAGGCGCCGCCGCATCTCTGTTTCGCGCGCGCCATCGAATATGAAATTGACGAGCAAAATATGTCGGTCCGGGAAGCCTGGATGTCATCGGACGACGAGGATCCGGAGCGGGTGATCTCCTGGGCCATGGGCGACGCCCACCGGCTGGCGGGCGGCAACGCGCTGGTTATCGATTCCACCTGTTTGCCGCGCACCGAAAGGTTCAACAAGATGGCGGCCTGGGAGGACCTGACCTGGAACGAATGGAAACGGGATGAGTGGCATCCCAACGACTGCCCCTATTGGGCGCGCATCCGCGAAATGAAGGGCGGCGGCGGGCGCGACGTGGTGTTCGAGGTTCACCTGGACGATCCCCATGATCTGGTCGGCTGGCAGGTCTTCGGCGGCACCCGCGTCGCCGGCCTCTATCCGGCCGGCGTGAGCCAGGGCTAAAGCGCCAATCCGGGCATATTGGCCCTGTAGACTTCCCGCGATCGCGACCGCGCATCCGATCCTCCATCATTCAATGGAATCACAGAATCACGTTATGATTAAAAATGCGAGGGTTTTCAGCAGCCGGCTAGATCGAAACCCGGCAGATCTTCATAATGGCTGGCGATAGCCGTGATCCGATGGATAGGACAATAGAATTCCCATGGATTACCCCGGGCAGAGACTTCGGCCCGCAACCATTTCCTCTATTTCTTGGGCATGAACGTGACGCTGGCCGGGCCGCCTTTCTTGGTGCAAAGATTACGGATAATTTCCGGCGATAATTTGCGCGAGTAAAAACCGTTGATGATGACCCGGCCCCGGTTGACCAGCCCCCAGGCTACGTCAAAACAAGCCTCCAACGGCACATCGTCGGCGGTTACGGTCATTTTGCCGGCATTCTTTGCGGCCCGCAGCCCGCCGCCGAAGGAATGGGTTTTGGGGCCCTTGCCGGCCGGGGCTTATTGAATTTGCCGTATCAATATTTCTACCTGGGTTTCTTCGGGCGGCGGCTCGAGGATTTCCAAAACCACGAATGTGATCACCACGGCGACGGCGGCGGCGGCTGTCAGCGCCGCATATAAAACGTTCCGGTTCGGTTTATTGGCCCGGGCCGATGACGGCGGACTGGTGGTCATGGGGTCTGGTTTGCGCCGGTCTTTTCCCGTTGATCGACCGGATTTCGCGTTATCGCCGGCGCGCCGCCCGGCACCCTCTTCTGTTTCCGCCGCCGCCCGCATGGCTTCGTGTTCGGCGGCTTTCTGAATGCGGGAATCCTTTATTTGGCGAAGCAAGCCGATCACCACGGTATTGATTTCGGCGAGATTGTCTGCCGCCATATCATCGGGGATCAGCGCCGAAATTTCCTTGGTAAAGCGCTCCACTTCGGCCGGATCGTCTTTGCGGGCGTAGAGCTTGGCGATGATGAGTATGGCGCATTCGCGGAGCGCCGCCGGCGATGCCGCCTGGCCAACCAATCCCAGGAGACCGGTGCCCGGGTCCTCGAAAACATATTCCCAGTCCACCGTACCCGCGGCGGTCTTCGGCCAGGAATGTTCCGTGGCGGAATTCGCGATCATGGCCCGACATTAGCACAACTATGCGGCTAAACGCCCAACCCAAATCCAATCGCCGGCGAATCGTTTGCCGATTTGCCGCTTGCGGTCCTCCGCAGAATAAACGCCGAATTTTAATTATTGACGCTCACAGCGGGTTACAAGGTCGAGGACCAAACGCGGTTTACCGGGGCCGGGTATTTGATACTGTCCCACGATCGAATTCCGGCTGACGTGATATTGGTCACAATCGCCTTGGTGGGTGTGATCAGGATTTTCTTCAGCCTGAGTGGGGCGCGGAGTGGGGAAACCTGCTTCGCGTTCTCTCGTTTGCGGCCGGCACAAATCAATCCCTCCCCTGGCAATCCAGGGGAGGGATTTGAAATTCAGGCCGCTAATCTCAAGATTGGCCGGGGGCGCCGATGGCGACCGGGCGCACCGGCGAGCCGGCGCCGCCTTTCGAGCGCAGCGGCAGGATAATCGTGCACGACGTCCACACCTTGTCCCTGGCCATGGCTGCCAGATTGGCATTCTGAATCTGGTGGATGCCGGAGACCGCCAGGTTTTCGTGATGAATCGCGAACGGCAAGGCCGGCGGCGTGCCCTTGGGCGGGCCGTGCTTGCCCACCAATTGGCCTTCGAACACCGGATCGGTAAACGGATTGTCGAGGGCCAGCAAGACAACGTTCTTTTTGCGCAAATACTGGGCGGCGTCGTAAGAGAGCCCCGGACCCTTGGTGTAATAGACTTTTTTGATATCCGGGTCCTGCCAGTTATCGCTCCAGCCGGTATAGATGTAGAGCACATCGCCGGGCAGCAATCCGCGCCAGCCGAGGCCCTGGGCCTTGATCATCGCCTCGATATCGGCGGTGGTGACGAGCTGACCCGGTTGCATCGCCGCCCCGCCGCCAAGATGGGTCTTGGCGTCGAGCAGCACGGCGCTGGTGATGATCGGCGGCACGTTTTCGATGCCCAGTTTCAAGAGCGGCGAGGCGGCGTTGGGCTTGACGTCCTTTTGCTTGAAGCCGCCGTAATAGCTGGCCGTATCGACCGGGATGGCGCCCTTGCCTTTCCACATCTGATCCAGAAATGCGAAATGGCCGAGGGCGTCCATCTGCGTGCCCTGGGCGCCGGGCTCGCCGCTGGTCACTTGCTCGCCATTGAAGGCGTGCTTGGAAAAGGGCACCGAGGCGGTGGCCCGGAACTGATATTTCAGGGGCACGCCGAACGGCGAGGTCGGCATGGTGTTGGAGCGGATGTGCGAGACTTCATAAGTCTTGGATTTGGGGTTGGTCAGATGCGCCGCGCAACGCATCCAGGTTCCCGGCCCCAAGGTATTGGCCATGCCCACCTGATCGCCCTTGGCCCAGGGCGGCGACGGCACCATCGATTTGGATTTGTTCACCACATCGCGGTTGCTTTGCGCCAGCACCGGCGAAGGCGCCCAAATGGCGGCGGCGATCCCCAAAACGGCGAGCGCGGCCGGAACGATGCGTGCAATATTCACAATGACCTCCCTGTTGAATGAAATTAATTTGGCGCGGTTGACCCGCTCTTAAGCCCGATTATAGCCCGATTGGGCGGCGATGCTACAGCCGCTCCCAACCCCGCCCTTGGTGGCCAAAATCAAACAGGTCCGGGTGCAGCAATTCCGCCAGGATTTCCAGGGATTCGGCGAGGCGCGGGCCGGGCCGGTTGAAATATTGATTGCCGTCGGTAAGGAACACCCGGCCAGCCCGCACGGCCCCCAGGTCCGGCCATTTCTCGCGGCGGGTCAGCGCCGGCATTTCGGCCCGCGACGTTGCCATATCGTAACCGCAGGGCAGCACAACGATAATGTCCGGGTCCCGTTCGCAAAGCGCCTCCCAGGTCAGCCAGGGGGATTTCTCGCCGGCCTCGCCAAACACATCTTCGCCGCCCGCCATGGCCACCAGTTCCGGTATCCAGTTGCCCGCCGCCATCAACGGATCGATCCATTCGATGCAGGCAACCCTTGGCCGCTGGCCGATTTGGCCGGCCTTGGCCTCGATGGCGCCTAAGCGCGCCTGCAGATCACTGACCAGCTTTTCGCCGCGCTCGGGCGCGCCCAGCGCATCGGCGACGTTTTGAATGTCGGTCCAAACGTCGGCCAGGCCATTGGGCTCCAGCGATACGATATTCGGGGTGGCGCCGGTCCACGCGCTCACCGCGTCTTCAATATCCTTGGGGCTGGCGGCGCAGACCTCGCATTGAGTTTGGGTGACGATCACGTCCGGGCGCAGCCGGCGCAGCAAATCGCCGTCCACCTTGTAAACCGACAGTCCCTGCTCGACGATGGTTTTCACCTGATTGTCGATTTCGGCGCTGGAATTTGCGGTGTCGATTTTCGATTGCGTGGCAGCCGGCAGCTTGGCGACGGAAGCCGGATAGTCGCATTCGTGGGACCTAGCAACCAGTGCGTCTTCGAAGCCAAGCGCGCAGACGATCTCGGTGGCGCTGGCCAGAAGGGTGACGATTTGAGGCTCGGTCATGGAAGGTCCAACTCCGCTCAAAGGACTTGCCTGTTTATAATACAGGCGGCGACAATTTCTGACCACCGCCAAATGAAAATTCGGGGCCGCCGCGGTCTCTACAACCGTGGAACAGCATGATACAGAGGGCGCTGGCGGCGCGCGCGACGACCGAAATACTCCGTAAATATTCCGCTGAATTTGGAGATCACCATGGCTACGAACAACCAGCCCCAGACCGAAGCGCTCCGGGATTTACGCAGCACCATCGATTTCATCCGCGATCAGGGCGATTTGATCGAAACCGATACGCCCATCGATCCCGATCTTGAGCTGACCGGGGTGCAGAAGCATCTGGACGGCAGTTGTCCGCTTCTGTTTAACAACGTGGTCGGCAAACCGAACCACCGCATCATCACCAACCTGTTTGGCGATTATGGCGTCATGCACAAGCTCTACGGCTGGCGGGACAGCCGGGAGCGCACACTGGCCATTACCGATGCCCTCAAAAAGCCCTTGGCGCCGGTGGAGATCGAGCCAAGCGAGGCGCCGGTGCAAGAGCACATCATCGAAAATCCGGAAAACGTGAACGATCATATCGTGCCCATCCGGCACACGGAATTCGAGCCGGAACTGACCGTCGGCTCCGGGCAGCGCTTGTTGACCGGCGATTATTTCGAAGGCGGCACCGATGTGGGATACAACCGCTGCAACTTCCGCTGGGGCAATGTGGGCACCTTCCAAATATCGCCCGGCAGCCACGCCTGGCAGACCATGGCCAAGCATTACCACGATGATGAGCCGATCCCGCTGACCCTGAACTTTGGCATCCCCTACGGGCCGAACCTGATGTCCGGCGCCGGCTTCGACTATGTGGTATTGCCGCAAGGCTGCGACGAGCTGGGCGTTGCCGGCCGGCTGCAGAACGAGCCGGTGCGAATTGTCAAGGCGCGCACCGTGGACGCCATGTCCCTGGCCGACGCGGAGATTGTGCTCGAAGGGCATTTGAAGCCCCGGGACCGACGCTACGAGACCGCCGAGTCCGAAGCAGCCGGCGTTCAGGGGCGCTATCATTTTCATCCGGAATGGGCCGGCTATATGGGCAAGGCCTATAAGGCGCCGACCTTCCACGTGACCGCAGTGACATCACGCGATCCAGCCTCGAAGCCGATTGTCTTCCCGCTCGGCGTCCACACCCTGGATTGCCATTCGCTGGAGACCACGGTGCGCGAAGCGGCCATATTCGAGCTCTGCAACCGATTGCAGCCGGGCATCATTCAAGACGTCAACATCCCCTATTCCATGTGCGACTGGGGCGGCTGCATCATCCAGGTCAAGAAACGCAGCAAAATCGAAGAAGGCTGGCAGCGCAATTTCCTGGCCGCCATCCTCGCCTGTTCGCAAGGCATGCGCCTGGCCATCGCCATGAGCGAAGATACCGACATCTATGATATGGAAGACGTGATGTGGAATATCACCACCCGCGTCAATCCGCAGACCGATATCCTCAACCCGTTACCCGGCGGGCGCGGCCAGACCTTCATGCCGGCCGAGCGGATGACCGCCGGCGAGCAGGAATGGACGGCCTCCAATACCCGCTTCGAAGGCGGCATGGGGATCGATGCGACGGTGCCGTTCGGCTACGAGAACGATTTCCTGCGCCCGGTCTATCCCATCGACAAGGTGTTTCCGGACAAGTTTTTCAAGCCCGACCAGATCGCCAAGGCGAAAGGCTATATGGCGGGCAAGGGTTGGGTGGAATCCCTGGCCCGCACCGGGCGGTAAACGCAAACCGCGCGCGCGACTTAAGCGTTTTCCCGCTTCCAGGCGCCGGCCAGCACGTCGCGGTCAAGCTTGCCGCGGGCGTTTTTGGGAATCTCATCGATAAAATAGATTTCCTTCGGCGTCTTGAACGGGGCGAGATACTGGCCGCAATGGGCGATCACGGTTGCCGCCGACAGTGTTCCCGCCTGGCGCGCGACCACATAGGCGACCACTTCTTCGCCGTAAATTTCGTCGGGGACGCCGACGGCGGCGGCGTCGATAATATCGGCGTGGCGGGCGAGAATATTATCAATCTCGGTGGGCGAAATATTGACGCCGCCGCGAATGATCTGGTCCTTCAGCCGGCCGACAACGGTGATGTGGCCACCGGCGCCCCGGATACCGAGATCGCCGGTCCGGTGCCCGGCGGCGGGTAATAATTCAACGCGTCCGTCAGGCTCAAGATACGCATAGGACGTCTGCGGTCCCGATACGGTAATCTCGCCCGGTTGGCCCTCGGGCATCTCGGAACCGTCCGCACCCAGGATGCGCAGCATCTGATATTTCAGTGGCGGGCCGACGGTGCCGATTTTGCGGTCCCGGCCCCGATGGCTGCACATCAGCCCGCCTTCGCTGCAGCCATAGGATTGGCAAACCCGCATCCCGTAGGTTTTTTCGAATTCCGCCCACTGGTCGGGGAGCATGGGCGCCGAAGAGGTCATGAGAAATCGCAAATGAGGCAGCCGACGCCCGTGAATATCCCCCGGCTCGGTCATCAAAATGTTCAAGATCGCCGGCACCGCAATTGCGATATGGATCTCGTATTTCGCCACCCATTCGAAATAGCGGCGGCGCGAAAATCTTTTTGCCATATAGACCGTGGCGCCGCGCATCAGCGGGCCGCCGAGGCTCATATTCTGCGATGACAGCCAGGTGTAGGACCGGCAATCGAGCATCCGGTCGCCGGGCCCAAGCTCGACACAGTCGGCGCTCGCATCATAATTCGCCCAGACGTTCAAATGGGTCTGCAGGACGCCCTTCGGCTTGGCTTCGGTGCCGGAGGTATAAAAGATGACGGCGATATTGCCCGGCCCGCAAACCTCGGCGATATCGGCGTCGGCGGAATAGTTTTCGATGGAACCGAAAAATTCCGTGGAACCGCCTTCGGCGCGCCATTCGCCAATACTCATCCAGTCATAGTCGCTGGATTGGCGGCGCAAATCCTCAAAGCCAAGGCCGTCCTCGACCAATATCAATTTCGGGTCCAGCGCCCGGATGATCTCCGCCAAATGCTGCCGGTTCATTTCCACATTGGCGGTGGCGATGGTGGCCCCATAGCGCTGCACGCCAAGAAATATGGCGACAAATTCCACCGAATTATCGGACAGCATAAGGATTCGGTCGTTGGCGCCGATCCCCCGGTCCTGGAAAAATTGGGCCATCCGATTGCCCAATTGGAACAGGTCCTGGTAGCTCAGATTTTTGTCCTGATCGATGGCATGGATATAGGTATTGCCGCCAAATTGCATCGCTTGGCGGGCGATCAGTTTGCGCATGGATTGATAGCCAGCCGGTATGTCTGCCATGCGCCTCAACCTTGCCAATCGCCAATCGGCCCCGGTTTCCTACTCCGCCGCCGCTTTGGACGCTTGTTTCGCCGCGTCGGCCTTGACGGCTTCGTAGATTTGCATGGCCTTGGCCGGCTTTTCGCCGCCATGGACGACGGCGCCGACCGCCTGGATCATGCCCACCGGGCTGTCCGACTGGAAGATGTTGCGGCCCATATCGACGCCGGCGGCGCCCGCCTCGCACGCCTTGTAGGCCATTTCCAGGGCTTCCAGTTCCGGCAACTTCTTGCCGCCGGCGATGACGATGGGCACCGGGCAGCCGGCCACCACGCGCTCGAAGCCGGGCTCGAAATAATAGCTTTTGACGTAATGGGCGCCGATTTCGGCGCAGATGCGCGTCGCCAGAGAAAAATAGCGCTCGTCCCGGGTCATGTCGGCGCCGACGCCGGTCACCGCCAGGGTGGGAATGCCGTACTTGGTGCCGGTGTCGATCAGCTTGATCACATTGCTGATGGATTGGTGCTCATATTCGGCGCCGATATAAACCTGCGCCGCCATCGCCGCAACGCCGAGGCGCAGCGCGTCCTCGATATCGACGGCGATCAATTCGTTGGAAAGCTCGGTCAGGATGCTTTGCCCGGCCGAGCAGCGCAGCACCACCGGCTTATCGGTGGCCGCCGGGATCGAGGTGCGCAGGGCGCCCCGGGTGCACATCAGCACATCGGCATACGGCACCAGTGGCAGGATATTGACATCGATACGCTCCAGCCCGGTGGTCGGTCCCTGGAAATAGCCGTGATCGAAGGCCAGCATGACGGTGCGCCCGCTTTTCGCATTGAAGATACGCGCCAGGCGGTTCTGCATGCCCCAATCCAGCGCCCCGGAGCCTTTCAGAAAAAACGGCGGGCTCGATGCCGGAATGTCCACATGAAATTCCTTGCCTTGCTTGACGTCATCTTTGTCGGCCATGCTTCGCTCCTAAGGTTTGGCGCGGGATCGTCAACTTATCCACAATAGTGTGCCATTTGGGGATGGAATTAGTCCATTAGTTTAAACAAGTTAGAATAGTTATCCCCGCAATTCACGTAATTCATGCGGGCCGCCAATTCCGTGCGTGGACAAATGTTCCAGCTTTATTCGTGCTTTATTCTTAAATTTATTCCGGCGGCGGCTTGAAGTGTTTGGAAAGTTTCAGCCCCTGGGCCTGGTAGTTGGAGCCGATGGCGCTGCCATAGATCTGGTCGGGGACCGCCATCAGCCGCTCATAGATCAGCCGGCCCACCATCTGGCCGTGTTCGAGCACGAACGGCACGTCGTGGGAGCGCACTTCGAGGACCGCGCGGCTGCCGCCGCCGCCGGCTTCGTCGTAGCCGAAACCGGGATCGAAAAAGCCCGCATAGTGGACCCGAAACTCGCCCACCAGGGTATCGTAGGCACGCATTTCGGCGGCGTGGTCGGGCGGCACCGAGACCGCTTCCCGGGATGTCAGGATGTAAAAATCGTCCGGATCCAGGATGATGGCGTCCTTGCCGTGGGCGAAGACGGGCTCCCAAAACTCTTCGATTTCGTAGTGGTTCACCTTCTCCACATCGATCACGTCGGTATGGCGCTTGGCCCGGTAGCCGACGACGCCGGACGCCGATGCGCTGATCAGATCGACGGTGAAGGCGACGCCTTGCCTGGCGATATTGGGCTCGCCGGCCCCCTCGGCAATCAGGGGCGAGCGTTGGTGCAGGCGGCGCATGCCGATATCGGTCGGCGGCGGCGAGCCCCGGCGCAGGCGAAGCTGGCTGAGGCGGGTGCCGGTGCGCACCTTGACGCTGAAGGTCAGCGGCGAGATTTCGGCGTAGAGCGGCCCCTTGTAGCCGGGCAGGATACGATCGAACTCGCCGGTATAATCGGTGATGACGCGGGTGAAGATGTCGAGCCGCCCGGTGGAGCTTTTCGGATTGGCCATGCCCGAAACCTCTTTTTTGAGGCTCAGGGATTCCAGCAAGGGCACCACATAGACGCAGCCCTTTTCGAGGACGGCGCCATCGGTCAAATCCACCTGGTGCATGGTGAAATTGTCGAGGCGGCTGCGCACCGTGGATTTCTGGCCGGGCAGGAAACTGCCGCGCACCCGGTAAGCGGTAGCGCCAAGGCGCAGATCAAGGCTCGCCGGTTGGATCTGATCGTCGGAGACCGGCTGCTCCGCCTCGATCTCGCCGGTTGCCAGAAGCACGCGCATGGCCTGGCGGGGCAGAATTCCGGTGGTGAAAGTCTGTGCCTCGGTCGCGCCATCCCGGGCAGCGGTGGCGGCGGCGTCTTCGAGGGGCAGGGTCGCGTCTTCGGCCATGCCCCAAAATAGCAAAAATCCGCTTTTGCCTCAACGTATTAGGCGCATCGCCGGCAGCGGTTTCTATCCACAGCCAGCCGGAATTATGCACAGGCCTTC
>JAYGEH010000551.1:0-7650 GCA_046582475.1 Rhodospirillales bacterium
CTCGCCGCGAATGCCCGAACCGACGGCGACTATTTCGCCTTCGGACGGTTTTTCCTTGGCGGTATCGGGAATGATGATCCCGCCCGCGGTTTTCTCTTCTTCTTCGAGCCGCCGCACCAGAATGCGGTCATGCAAAGGCCTAAAACCCATTAGCTTCCTCCAAGTTGCATATTGAAATGGCGCCGCGGTTAGCACTCACGGCGCGAGAGTGCTAACAAACTAGTCCGTGCTCGCCGAACGTCAAGCCCCAAGCCAAAAAAAAATTGCCGGCGGGCCCGCGAGTATTGGCAGCACTCTCCCCGATAGAGTGCTAAATCATTGAAATAACTATATTTTTTTTACGACTCGGGATAAATTAGCAACAAATTATTTTTTAATAGGCATGCAAAGGATGGTGGATATATGCGAAATCCCCGTAAAGCGCGTCAAAAATATTCCAAAGGTGATATGGGCAAGCTGCTCAAGGGGTATTGCCTGACCACCGCCGAGGTTCTCTACCGCATCCCCGACTATCCCAATCTGCTGCAAAGCTTCATCTGGCAGACCCTCGATCTGCCGCCCGACTATCCAACCCTGGTCAAGTTTCTGGACCATTGGGACCGCAACCTGGAAGGCCGCATTCATTCGGTTCGCGTCGCCAGCCGCAATCTGATCAAGCCGGTCGCCATGCGCCGCGTCGATGCGGTCTGGACACTCCACTAAATTCGTTATTCAAATGCAGTGGCATCGCGGCGGAACCTGCGGAACAGGTAAACGCCGAGGGCCGCCGATATAAGGAACAGGACCACGCTGAGGCTGATGCGGAGGCCCGGCTCCAGGGTGATGCCGCTGCCCAGAAGCGCGAAGATGAAGCTCTGCGGTATATAGCCGAGGGCCGAGCCGCCGACGAACGCGGCGGCGCCGGCCTTGGAGACGCCGGCCACCAGATTGGTGACGAAATTGCTGCCCAAGGGCAGGAAGCGGATCAACAGGGTGGCGGCAAAGGTATTGGCCTGAAAAAAATCATCGGCTTTGGCGATGCGATCGGAGAATTTGGCGGCGATCCAGCGGCGCGCCAGAAACCTCGAAAAACTGAAGGTCACCATGCAGCCGATTGTGGTCGCCGCCACCGCCAGCAGGGTACCGCCGATAAGACCAAACGCAAACCCGGCCAGGAACGACACCGCCTGGCGCGGAAACCCGACGGCGATGAAGGCGCCGCCGATGGCCAGGAACAAGGCGCCGCCGCTGCTGCCGTTATGGCGGATGTTGGCGTCGATCCAGGCTTCGTTGAGGATGCCGCCGCCGATGCCCCATTTTTTCAACACAAAGCCGGCGGCGATCAATACGGCGATAACCATCAGGCCGCGAAATATCGTGCGGGGCAGCGATTGCATGCGTTGGTCCCTATTCGCCGGCGCCGGCGCCGGGCGCGCCCTTGATCTCGGCGATTTTGGCGTGCATCGCCCGGCGCGCCAGCCATCCGACACCCCGGAGATCGACAAGGCCCACCCAAAGCCGGTCCCACATGCCGTATTTCGAGCGCCCGCGCGCCCGCGCCCGGTGACTGACGTCTTCGGAAATAACCCGGCCGCCGGCGCGGATCATCAAGGCGGGAAGAAAGCGGTGCATGTGATCGAAGGCGGGAAATTCCAGGAACGATTGGCGCGGGAACAGCTTGAGCCCGCAGCCTGTATCCGGCGTTCCGTCGCCAAGGGCACGGGCGCGGACGGCGTTGGCGATGCGCGAAGACACACGCTTTACAATCCCGTCCCGGCGCCGGCGGCGGTGGCCGGCGATCATCAGCGGCCCGGCGTCTCCTGCTTGCGCCCGGTAGACGGCCAGCAGCCTTGGGATATCGGCGGGATCGTTCTGGCCGTCGCCGTCCAGGGTGGCGATCAAGGTTCCGCCGGCGGCGCGCACGCCACTCAGGATCGCCGCGCTTTGCCCGGCGCGCAGCGCGTGGCGCACGGCGCGGAAATTGGGCCGCGCGGCCAGTTCGGCCAAAATCTCGAAGCTTTCGTCGGTGCTGCCGTCATCCACATAGACAATTTCGAATGCCGGCCCGCCTTCCAGCGCCCGATAGATTTCATCGACCAGCGGGACGATGTTTTCGGCTTCGTCCAGCACGGGCACGACAACGGATAATTCGGGTCCGGTTTCGGGATTCATTCTCTACAGTCTTTGGCGCGCGTTTTCCAATGGACCCTAGATACAACGCCCGCCCGCGCCTGGAAAGAATTTACCGGTATGGCGCGGCGCCCATGCCAGGGCTATAACTGTCACCATCGCAAATGAGCCAAGGGAGATGGGCGGTGGCCGACGGATATGCGGGCGATGTATCGCCGAGAGAAACCTGGGACAGGCTGGCGGCGGACGCCGGCGCGGTGCTGATCGATGTGCGCACCGACGCCGAATGGAACTATGTGGGCGTCACCGATTTGAGCGCCTTGGGCCGCGAACAGATCAACATTTCCTGGCTGACCTTCCCCGGCAGTGTGAAAAACGAGGCTTTCGTGGCCGAGGTCAAGGCCGCCTGCCCAGAGCCGGACACCACCATCTTGTTCCTCTGCCGCTCCGGCCAGCGCTCGGCAAGCGCCGCCAAGGCGATGACCGAAGCCGGCTATGCAAACTGCTACAACATCGCCGAAGGCTTCGAGGGCGACACGGACGACGACGCCCACCGGGGCAGCCAAAACGGCTGGAAGGTGCGCGGCCTGGCCTGGAAGCAGGGGTAAGGGGCGCGGCGGCAAAAGGCGGGTTTGAAACCCGCCCCTACACGCACCGAACCTGGCTTTTACCGTAGGGGCGGTTTATAACCCGCCCGCGCCATAAATCCCTTCACGCTTTCATCGCTTGCGCCATATCCTCTTTCAGATCCTCCACGTCTTCCAATCCCACCGACAGGCGCACCATATTTTCGTGGATGCCGAGCTGGGCGCGCTCGTCGGCGCTGACCCGCTGATGGGTGGTGGTGGTCGGGTGGGTGACCATGCTTTTGGCGTCGCCCAGATTGTTGGAGATGTCGATCAGTTCGAGCGCGTTCATGAACCTGAAGGCGCGCGCCTGATCGCCGTCCAGCTCGAACGCCACCACGGTGCCCGGCCCGCTCATCTGATTGGCGATCAAATCGGCCTGCGGATGGCTGGCAAGGCCGGGGAATATCACCGCCGTGACATCCGCCTGGGCTCCTAAGAAATCGGCGATATCGGCCGCCGCCGCCGCCTGCGCCCGCACCCGGAGCTCCAGGGTCTCCAGGGCCTTGGTCAGCACCCAGGCGTTGAACGGGCTCAACGTCGGCCCGGTATGGCGGATGAACATGCGCATATGGCCCTGGTAATAATCGGCATCGTTGGTCAGCACGGCGCCGCCCAGTGTGCGGCCCTGGCCGTCGATATGCTTGGTGGTCGAATACATGACAATGTCGGCGCCCAATTCCAACGGCTTTTGGTAAATCGGCGTCGCGAACACGTTATCGACGATCAATCGGGCGCCGGCCTTGTGCGCCAGTTCGGCGATGGCTTCGATATCCAAAATCTGCATCATCGGATTGGAGGGGGTTTCCAGGAACACCGCCTTGGTGGGTTTCGACAGGGCCCGTTCCCACTCATCCAGATCGGTGCTGGCGACGGTGACCGTCTCGACGCCGTATTGGGGCATCAGCACGGTGCACACATAATCGCAACTGCCGAACAGGGCCTTGGAGGCGACCAGCCGGTCGCCGGCCCCCAGCATACAGGCGAGCGACGCGAACACGGCGCCCATGCCGCTGGCCGTCGATTGGCAGATGGCGGCGCCCTCCATCAGCTTCATGCGCTCTTCGAACTGGGTTACGGTCGGATTGCCGTAGCGGGAATAGAGGTAGTGGTCTTCCTCGCCCTTGAACGCCCGCTGCGCCTGCTCGGCGCTTTCGTAAGCATAGCTGGAGGTCAGATACATGGCCTCGGATATTTCATCGAAGTGGGAACGGTCGAGGCCGCCCCGGACCAAATTCGTTTGGCGCCGCCAGCCGTCTGGTTTTTTATCGTTGCTCATCGCGATCTCCTCACCCAGCAGGGTTTTGTCATTTACCCGGGCAAAAAAATACCCCGGCCGGTTATGGTCGGGGCTTTCACGCGCCGACCTTTTAGCTTCGATTATTTAACGTGGCCGCAAGCCGGTCGTACAAATCACCACGAATGCCAGGATCATAGATCAAATACCTGTGAGGTCAAGGGCGGCATGCCGCCGCGGATATTTGGCGAATGTCTTGTGGTGCGGGCCGGATTTTGGCACCCTGCCTTGTATGGAAATCCGGGGGGACCGAAAGGAACCGGCATGACCGATATCGCCGCCACCGATGAGTTATTCTTCACCCGCTCCGGGCTCGAGAGGAGCCGCGTCGAAAGCATTGTCGGGGACGCCCTGGCGGGCGCCGACGACGGCGAGCTGTATCTGGAATACGCGCAGTCGGAAAGCCTGGTATTCGACGACGGCCGCTTGAAGAACGCCAGCTTCGATACCGCCCAGGGCTTCGGCCTGCGCGCCGTCGCCGGCGAGACATCGGGCTACAGCCACGCCTCGGAATTATCCGAGGACGCGCTGCGCCGCGCCGCCGCCACCGTGCGCGCCGTCCATGCCGGCCATGGCGGCGAGATGGCGGCGCCGCCGGGCGCCACCAACCAGAGCCTTTATATCGACGACAATCCCCTAGCCCTCACCCCGTTCGAAGACAAAGTCAAGCTGCTGGCCGACATCGATGCCTACGCCCGCGGCCTCGACGAGAGGGTGCGCCAGGTGTCGGCGTCGTTGTCCGGCGAATGGCAGGCGATACAGATTTTGCGCGCCGACGGCAGCCGCGCCGCCGATATCCGGCCCCTTGTGCGGCTCAACGTTTCGTGCATCGTCGGCGAGGGGGAGCGCATGGAATCGGGCTCCTACGGCACCGGCGGGCGCGAAACCTACGCCTTCTATATGCAGCCCGATACCTGGCGGGCCGCGGTCGACGAGGCGCTTCGCCAGGCCCTGGTCAATTTGCAATCGGTGCCCGCGCCGGCCGGCGAAATGGCCGTCGTCCTCGGCCCCGGCTGGCCCGCGATATTGCTGCACGAAGCCATCGGCCATGGCCTGGAGGGCGATTTCAACCGCAAGAAGACATCCGCCTTTTCCGAATTGATGGGCCAGCGGGTGGCCTCCCCGGGGGTCACCGTGGTTGATGACGGCACCATCAACGACCGCCGCGGCTCGCTCTCCATCGACGACGAGGGCACCCCCACCCAGCGCACCATCCTGATTGAGGACGGCATCCTCACCGGCTTTATGCAGGACCGCATGAACGCGCGCCTGATGGGCAAGGCGCCCACCGGCAACGGCCGCCGGCAAAGCTACGCGCATATGCCGATGCCGCGCATGACCAACACCATCATGGAAAACGGCGAGGCGGACCCGGAAGAGATTATCAAGTCCGTGGACGAAGGCCTCTACGCGGTCAATTTCGGCGGCGGCCAGGTGGACATCACGTCCGGCAAGTTCGTCTTCTCCTGCACCGAGGCCTACCGGATCGAAGGCGGCAAGGTGGGCGCCCCGGTCAAGGGCGCGACGCTGATCGGCAACGGCCCCGACGTGCTGACCAAGGTCTCGATGGTCGGCAACGACATGGCCCTCGATCCCGGTGTCGGCACCTGCGGCAAGGACGGCCAGGGCGTCCCCGTCGGCGTCGGCCAGCCGACCCTGAAGATCGACGAGCTGACCGTGGGCGGGACGGAAGTTTAGTACTGGGGCGCGGTACCTCACGCTCTAGCGCACGGGGGACCTGGCCCGGCGAAGCCGAAGCAACGCGACGGCGAAGACGGGTGGCATGGTCGGCCTGTGCGCGTCCTCACCGACGGGCACCCGGCGATAACGGTGTTGGAATGCCGCTAAACCGGTGCACGGCCTAGTTCCTTCCCCCCCTGGAGGGGGAAGATTAGGGGGGGGGCGGTTTAATATCGCGGGCAAATTTGAAGCCCACCGAAAATAATTAAGTATACTGTCCCGAAATAGGTCCAGGCTCGAGCGCGCGGGGGACCTGGTCCGGCGAAGCCAGAGCAACGCGACGGCGAAGACGGGTGGCATGGTCGGCCCGCGCGCGGCCTCAAGGGCGGGCACCCGGTAATAAATATGATGGATTGCCGTTAAAGCGGCACGGCCCAGTCCCTTCCCCCTCGAGGGGGAAGGTTAGGATGGGGGGCGAGGCGGTTAAATATCGCGGTTAGAATTGAAGGCCACCGGGTATAATTAAGTTATGTGTCCCCGTAATTTGATGGCAGCCGCGACCGGGCTTAGCGTTGGCAGTGTTGGCCGCGCCCTTGCTGCAAACTAGGTCAGAAACTGATCTTGTTCGGAGAAGAAACATGGAAAGGCAAATTGCTCAAGAAATCCACAACAAATTGATTGAGTATCAAGGTGTCCTAAATGTCGATCCAAAAATAATCGACTACCGCCCTCCGGGAAGAATACAAGGCTTTCATCGTTGGGCGGATCAAAAAAAGTTCGAATGCGGATTTCTCGTTCAATACGCCGAGGGCGAAGCAATTTGGATATTACTATCTGAGTGGACCGAAAAGTTTGGTTATTATCTTGTGTTATTTCCACGCGACCGAAGTGGGCCAAAAGCGGAAATTCACGAATTTGACGAAGGCATGCTGACGTGGACCTATTCTCCGTCCAAACGTGATGGATTCTCCGTCCAAACGTGATGGAAAAAATTCAGAAAGAGTGAGTTATTTTACAAAGTATTTTCTATCTCCCCGGGTTGTGATTTCTGTACCGGAGCATATTGCCGAAGTAAGTGAATTTATCGTTGAACTTATGAGCTTGTTTGAAAATCGGATAAAAGCCGACAATCTAGATGACGACACACCCGAATATCGCGACGGGTTTCCCGAGGGCAAACGAAGGGAAAAATTGCATAAATACCGGGAGAGAGATACCGCCCAAATTAAAGCGTTAAAAAACCATGCGCTATTAAATGGAACGCTTCAATGCCAATGTTGCCAATTCGATTTTGCACTGAGATATGGTGAAATTGGGCGTGGATTTATTGAGGCTCACCACACGGTTCCCGTTAGCACTCTAAATCCGGATGGTGATATAATAAGAATTGAGGAGATATCATTAGTTTGCTCAAATTGTCACAGAATGCTGCATCGAAGGCGTCCTTGGTTAACAATGGACGAGTTGATTAATGTGTTGGAGGCTTAAAAACGCAATTGGAATGATTAGGCTCTAGCCTGGCAACACCTGCCAAAATCACGCTCAATAATATTGTACCGAAAACATAACGGGCCTAGCTTCGAATACCCGCCCAAATCAAAGTAATTCCATGACCGCCACCCTAGTCCGCGCCCGCTACCGCCTCCTGGCAATCTGTGATGAATGCGCCCGCACGGTGGAACTAGACGTGCCGGCCCTAATAGCCACCCACGGCCCTGACCATCCGGTGCCAGCCATCAAGCGGCGGCTGAGGTGTACTCGGTAATTAATTTCATGACAGTATAATTAATTTTCCTGACAGTATACTAAATTATTAAAATATTATAACAATAATTTAGTATACTGTCACGAAATAGAGTTGGATTGCAGATGGATAGCTTGGCTAGATGCTAAATAACTGAAGATTTTGGCATATTCCTCTGCGTTGTGTGCCATTCA
>JAYGEH010000575.1:0-3888 GCA_046582475.1 Rhodospirillales bacterium
CGTCACCCGTCGCGTCCGTCAATCGACGGAAGATACCAAGTGCTGTCCGCAGCAAAGTTAAAACAGTTGCAAGAGTGCCTGGGTGACGGCTGGCAGGTTTCGCCAATGCGCAGGAAGCGTTCACGGAGCTTGCCCAAAAAATAGAACCGAGTTTGCTGGAACTGAGGGTGGATAGCAGTTTCAAATGTGGAGGATGGATGTCCGCTTTACCCCCAAAAGCGGACATTCTGAGGGTAGTCGAAAAGAGTCCGTTAATGACCCAAAGCGGACATTCGCCAGATTACCGAATTCAAAACGTGGGACCGGAAAATAAGGGGCTTCCGTTCAGGTTTCCCGGAGCCTTGCGGCGCATTTCTCCAACTCTTTTGCAGTTTCCGCCCGGCCCTTTTCGTCGAGCTTTCTAAGATCCACATAGAGGCGCATCGCATCGCTCTCGGAACGGATATAGGGACGGTCGGCATCTAGGTCGTCGAAGATACCCTCGACCGCGTAAGGCACGACATCCCGGGCAATGCCTTTGACTTTGATCGGCTTTTGCTCTTTGGCGTCGATTTCGTGCTTGACCAGCGAATATGTTCCGTAGGCCAACATGATCCCATCGGCCTCGGCGATGCTCTCGAGACGCGCCGCAAGGTTCACTTCACCGCCAATGATTGTGTAGTCCATTCGCGCTTCGCTGCCGAAGTTTCCGACGTTGCAATAGCCGGAGTTGATGCCGATGCGCATATGGATCGGCCTTTCATGGCCGAATTCATTCCACTTAGCGCGCAGGTCAACCATGCGGCGCTGCATGGCGATGGCCATCTTGACGCACGCCAGGGCGTCTTCCTGGTCGCCCATGGTGGTAGGGTCGCCGAAGAACAGCAACATGGCGTCGCCGATGTATTTGTCGATGGTCGCCCCGTACTCAAGCGCGATATCCGTCATCTTGGTCAGGTAGTCGTTGAGCAGGAAGGTCAATTCCTCCGGCTCCAGGTCCTCGGTGGTGGCCGTGAAGTCCTTGATGTCGGAAAAGAATACCGTCAGCTTCTTGCGGTCTGTCGAGATGGCGGCGTCCTGCTGGCCGCTGAAGATGGTTTCGTAGACCTGCGGCGACAGGTAGCGCGAAAGCTTGGACGAAAGGACTTCCAGCAATTGGTTCTTCTCGGCCAGTTTATTTTCGGCTTCCTGATGTTCGGCTATATAAGTTCCGATGTCCTTCGTTACCCCGTTAAAGGATTGGGCGATTTTTCCGATTTCGTCCTTACGACCGGCGTAGGGCATGTCATGGATCGTCCGGGTTTTGGCATACGTATCCATTGCTTCGGAAACGCTGGACAAAGGGATGGTGACGGTCCGCGCAGCAAAAACTCCAATAAAAATCATTAGAACTGTCAGCGAACTGCCGATCAGTATCATACGAAGACGCATATCCTTTATCGGCATCCGTATTTCCGCAAGATTCATTTCACTTAAGACCGCCCATTTGGCGCCATGAAATATTAGGGATCCATAGGCCGCCAGGACCGGCGTTCCGTCATAACTTTGAGTGACCATGACGCCTTCTTGGTTCCTGAAAGCGGCCTCAATTGCGTCCCCTTTAAACGATTTTTCTACGACAAAAGGCTGAGACTCAAACCGTGGCTGAGAGCGAAACAGGAAATCTTCGCCCACGAGAAAGGCGTCACCTGTTTTCCCCAGGTTGGATGCCTCCTGCATGATGGCGTTGACCCGCTGGATGGGAAACCGGATTGCCAGCACGCCGGCTGCATTTCCCTGACGATCAATCACCGGCACGGCCATGAAACCAGCCGGCGTGCCATTGTCCGGAATATAGCGGGTTATATCCTGAAACAACTCCCTGTTATGGCCGGAATGATCCACACCGGCTTGTAGTTTTCCCTGTGGCTTGACGGGGCCGGAAAGTGCTTCAGAATTCTCAGTGCCTGACGACTTTCCTCCTCCTCGGTTCAATCCGGGTTTCGTCATATTCGCGGAATGGTCCATGGGCATCTTATTCCCCGCCATGGTCTCAGGCATATTGCTATCTGGGCCATGCGCCATTCCGGAGGCCATGGACGGCATCAGCTTAGGTGGCGGACTGACGCCCGCTTTCATCATCGCCCCTCTAAAAACACGCGCCAATCCGGTGTCACGCCAGCGGCCGTTCAGCAAATTTGTGGCAAAGTCGTCTTTCTTCAGGACCGAATAAACGACATCCCCGCGACGACTGATTAGATACAGGTCGCCATATCCACGAACCGGGACGATTCGCCTAAACCAGCCGTCGTGAAGGGCATGCTTAACGGCATAATTTTTGATGGCCGGATCGTCGAGGATTTGGGGACTAAACGATTTGGCGGGAGATTGCACAACGTAAAGATGCTGCATAAACATGGTGCGATTTTTGCCCTGCCGTTCGATCCCCTGAAACTCCTGATCGAAATCTTGCAGGGCCAAGCGGACTTGATTGCCGGATGCCAAAATTACCAAATCTTCATGGACCCTGGAAAGGAACCGGAAAACCTCCGCCTTACGTCCATTGCGTACATTTTGCAGGTTTTCCGCAACCTGTTTTTCCAGAACGTTGGTCGCCGTAAAATAGTCGTTGCCGGATACCAGAATTGCCGTTAAAGCCGCCCCAGCTGCAAACATTGCAGGCAATTTTAATGTAAGGCGAAACTTCAATCGGTTTCTCCCAAATCCATCAATTCAAAATGACTGACCAGTTGCAAAATTATTCTAACATGTGAACGCATGCTGTAAACGAAGCCCGCACGCCCGGCGCCGCTGTGAATCTTATTTTCCTTGCTATGGAATTGTCCAATCACCCCTTGTGGAATCATAAAACACTTTGATGTCCGCTTTTGGCTATAAGCGGAAGTTAAGCTAGACCGTGATTTACGTCCGCTTTATCCCCGAAAGCGGACCTTCTCGCCCCCGCGTCAGCGCCGCCAACGACCGTGCCTTAGGCGGGGGGCTTTCGGACCTCTTAACGGGTACTTGTAAGCTCTACGGAAATTTGGAGTAAACTAATTGAACCCATATTCCCTCAAGCGGCCTCGCCAAAATTCTCAATGGCATTTCCATGCTTGCCCCAAAGTTCCTGAAAGGCGTCTGCAACCCCGTTAGCCCGCTCCAAATCATCCTCTGACAACGTATCCAGGGGCTGCTTAATCTCATCAAATTCAAAATCCAGGGCCATTGAGAAAGCAAGTACTTGGCTTAAATCGAGTCCGATACACTCCGCGAATATTTCCGCACCGCTGGTTAAGGCGCACAGTTGGTTGTCCATGTTCTCGATTCCCACCAAAATTTCTTTAGGGTCACGATTGGTTGTAACGCTTGGTATTTGACAGGCCATACTGCAGGCTAATAAGTGATAAAATGTTCTGTCGAAACGGAGGCTCAAAATATGAGCCGCCCCGATTGAATCAGTAACCTGGATGTCCAGCACCGTATACGAAAGCCGGGGTGTTGCTTCCAGCAGCCCGTCTCGAAGGCTCACATCATCAACCCTGATGGCATCAAGAACGGCCCTAATGCGGGCTGTTTTGGACATCCCCTCGCAAAGTTTTTTAATGCGCTTCTCTTGTGATTTCATGGATCAATTTCCTTTTGCCTTTTCCAGAATATCTAGTCGCTTCTCAAGTTCCACGGTTTCAATCGCCCGGCGCTTGGCTTCCAGAACGCCCGCAACGGTGCTGGCATCATCAGGGGTGATTTCTCCCCTTGCCATTGCAGCGATAACCGCGCCCTGGGCTGCCGTAATATCTTCGGCGGTTTCAACGGGGGGAAGGTCTATCTCGATGGGACGGGATTTAATGGTGGGCAAGATACGCTCCAAACAAAGCCGGATTGCCGCCATATCCCCCTCTTTAGCCTTTTCGATGGCCTTGCGAGTAATGA
>JAYGEH010000142.1:0-18182 GCA_046582475.1 Rhodospirillales bacterium
TGAGGGAAAAATGACCCCGCGGAAGCGTGGTAAACACAGAAATTCTGGTCAAAGGGCTTCATGGTGAGCTGATATTGGCATACGGTTGCACAGCAGGTTATTTTTAGAGGTGCCCAAGAATAAGAATCAACACAGAGGTCACAGAGAACACAGAGGAGAAAGGGAGAGGGAAGGCGCTGCGCGCGGCTATGAATCTCTGTGACCTCTTTGCTCTCTGTGGTGCAAACCTTTTTGCGTTCAGCCGGGGGGCAAATCTCGGGGCGCCCGGCTGGCCGACCCAGCCATCCCCAGCCGGGCTAGAGTCTGACCGAACCTTTTCGTCTTCCCCACTTGCGGAAATCGGTGCGCGGGCTAATTAGATATACAGCGCCTTTGAGCGCTCGTGCTCTTGGAAATTGTGAATAGGAAGTCTTGATCCCACGCGCGGCGGTGCCCGTGATCGTGGCCGTTGTGGTGCGCCAAAGGGCGCAAAAACCGTAACAAACCGTCAGGAACCGTCATAACCGTAAGGGGGGTGTACGATCGATGTTGCAAGAGTTAATGATATTATTTCCCGTAAAAGATGAATGTCGGAATAGGTCTCACCGTCTCAACGACTCTGTGGTGAAATAATTTTTCGCCGACGCCGGTCTGGCCGAGCGATTTACATTACGAGGTGCCAAGATCGACGCCCACATGGCCGACCATGCCAACCCCATGTGGGCTGCGCCAGTGTGCCATCCCCCGCGTGCGGTGAGTCTGGGCGCGCCCTTCAGACGCACCAACTCCGCCGCTTGCGGCCCGCGTAGGTGCGGCCCAAGCCCTCGGCGATGAGGGCGTCGGTCAGGTCGCGGCCGTCGGACGACAACACCCGGCTGACGACGCGCCCCGCGAACTTGCCGTATTGAATGTCACGCAGGAAAATGCCGCCCCGGCCGAGGAAGGCGATGACAAAATCCCGGGCGCGGATGGCCAGTTGGCGCTCCGCCGGGCACTTGCCGCGCAACTCCGGCGTATCGACGCCATCGATGCGCACCAGGGTCTGCACATCCTGGCCCAGCCAGATGCGGGCGCGGACCGAGATGGAGTCGCCGTCGATGACCCTGAGCAGGCGCGCCGGCACCGGGCCCGCCAATATTTCTGCCGACCGGGATACCGGCGACGGCGCAAGGGCGAACGCTACAAACGGCAGCAGGAATGCCAATATTCGAACCATTCTCCATTCCTAGGGTGGCTCGATGAAGGCCCGTAATTAAAGAACATTATGAGAACTATTTCAAGCGATTATTTACACGCTATGATATTATTAAGATACTAAAATAACACGGAATATAGGTGAAATTATCTCACGCCGCCGGCACGATCTTGCCCGAATGATCCGCATCGCGCCGCGCACCGGGCCGAGAATCCTAAGTGGCCGGAAAACCGATTTGTTCCCATCAAATCGATTCCTACCTATCCGCAACCGCGCTAGATGCGGATGATGCCGCTCGGATAGATTTGCATGCGCTCGTTGCCGTCTTTGGTGATGCGCACCAGCCCGCCGGTCTGCACGCCGGCTGATGCGTCCTTGGTGATGATGTTGGGCTGCACCACCAGCATCATGTTTTCGGCAAAGGTGAAATCGGGAACCGGCCCGGCCGGGCGCGAGGCGCAGCCCAGCACCGGCGCCAGGTAGCCGCCGCCATAACCGTGGGTGACATCGTCCCAGATGGTGAAGCCGGCCGCCTCGATCACCGCAGTCTCGGCGATGACGTCGGCCGCCGTAGCGCCGGGCCGCAGCACGCCTTCGATGCCGGCCAGCACCGCCTCGGCGACGTCGTGCAGGTCCTGGTAGAGCGCGTTCGGCTCGGCCGCGACGGTCATGGTGCGCAAAACCTGGCCCGAATAGGTCCAAAAGTGGGACGAGATTTCGGTGACCAGGGCGTCGCCCCGGCGCACCGCGCGGCTCGACGGGAATTGCAGCGGCACGCAGCAATCGGGATCGTCCATCGGCGTCACGCCCATGAACTCGATCACATGGGCGCCGCCATGAGGCAAATACGCCGCCTGGGTGGCCGCCGCCAGCTGCCGCTCGGTGACGCCAGGCTCGACAGCCTCCACCATGGCCTGCAGCGCCATGTCGGAAAACAGGGCGCCGATCCGCATCCAGGAAATTTCCGCCTGCGATTTGATCAGCCGAAGTGTGAAATAGGCCCGGTTGAAATCCTCGATCGCATCGGCTTGGCCGCCCACGGCGGCATAATCGTTGGCAGACAAACGCCCGATGACGCCGATCCGGCTTAGCCCTGGCGCCAGCTTTTTTAAAATATCCGCGGCCACCTGCATCGGCTTGCGCTCGCCCCAGATCACGTCTGCATCGGTGACCATTTGCTCGGCGTGGGGCAGGTGGTTGTAATGCTCGATTACAAGATGAACGGGCTGGCCGGGCACCAGCACCAGCACCGCGGCGGTGGTCGAAGGCCAGTTGGTGAGCCAGTGGACGGCGGTGCCGCCGAAGCCGAATTCGGCCACCACCAGCGCATCCAGATTGTCTTCGGCCATGGCGGCGATCACCCGCTCCCGGCGCGCCGCGATCTCGGCGGCCGCAAAGCCCGGATAGGGCGCTCCCAAGATGGCGCGTTCTTCCTCGCCCAAAAGATCGAGGCCGATATCGGTATCTGCCATGGTTGTGTCCTTTTCAACGGGTCATGGATCGATCCGCCATTGGCCTGCACCAGGAGCATTATTCTTCGGCGCTATTCTAGTGGCCTGTGTCATCTAATTTGCACCCCTACGACGGTGTTGCAAGGTTTCCGGCGAGGAGCGCGCCCAGCCGTGGTGCCAATCCACCACAAGGGGTGCGCGACGATGACCGGGAGCCTTGCAACGCCGCCCTCTGGGTCACTTTTCCCGTACCCTCGGGGTGTCGAAAGGGCTTGCCGATGGGCCCGCATCGCCTGCGCCCTTTCTCCTACCGAGAAAACGGGAAAAGAGATCGTAGGGGTGCAAATTA
Source organism: Rhodospirillales bacterium (assembly GCA_046582475.1). Lineage (GTDB taxonomy): Bacteria > Pseudomonadota > Alphaproteobacteria > Rhodospirillales > UBA2165. The sequence goes on from JAYGEH010000142.1 coordinate 2,975, forward strand.
GATGACACAGGCCACTAGTGCAACGCGGACCAATGGCAATCTGCCGGGCGAGAACCGGCGGCGTCGGCAAGGTGTCCCGCCCAAACCAACCCTCGCCGTCCGCCTTTTGGCGCGTGTATTCCAAGACCTCCGAATGGAGCGCGGCACACAGAATTTAACCGCCAAGCTTGAATTTTTTTTCTCCAGCGGGCACACCTACAACCGGATGTAATCTTAGCAGCACCCCATGGAATTACCCCAACTATTCGATCAAAATTTGGCCATCGCCGGCGTCTTCGCGGTGGCCGCCGCCATGTTGCGCGGCTTTACCGGTTTCGGCGCCAATCTGATCTGGGGGCCGGTGCTGATATTTTTGTGGGGGCCGGTGGAAGCGGTGGCCATCATGGGATTGACCGGCATTTCGGCTTCCCTGCAGGGTTGCATCCCGGAAATCCGCAAAGCCGACTGGCCGGAGATCACGCCGATCATCGTCGCCGCGGCCATCGGCGGGCCGTTGGGCGTGGTGGCGCTGCTGCATCTGGAGCCGGACCTGGTGCGCCGTTCGATCGGCGCTTTCATCTTGATCACCGCCGTGATCCTGGCCACCGGCTGGCAATACCAGGGCAACCAGGGGTTAATGCCGAAGGTGGTCACCGGCGGCCTCGGCGGCGGGCTGGCCGGGTTCGCCGGTATCGGCGGGCCGATCTGCGTCCTCTATTTCATGGCGGCGCCGGGCCCGGCCGAGGTTCAGCGCGCCAACAACATGATCTCGGTTTCCATCCTGATACCCATGGTTCTGGTCAGCCTGGCGTTTGCCGGCGGCATCGGTGTCGATACGCTGATCCGCGCGGCAATCCTTTTGCTGCCCTACTCCCTCGGCATGTGGCTCGGCGCGCGGCTGTTTCACGCCATCCCGAAGGAATTGTTCCGGCGCGCCGTCTTGGGGTTGCTGATAATCATCGGCTTCGTGGTGATGGCGGCCTAGACGGACTAGATGCTGTCGAGGCCGAAGGCGGCCGCCCCGTAAACGGTACCCGAACGGTCCCAGTTTTGCGAAATGTGGGTGGAAACGGCGCGCATGTCACGGAATTTGCGCTGGGCGAAGTGGCTATCGAACAGGCCCTTGGCGCCGGCGGCGGCGAACAGGCGGTCGACGGCGCCCTGGCAAAGGCGGCTGGCATAGGCGTGGCCGCGCCGGTTGCCGGCCCGCTCCATCACGGTCAAGGGTTTATGCTCGCCCATCGCCGCCATGGACGAAGCGCAATCGCGCATAACCACCAGGCGCGCCGCGTCGATCTCGGCGGCGGCTTCGGCGATATGCATCTGCATGGTGGGATATTCGGCAATGCGTTTGCCTTGGGATTGGGCGCCGGCGATGTGATCGATGGATTGCCCGAGCAGGCTTTCGGCGATGCCCAGCCCGGTGGCGGTGAACAGGAACGGCACCGTCGGCAGGTGCGGCAATCGGTAGAGGGGCCGCGTCTCCGCATCGCCGCCGGTTCTTTGCCGGGCCTCGGCGCCGCCATTGGCCTCGGGCAGGGTCAGCATCCGATGCTCGGGCACATCCGAGGCTTTGACCGACACGTTTTTGCTGCCGGTGCCTTGCAGGCCCATCACCTGCCAATTGTCCCCGATCTCGATATCTTCGCGGGGCACGATGAAAAAGGCATGCACGCGTCCGCCGTCATCAAGCGGCATGAAACTGCCGAGGATAAACCAGTCGGCGTAATCACAGCCGCTGACGAATTCCCACTGGCCCGAAACCCGCCAGCCGCCGTCGGTGCGCTCGACCATGCCGGTCGGGTGGTAGCCCGCCGAAATCAGCGCGTCCGGATTTTGCCCCCAGATATCGTTGGTGGCTTGGGCCGCAAACATGCCGGACAGGATCGAATGATCGGTATAGACGGCGCACACCCAGGCGGTGGAGCCGCAGCCTTGGGCGAGCGCCGCGATCACCTCGGCGGCGGCGTCCAGGGGCAGCTCGCCGCCGCCGAATTTCCTCGGCTGGCACAAACGGGTGAAGCCGCCGGCGCGCAGATCGGCCATGGTCCCGGGCAGCATTTGGCCGGCTTCTTCGGTTGCGCGGGCGCGCCCGTCCAAGATCGGCGCCAGGGTGGCGGCCTGATCCAGGAAGGCGCGGGCGCGTTCGGCTTGGTCTTCGATTTGAAGTGCGTTCATTAAGGTGATGACCCCAGCGGTTAGAGCGTTGTCCGGTTAAATGGAACCATTTGACCGGGTTGATTTTGCCATCATTTTTATCCCAAGTGTGCGAGAAGCGCGTCGCATGGCGATGCATTGGCATCGGTAAAGACGTGCGACGACGTCCACGCATCGAAAGCACCCGGCCTGCGGTGGGTCAAATCGGCTCCCCGGGTGCGCCCCGGTGCTTGCCCGATGCAAAGACATCGCGCGGCGCACCACGCCTACCCGGAAAACCGATTTGTTCCCATCAAATTGATTCCATTTAACCGGACAACGCTCTAAATCGCGAACCTTATTCAGAAAATTTCCGGAGTCCTTAGCATTGAATTGCCAGCAACCTACCCGCCGGTGTAATCAAGGGGCAACATTCTAAGGTTTTCAATATGGATTTTGACCGGCGCCTGGCGCTCAGCGCGCTCGCCCGTATTCTCGATAAACAACGGCATTTGGAAGACGCCCTGGCGGAAGCCGAGGCAAGCCTCGGCGCGGAGGTCCAGCCGAGGGACCGGGCTTTCGCCCATAATCTGGTGGCCACCACCTTGCGCCGCCTGGGCCAGATCGATGCCCTGATCGATGCCCTGCTGGACCGGCCGATGCCCGCCAAGGCGCATGGCGCCCGGCAGATACTGCGTCTCGGCGCGGCCCAGTTGATGTTCCTGGGAACCCCCGCCCACGCGGTCGTCGATACCGCCGTCGATCTGGCCGCCAATACCGGCCAAGGACCCCATAAGAAACTGATCAATGCGGTGCTGCGCCGGGCCGCCTCGGAAGGCAAGGCAATCATCGCCGGCCAGGATGCCCTCCGCCTCAACACCCCCGATTGGCTGTGGCAAAGCTGGCAGCTTGCTTATGGCGCCGGCACGGCGGCGGCCATCGCCGCGGCCCATTTGCAGACCCCGAATACCGATCTGACCGTCAAATCCGATGCGCCCCATTGGGCGGAGGCCCTGGGCGGCGACGTTCTGCCCGGCGGCTCCGTACGCCTGGCCGGATCGGTGCGCCCCGCCGGGCTTGCCGGATATTCGGACGGCCAATGGTGGGTCCAGGACGTGGCGGCCAGCCTGCCGGCGCGCCTGTTCGGTGATGTGGCCGGGCTCAGGATCGCCGATCTTTGCGCCGCGCCCGGCGGCAAAACGGCGCAATTGGTCTTGGCAGGTGCCCATGTTACCGCCGTCGACCGCTCGCAAAAACGCATAGGCCGTTTGGCCGAGAATCTCCAGCGCCTCGGCCTGCACGCCGATCTGGTGTGTGCCGACGCGGTTGCCTGGCGCCCGGACGCGCCCTTGGACGCGGTGCTCCTGGATGCGCCCTGCAGCGCCACCGGCACCATCCGCCGCCATCCCGATATCCAGCGCACCCGGCGCGCGGCGGAGGTGGCGCGGGCGGCGGAGCTGCAGGCGCGGCTGGCGGCCCACGCGGCGGACCTGGTGCGGCCCGGCGGCGTGCTGGTTTTCGCAACCTGCTCTTTAGCCCCGGAAGAGGGTCCCGAAATTGTCGCAAATCTGCTAGCATCCGACGACCGGCTGCGGCGTTCGCCGATCGCGGCGGGCGAAATCGGCGGCTTGGCCGAAGCGGTCACGCCAGCCGGCGAATTGCGCAGCCTGCCGTGCCATCTTGGCGCCCAGGGCGGCATGGACGGATTTTACGCGGCGCGCCTGATACGCGACGAATAGGCAATTGATTAACCAATTCTTCGCCAATTTAGTTTACCTAGGCTGGAGGGATAAACGAAGATGATCGGGGAGAGTGTTTTGCTCTCTGAACTCCAGGGAATCGAAGACCGGCCGGGCCTCATGGGCGCGATTCTGCGCTTTGGCTATGGCAGTCCGCTGTACCGCTATACGCTGCTCGGGCGCACCCCCGACCGGCTGCTGGGCACGCCGCCCGAGATCATTCTCGGCGACGCCGCCGCCGGTCAGGCGATCCTGGCCGGCTACCTTGCCTTTGCCGGCGAGCGGCGCGCGTTGGTGGATCTGGGCGCCGCGTCCGCCGATGCCGGCGAGGCCTGGCTCTGCCACCTCAACGGCTTTGCCTGGCTGGGCGATTTGCGGGCGGTGGGCTCGGACCAGGCCAGGCACCATGCAAGGCGCCTGACGACAAGCTGGATCAGGGCCCATGGTCATTGGTCGGCGCTGCCGTGGCGCCCCGAGGTGACCGCTCAGCGGCTGATCAACTGGCTCACCCATTTCGGCTTTTTTGCCGCCGACGCGCCGGAAGAATTTCGCCTGACGCTCTATACGGAACTGGCCCGCCAGGCCCGCCATCTGGCCCGCAACGCCGGCAAGGCGGCATCGTCGTCGAAACGCATCACGTCGTTGAAGGGGCTTATCTATTGCGGCGTATCGCTGCCCGGGTGCGATAAATTTCTGCATCAGGGCCTGCGCCAGTTAGGCCTCGAATTGCACCGCCAGATATTGCCCGACGGCGGCCATATATCGCGCAACCCCTCGATTCATTTGCAATTGCTGAGCGATCTGATCGCCGTCACCGAAACCCTCGCCGCCGCCCATTTGGAGCAGCCGGCCTGGCTCAAGGATTCGGTGCGCCTGATGGCGCCCATGCTGCGCAGCTTGCGCCTCGGCGATGGCGGACTGGGCCTGTTCAACGGCGGCGCCATGGAAGACGCCGATGTCATCGATCAGATTTTGAGCAAATCGGGCGTGCGCGCCCGCACCCAATCCAGCGCCCCCCATTCCGGCTTCCACCGCTTAAGCGCCGGGCGTTCGGCGGTGATCATGGATACCGGCAACATGCCCGGGCGTGACGCCAACCGCTGGGGACATGCGGGCGCGCTGTCGTTCGAGATGAGCGCCGGCAAGGAACGGCTGATCGTCAATTGCGGCGGCGGCGGCCTCGGCGGCGAATGGCGCCAGGCGCTGCGCTCGACGGCGGCCCATTCGACGGTGGTTATCGGCGATCTCAACTCGGCGCCGGTCAATCCGGACGGCGGTGCGGCGCGCCCCCCCCGGCAGGTAACTTCAAGCCGCCGCGAGCTCGACGGCAACACCATCATCGAGGCGGTTTCCGAAGGCTACGAGCAGTCCCTTGGGCTCACCCACCGGCGCTTGCTGATGCTGAGCCCCGACGGCGGCGAATTGCAGGGCGAGGATCAGATTTACGGCAAAACCGGCGTCCGTTTCGATGCCCGCTTCCATTTGCATCCCAATATCCAGGCGACGGTAATCCAGGACGGCCATGGGGTTCTCATAAAACCGCACCGGGGCAAGGGCTGGAAATTCTCCGCCGCCGCCTTTGCCCTCGCCCTGGAGGACAGCGTCTATTTCGATGCGCCGCAACGGCGCCGGCGCTGCCAGCAGATCGTCCTTTCCGGCCTGACCGAAGCCAGCGGCACCACGGTCAAATGGCGCCTGGCCCGGCTTTGATCCCCGAGACTTTGATCCATGAACCACGACGAACTGATTGCGCGCTTCAAGGACCGGTCCGCCAAAATCGGCGTCATCGGCATTGGCTATGTAGGTCTGCCCCTGGCCCTGACCTTTGCGGCTGAGGGATTTGCGGTCACCGGTTTCGATATTGACGCGATTAAGGTCGGCGCCGTCAACCAAGGCCGCAGCTATCTGAGCCATATTCCGGGCACCCTTATCGAAGCCGCCATGGCCGCCGGGCATCTGCACGCGACCACCGATTTCGCCCGCATCCGGGACATGGACGCCATCATACTTTGCGTGCCGACGCCGCTCGGACCGGAGCGCCAGCCGGACCTTCGCTATGTGACCGACACCGCCAAAATCATCGCCACCCATTTGCAAAAGGGGCAGCTGGTGATCTTGGAATCCACCACCTATCCCGGCACCAGCCGCGACGTGATGAAACCGATCCTGGAGGCGAGCGGGCTCAAATCCGGCGCCGATTTCCTGCTCGCCTATTCGCCCGAGCGCGAAGACCCGGGCAACGCCGAATTCCGCACCTCACTGATCCCCAAGGTGGTCGGCGGCGACGGCGAGGAAGCCTTGCAAGCGGCCTCGGCGCTTTACGATCAGATCGTCGTCGAGACGATACCGGTCTCCACCCTGGAAGTGGCCGAAGCGGTGAAATTGACCGAGAATATATTCCGCGCCGTCAATATCGCCCTGGTCAACGAATTGAAGATGGTCTACGAAAAAATGGGCATCGATGTGTGGGAAGTGATCGACGCCGCCAAAACCAAGCCGTTCGGCTATATGGCGTTTTATCCGGGCCCCGGCCTCGGCGGCCATTGTATCCCCATCGATCCCTTTTACCTGACCTGGCGGGCTCGGCAAGTGGGCGCCGAAACCCGCTTTATCGAGTTGGCCGGCGAGATCAACACGGCCATGCCCGGCCGCGTTGTCCGGGTGCTGGAGGCTGCCCTCGCCGATCAAGGCAAGACGCTGGAGGGCGCCCGCATTATTTGTGTCGGCCTCGCCTACAAGAAAAACGTCAACGATATCCGCGAAAGTCCGGCGCTTATCTTGATCGAGCTTTTGGAAAATGCCGGCGCAAGCGTCGCATACCACGACCCGTTCGTTCCCGAAATACCGGTGACCAGGGACCACGCGGCGCTGGCCGGGCGCCGCTCGGTGGCACTCAACGAAGGCGCGCTCAAGGATTTCGATGCGGCGCTGATCGTCACCGACCACGACGCTATCAATTTCGAAGCGCTGGTGGCGGCCAGCCAATTGGTGATCGATACCCGGGGCGCCACCCGCGCCCTGACCAGCCACCGGGACCGCATCCGGGGCGCTTAATAAAATTTCCGACCAAATTCTATGTTTACCGCGGCGCCGGAATCGGGTTTTTCCTGGCCATCATCGGCGTGGTGTAGGCGAGATCCGTATCCCAGGTGAAAAAGATCCAGACCCGCTTGCGCCACTTCGTGGCCGAAGGTGTCCACATAGGGCATGCCGCCCGGCTTGGCATAGACGGTGGCCACGTGGCTTTCGGGCAATAACTCCTTGGCGGCGCGCATGGTGGCGCCGGTATCGACCAGATCGTCCACCAACAGCCAGCCCTTGCCGGCGTCGGCCACCGCTTCGGCCGGCGATTTGATCAGGGTGATTTTGCTCTGGTCCTTTTCGTCGTACGACGCGATGCAGATGGTGTCCACGTAGCGGATTTCCATTTCCCTTGCGAGGATGGTGGCCGGCACCAGCCCGCCCCTGGATATGCCGACGATGCCGCGCCAGGGTCCGGCGTCGATGAGCCGGTTGACCAGCAGCTTGGTATCCCGGTGCACCTCGGCCCATGTTACGATGTGCTCTTGCAAGTTTTCTTTCTCTGCCATGAAATCCGCCGCCCCGTGCCTTGGTTTGCGCCGTGTGTATCAACCGGGCCGCCGCGAACAAGGAATTCCGTTTTGAACGAGCCCAAAAAAACGTCTAGTCTCGCCGCCATGTCCCTTAAAAACGCCATGAAAAAATATCCTTCCGTTGCTGATCTTGGCGCCGGCGCCCGCCGCCGATTGCCGCGCTTCGCCTTCGATTACCTGGATGGCGGCGCCGGCGACGAAGGCGGGCTAGCCACCAACCGGGCGGCCTTCAATGCGGTGCAATTCGTGCCCGATTATCTTGAACAAAGGGAGGCACCCGATTTAAGCGCCGAAATTTTCGGGCGCTCCTTTGCCATGCCCTTGGGCGTCGCTCCGGTGGGGCTTTCGGGGCTGATCTGGCCGCGCGCCGCCGAATATCTCGCCGGCGCCGCCAAAGCCGCCAATATCCCTTTTTGCCTGAGCGCCATGGCCACGTCGAGCATCGAAAAAATCGGCGCCATCGCCGGCGATCACGCCTGGTTCCAGCTTTATCCGCTGGCCGATCACGGCACCGAAAAGGAGCTTCTCGACCGGGCCAAGGCGGCCGGGTTCGGCGCCCTCCTGGTCACCGTCGATATGCCGACCACGCGGCGCGGATTGCGCGAGATCAAAAACGGCATGACGGTGCCGCCGAAACTGTCCCTGAACAATATGGCGCGCATCGCTCTCAACCCTTCCTGGGCGCTGGCGACGCTGGCCGCCGGGCCGCCCAAATTCGAATCCCTGATGCCCTATTTTCCGCCCGGCGCAAATTACCAATCGGTCGCCGAAATGATCAGCGGGCTGCTGGCGCGGCACATCGGCTGGCCCGAGATCGAGGCGTTGCGCAAAGCTTGGGATGGGCCGATGATCGTCAAGGGCTTGCTCAGTGCCTCGGACGCCGAACATTGCGCGCGTCTCGGCGTCGATGCGGTGCTGCTGTCCAACCATGGCGGCCGCCAGTCGGAATCCCTGGTGCATCCCCTGGACATGATCGATGCGGTTCGCGCATCCACCGATGGCGCCTTGAATTTGTTCGTCGACAGCGGCGCCCGCTCCGGCCTCGATGTGGCGCGGGCCTTGGCCAGGGGCGCCGATTTCGTCTTCCTGGGGCGCGCCTTCATGTATGCGGTGGCGGCCATGGGCGCGCCCGGCGCCGCCCACGCGGTGGAATTGTTGGGTTTGGAATTGGCGCAGATTTTGGGCCAGATCGGCTGTCCGGACATCGCCTCGCTGCCGCGTTTCCTGCACGCGCAGGGCACCGGCGAAGGCTAAGTTAGAAAGGGTTCCAGCCTTAGCCGGCTTGGTTGATGGCGCCGATCAATTCGACCTGGACGGTTTCGGCTTGGTCTTTGTCGATCTGGCAGGTGCCGACGCCTTCGTGGCCGCCGCCGCCCCGTTCCAGCATCAAAAGTCCGATATTGGCGTTTGATCCCCGGTTGAGGATGGATTTGCCCACCGCCAGCAGGACCGTGTCGCCGGAATCGCCGGGCAGCACGTTGATGGAAACCTGGGCGCTCGGAAAAATGCCGTACAGCAGGAAGCGGTTGCACACATAGATCGGGTCCTCGCCGCGAAAATCGGCGACCACCACATTGCCGTCGAGGGTGGCGCAACGCCGGATCTGCATTTCCGCCAGCTCTTCATGTTTCTGAAACACGTGCAGCCGTTCCTCAACCTCCGCAATGGCCAGAATTTCCTCGACCGGATGGTGCCGGCAATAGACCATCATATCGCGCATAAAATCATCGTTGGCGAAGCTGAATTGATCCAGGCGCGAAATACCGGTGCGCGGATCGATGATAAAATTCAGCAGCGCCCAGTCCGACGGCGCCAGGATTTCCGCTCCGAATAGCGCGCCGAATCCGCCTTATCGACGGCATCCATCATTTCGGAGGAAATCTTGGGAAAGGCGTTTTCGCCGCCGTAATATTCATAGACGACACGCGCCGCCGACGGCGCGTTGGGATCGATGATGTGGCTCTTGCGCTTGCCGGCGCGCACGGTTTCGCTGAGGTGGTGGTCGAAGCAAAGATGCACCCCGTCCACATAAGGCAGGTTGGTGGTAATATCGCGCTCGGTGATATCGACGCGGCCTTGCTGGACATCGCGGGGCTCGGCGAAAAGAACCTCGCGGTCAACCAAATCCAACTCGATCAGCAGGCCGCCGGCGACCACGCCGTCAAAATCCGCCCGCGTCACCAGTCGAAACGTATTGTCACCCATGGACAACTCTCCGATATCACCACAAGTCAATAAATATGGTGCTCCAAAGCCGAATATCAAGCCCCAACCGGTCGATTTCCGCGGGCTTTTTTAGGGGGTTTTACCGTCAGGTATTGCGGGCGATATTCGCCGCGGCCCAACGGGTTCGATTTCATTTGCCCGGTGCGCCGCCGCCGCCGCTTTTTCGGGCTCGCCGAGTACGCCATAGGCGCGCGCCAAACGGCGCCATCCGGCGGCATCGCCGGGCTGTTCCTCGAGCCTTGCGGCCAGCCGGGCGACCATGGAACGGATGAATTCGGCGCGGTCGTCCTCGGACATGCGCGATACCGCTTCCACGTCTTCGCGGCTTGGACCGGTGCTTGGACCTCCGTTTGGACGCCCGATTGGACCTTGGGCCGGTGCCAGGGTCGGCCGGACGGTGGCCAGATCGATGCCGCCGGCCTTGGCGGCGTTGGCGATTTGGCGTTGCACGGTTTCCAGATAAGGCGCGCCGGCGGGCGCGATGGCGACCAGATCGGTCCAGGTCTGCACGGCCGGGCGGTTCTGGCCGGCTTGGCTGTAGGCCAGACCCCGGTAGAAGAGCGCTTTTGTCAGGCGCGGATCGATATGCAGCGCGGTTTCCAGCACCGCCCGGGATTCCCCATCGAAGCGCTGGCCGGAGGCGAAATACAGGGCTTCCGCCAGGGCCGTCAGCATCGGCACATCGTGCGGCGCAAGATTGCTTGCCTGGCGGAAGGCATGGGCGGCCTGGGCGAAATCCGCCAACTGCATGGCGGACCGGCCGAGCAGCTTCCAGCCCTCCAGCCGTTCCGGGAATTGCTGCATGCGCCGGGCCAGGGACGCGACCGTATCTGCCAAGTGTTGGGATTCAGGATCAACTTTGGGGCCGCGCTCGGCATGGGGGAGGCCCGGCAAGGCGGGCGAGCCGAGCCAGCCATAAACGGCGAAGGAGAACACCGGCACCAGAATAACCAACCCCAAGGCGGCCGCCATGGCTGCCGCTTTCGGCGCCCTGGCGGCCCTGGCGGCGCCGGCCCCAGCCTCATATGTGGCGGCTTCGGTGGCGCGGTCCAGCCGCTTTGCGATCTCCAGGGTCAGGGTTTCGGCTTCGTTTTGATCGATCAGGCCGAGGCCCCGGGCGTTGGCGATCTCGGCGGCCTGATCGGCGTAGACACCGGCCTCATGGCCGGCCCGGGGTGGTGAGCGGCGGAACACGGGCAGCATCAACCAAACAAGCACCGCCAGCGACAACAGGCTGGCCAGTATCCAGATGTTCATGGGCGGCGATCTTTATCGGCGCCGGAAACTTGCAATTTCTTTTGCCGGCGGAAATAGAGGGCGATGCCGAAAATGCCGATCAGGGCGAACAGCACCGGCCCTGCCCACAACACCACCGTGGTGGCTTTTACCGGCGGGCGCAGGAGCACATAGTCGCCGTAACGGGACTGGATGTAATCGACCACGCCCTGGTCGGAATCGCCGGCCAGCAGCCGGTCGCGCACCAGCACGCGCAAATCGCGCGCCAATTGGGCGTCGGACTCGTCGATCGACTGGTTCTGGCAGACAACACAGCGCAGACCCTTGGAAATATCGCGGGCCCGGGTCTCGAGGGCTTGGTCCTTTAATATTTCGCTGGGCTCGACGGCGCCCGCCGCGGGTGTCCAAATCAGCGGCGCCCATATCAGCACGCCCAGAAGCAGCGTTGCGATGCGCCACCGGCGCATTATTTCTGCCTCAGTTTTTGCACGATCGGAAACAGCGTTTGGTTCCAGTTGGCTTCGTTGATGACACCGATATGTTTGTAGCGGATAATCCCGGCTTTATCGACGATGAAGCTCTCCGGTGCGCCGGTGACGCCGAAGGCGATGGCGCCCCGGCTTTTCGGATCGTCGCCGACCAGCACATAAGGATTGCCCCGCCGTTTCAGCCAGCGCGGCCCCGAGGTGCGGTCCTGCTCACGCCAATCGATGCCGTAAATGGGCAGCACCTTGTTTTTGGTCAGTTGCATCAGGAACGGATGCTCGGCGAGGCAGGCATAGCACCAGGAGCCGAAGATATTGACCAGGGTGACCTTGCCCTTGAGGTCCAGGCTAGAAAATCCCTGCTCCGCGCCTTCGATTGCGGCCAGCGAAAATTCCGGCACCGGCGTATTGATCAGCACCGATGGCAAAATCTTGGAATCGCGCTGGAGGCCGAGGGTGAAATAGATGGCCAGAACGCCGAGCACTAGGATCGGGGTCAGAAAGAGAAGCCGTTTGATCAAGCGCGTCGGTCCATCAGGCTTTGGCCCCGGCGCCGGCTTCCGGTTCCGCTTCCTGGCGGGCTGGCCGCTTCGACGGCGCGCCGATGCGGTAGCGCCGGTCGGTCAGGCTGATACCGGCGCCGAGCACCATGATCAGCGCGCCGGTCCACATCCAGGGCACCAGGGGATTGAAATAGAGGCGGGTGACATAGCCGCCCTTGCCGTCGGCATCGCCGATCACCGCATAAAGATCGCCGAGGAAGGTGGGCTGGATGGCGGCCTCGGTGGTTGGCTGGCGCGAAACCAGGTAGGTGCGTTTTTCCGGCACCAGGGTGTAAAGCAAGCGGCCCCCCTGGTTGACCTCGAAGCGGCCTTGCAGGGCCTGGTAGTTGGGGCCCTGGATGGTTTCGGCGCCTTTCAGGGTAAATTCATAGCCGCTCACCGTCACCGTGTCGCCGGGGTGCATGACCTGGATGCTTTCGCTGCGCCAGGCGCTGGACGCGGTCATCCCGGCGACCGCGATGGCCAGCCCGCCATGGGCCAGGGTCATACCCCAACTGGCGCGCGGCTGGTGCCGGATGCGCCGCCAGGTATCGGCCAGGCCGGGTTCGAACAGGCGCACCCGCGATGCAAATTCGTAAAGGGTGGCGGCCAAAAGCCACGCCGCCAGCGCCATGCCGAAGGACGCCAGCGCGCTGGCCCGATCGAGGAACAGCCAAAAGCCGAAGCCCACCGCCGCCGCGATCATAAACACGAATTTGAGCCGCGCCACGGCTTTGGCGCCGTCGCCGCGCTTCCACTGCATCAGCGGCGCGACGCCCATCAGAATGATCGCCGGAATCATCATCGGGATAAACACCGTATTGAAATAGGGCGCCCCCACCGACACCTTGCCGAGATCGAGCACATCCAGGAACATTGGGTAGAGCGTGCCCAGCAGCACCGAGGCGGCGGCCACGGTAAGCAGGAAATTGTTGATCACCAGCCCGCCTTCCCGGGAAATGGGATCGAAGGTGCCGCGCCCGGTAAGGTTCGGCCCGCGCCAGGCAAACAGCGCAAAAGCGGCGCCGACGGTGACAACCAAGAAGGCCAGGATGAAAACGCCGCGGCTGGGATCGGAGGCGAAAGCGTGCACCGAAGTCAGCACGCCGGAGCGCACCAGGAAGGTGCCGAGCAGGGACAGTGCAAAGGCGATGATCGCCAGCAACACGGTCCAGGCCTTCAAGGCGTCGCGCTTTTCCGAAACGATGGCCGAATGCAGTAGCGCCGTTGCCGCCAGCCAGGGCATGAAGCTGGCGTTTTCGACCGGGTCCCAGAACCACCAGCCGCCCCAGCCCAATTCGTAATAGGCCCACCAGGAGCCGAGCGCGATGCCGCCGGTGAGGAAGCCCCAGGCGGCCAGGGTCCAGGGCCGCACCCAGCGCGCCCAGGCGGCGTCGATGCGGCCTTCAATGAGGGCGGCGGCGGCAAACGAAAAGGTCGTCGACAGCCCCACATAGCCGAGATAGAGGAGCGGCGGATGAAAGGCCAGGCCCGGGTCCTGCAGCAACGGGTTGAGGCCGCTGCCGTCGAACGGCGCCGGGCTCAGGCGCGCGAACGGGTTCGAGGTAAACAGGATGAACGCCAGGATGCCGATGCCGATCAGCGCCTGCACGGCCAGCACCCGGGCCTTGAGACTGGGTCGGAGGTTGCCGCCGAAAAACGCCACGGCGGCGCCGTAAAGGGCCAGGATCAGCGCCCACATCAGCATCGAGCCTTCATGGTTCCCCCAAACCCCGGACACCTTGTAAAGCATGGGTTTCAGGGTGTGCGAATTGTTGGCCACGATGGCCAGGGAAAAATCCGAGGTCACGAACGCATGCGTCAGGGCGGCGAAGGAGAGCGATACCAACACCGCCTGCAAAAGCGCCGCCGGCGCCACAATGGCCGACCAGTTTTCGTTGCCGCGCCACGGTCCGGCGAGGCCGGTGAAGGCCTGCACGGCGGCGACGCCAAGCGCCATGATCAGCGCGAAATGTCCGAGCTCTGAAATCATTTTGCGTTTGCCCCTCCTGGGCCTCCCTTCCATTGCCCCGCCTTCTTGATGGCGTCGGCGACCTCGGCGGGCATGTAGGTTTCGTCATGTTTGGCGAGCACGTCGGTGGCCTGGAAGACGCCGTTCCGGAAATAGCCCTCGGCGACGATGCCTTGGCCTTCGCGAAACAGATCCGGCAGGATGCCGCGGAAATTGACCTGCACCGAATTGGCGAGATCGGTCACCGTGAAACGGATATTGGCGTCGGCCACATTTTTGACACTTCCCTTTACCACCAGCCCGCCGATGCGCAAGCGCTGTTCCGCCTTGATCACCTTGGTCTTTAAATCGGTTGGGCTGTGGAAAAAAACAAGATTTTTCTGAAAGGCGGTCAGCACCAGCGCCACGGCGCCCGCCAGCAGCAGAAATCCGAGGCTGATAAACGCCAGCCTTTGATGCTTGGGTTTCATGGCGCCGCCTCCCGGTCGCGCTCGCGCAGGTTTTCAAGCTCGGCGCCGGAGCGCTTGAGCCGGGCGTGGCTTTGCCAGAGGACGGCGATCAGGACCAGCGCCGACAAGCCATAAGAGGGCCAGACGAAAGCCCCGTAGCCGCCCATGTCCAGAAATGCGTTGAGATCCATGGCGGCCGCCTAAGCCTGGCTTTGGCGCAGGCGCAGGGCCTGGATGCGGGCGTCGTTGAACTCGGCGCGGACGCGCACGAACATCACCCAGAAATAAAATGCCGTATAACCGACAGCCATCAGCAACAACGGCGTCAGCATCGAGGCATGGATCGCCGGCCCGTCCAGTTTCACGACGCTGGCGGGCTGATGCAGGGTGTTCCACCAATCCACCGAATACTTGATGATCGGCACATTGACGGCGCCGACGATGGCCAGGATGGCGGCGGCGCGCATCCCCCGGGAGCGGTCATCAAACGCCCCTTCGAGGGCCATATAGCCGAGATAAAGAAACAACAGGATCAGCACCGATGTCAGGCGCGCGTCCCAGACCCACCAGGTGCCCCACATGGGCTTGCCCCAAAGCGAGCCGGTGGCCAGCGCCAGAAAGGTGAAGGCGGCGCCGATCGGGGCGGTGGCGCGGGCCACCACGAAGGCGGTCAAATGCCGCCAGATCAAGCCCGCGGCGCTGGCGCCCGCCAGGGCCGAATAGCAGAACATGGCCATCCAGGAAGCCGGCACATGCACATACATGATACGCACGGTTTCGCTTTGCTGATAATCGGCGGGCGAAACGATCAGCGCGAAATAGAGCCCGGT
>JAYGEH010000052.1:0-8291 GCA_046582475.1 Rhodospirillales bacterium
CATGATCCAGGGCGCCGCCGTGATGATCTGCACATGCTCGTCGGTGTGGATCCGGTCGCGTCCCGCCAGCACCTTATCGATCAATTTCGGAAAGGCCCAGTCGCAGCGGTAGATGACCTTGCCATTGGGGTCGATCACGTAGGTCATGTTCGGCAAGGCGCCGTATTTGCGGTGCATGTCGCCGGCCACATTGTCGATCAGGATTTTGCGCGGTTCCTTGTAAATGTCCTGAAGCTTTCTCGACATTTCCAGTTTTTGCGCGTCGCTCTGGTGCGGGCCGAGGCGGGCGCCGGGATGGGCTTCGCGCACATAGATCAGGAGGAACTCCACCTCAGGATATTTGCCTTGCAGATCGCGCATGCCGGGGATGTTTTTGACATACATGGAACAGGTGAGCGAGCCGGTTTCCAGGACCACCCACTTGCCCTGGTAATCTGCCAGCGACACCTCGGAACCGCTTTGGTCGCGGATGGTGAAGCCCTCGGCGGTCTCGCCGGCCTTGGCGCCGGCAAACTTGCCGAGCTCATATTCCGACATTTTGTAGCGTTTGTAGTTGTAGGTGGTGACCATGGCCTTGCCTCTTTGGTGACACCTGGGTGTGGGCCGCTTATAGCAATATTGCCGGGCCCCCGAAAGCGGTGCGGCGCAAAGGTCACCGAAGCTTGATCCTTGGTCGCGCCCGGCGAAGATCAGGGCCAATATCGAAGGTTCCAAACCGGTAAATCATGGTTTTAAAAAGGATTCGATTTCCTCCAGATAGCGATGCAGCGCCGGATCGCCGGCCAGCATGGAGTGATTGCGGTCTTCCAGGGGGACAAAGCGGGCGCCGGCAATGGCGGCCGCCATGCGCCGGCCCTCGTCAAAGGGGGCGCGCGCGTCCTCGCGGAGATGAAGAACCATGCGGTGTGCGGTGATCTGGGCCAGTTCGTCCGATATATCGATATCGTCCAGCGCAAACTGGATGCGGGCGGCATTCTCCGGCGGCGTTGCCGCGCGCTGGAATTTGGTGAATCCGGCGAGCTGGTCGGCGTTGGCATCGGCATCGGGCATGAAGAAGGTGCCGAACATCTGCACATAGGTGTCAATGTCCTTGCCCCAGCCTTCGCGGATCATGGTGACAAGGCGTCGCTTTCGGCGATCTGACCCTCCGAGCCCCGTTTGCGGCGCCCGCGTGCGTAGCTGCCGTAAAGAATGAGTTTACTGACGTTCTCGGGATGGCGGGCAGCCTGCCAGGCGGCGACGGTGGCGTCGGTGTCGGCCTCCATCAGCGCCGTATATCCCGCTACGTCAGCAGCAAGAATGGCGCTAAGCCTTTTTTGAATTTGCCGATCCGCCACGATCTCCCCCGAGGGCGGTTTCCGTGCCGGCTATGGTAGAGGAAGTTACGGGCGGGGGCCAAGCCCATCGAATGGTCAGGGAAGGAGATGCCCGGTCTTTACGTAGATGGTGCAGCCTTCCCCGCTAAAGGGCGTGTGCCGGCTTGCGTGCGGATTGCGCAGCCAGGTGCCTTCCGGGTAGCGACCGAACTCGTCTTCGAAGACGCCATCCAGAACCAGGATTTCCTCGCCGCCGGGATGGCTGTGCTCCCCGAAGCGCGTTCCAGGCTGCCATTTTACCAGGGCAATACGCTCCGGCCCGAATTCATGCAGCGGCAATACCGCCAAACCGTCCGCCGGGCCGGGCAGCCAGGTTCCGGATGCTGTATCCAGGCGTACGAAGGCCTGATCTTCAGGCTCGAACTGGCACAACTTGACGAAGATCGTGCAGCCGTCCTTGCTGAACGGGCGATGCGCCGAGCCGATGGGATTGCGGATATAACTGCCCGGGCCGAAATCGCCGTACTGGTCGGAAAATACGCCCGAGAGGACGATGGATTCCTCGCCGCCGGCATGGGTGTGGGACGAAAAATCGCTGCCCGGCGCATAGCGCACGATGGATGTGGCGCGGCCGGTTTCGGCGCCTTCGCGTTCCAGCATTTTGCGCATCACGCCGGCCAGGCGCGATTCGGCCCAATGCATGTCGCGGGGCGCCACCACCACCCGCTTATGGAAATCCATGTTCAAATTTGTGGTCATGATTTCATCCTATGCATATTCGGGCGATGGCACCCGGCGTCCGCATCCATCGCGTGGTCCGCGAGCCGGACATTAGCAGAAATCCCTTCCAGCGGCAGCGCCAGTTGCGTAAGCTCAATGGCGATCAGACAAAGGAGAGTTTCATCATGCCGAGGATATCACCCGCCGAAGCCAGCGCAGCGCCGGAGATCGAAAAACTGATGGCCGGCATGATCGAGAATATGGGCTTTCCCGCCAACAGCTTCCTGACCATGTCCCATTGGCCGGAGCTGGCCCTGGCCTTCGCCAATCTGGCGCGCACGGTGAACTTTACCGAGAGCGAATTGCCGACCGCCACCAAGCGGCTGATCGGCCATGTGGTCAGCCGTTCGTCGGGCTGTAAGTATTGCAGCGCCCATACCGCCTTCCAAGCCACCCGCTCCGGCGGCGTCGAAGCGGAAAAGATCGAGGCGGCGTTTGAGTACGAGACCAATCCCTTGTTTACCGAAGCCGAGCGCGCCGCGCTCCGGGTCGCGCAAGGGGCAGCGGCGGTGCCCAACGCGGTTACCGACGAGGATTTCGAGGAATTGAAAAAGCACTACAGCGACCGCCAGATCGTCGAAATCGTCGCCCAGATATCGATGTTCGGCTTCCTCAACCGCTGGAACGACACCATGGCGACCGAACCGGAGGGCACGCCCATAAAATACGCGGAGGAGCATCTGGCGGGCGGCGGCTGGGAGATCGGCAAGCACGCCTAAAGGTGCCGGCCGGCGGCCTAATCTTTGCGCAAATCGTTCTCGCGCACGAAGGTTTCCATATCTTCTTGTAACCCATAGCGGTCGTCGTCTCCGAGATCGAAGGCGACGGAAAACCCATCGTCCCATTCCCGAACCACCGATCCCGGCACCGGGCCGAACTCTTCCAGTTCGATTTGCAGCGCGTCGCCCGGAGCGAACTCCGATGGCCCTTCGAACGACGCGCCACCGCCGGAAATATCGTGGATTTTCGCGAACAATATGCGTTCGCGGACCTGGATTTTGGCGCGGCTGTTAAACCGGTGCCGTTTCCATTTGCGGCGCTCCTTGGCGTCCATCGGATTCCCTCCCGCAAATCCCTGCTTAAGCGTTGAGCCCGCCATCGGCCATGAACACCGAGCCGGTTGAAAAGCTGCTTTGGTCCGAGGCCAGGAACAACACCGTGCCGGCGATCTCGTCCGCCGTGGCGTGGCGCTTGAGCGGGATCGCCTGGTTGATCATCTTAGTCGCGTCGATGCCGACGACGGCGCCCAGGCGGTCTTCGATATCGGTCTGAAACTCGTTGTCCACGGGCCCCGGCGCAATGACGTTGACGCGGATATTGCGCGGCGCCGCTTCCTTGGCGACGGTGCGCATCAGCCCGACCACCGCATGCTTGGATGTGGCGTAGGCGACGATATTGGGGTTGGCCTGCACGCCCATGATCGACGACGTGATGATGATGGAGCCGCCGTCGTTCATTTGCGCCAGCCCGTATTTGCAGGCCAGGAACGAGGCGCGCACATTCACCGCCATGACCCGGTCGAAGACCTCTTCCGGGTATTCGGTGATCGGTGCTATCTCGCCGCTGGTGCCGGCGTTCGAGAAAATTACGTCGATCTTGCCCCAGCGCTCCACGGCGGCGCCCAAATAGGCGATCGTGCTTTCGGTATCGGCGACGTCGGCGGATTTGCTGGCGACGCGATCGCCAAATTCGCCCGCTTCGGCCAGGCGCCGGATGAGCGCTGGTTCGTCAATATCCACCAGCAAGACCGATGCCCCCTCGCCGAGCATGGCGCGGGCGCTGGCAAATCCAATGCTGCCCGCCGCGCCGGTGACGACGCAGACCTTACCGTCCATCTGTCCCATATCCTTGGCTCCCTTTCAGGTCCTGGTTACGGGTTCGGTACCAGCCCCAAAAACCGGTCTTGCAACCGGGCCAGCGCGGCATCATCCGATGCCGCCGCCAACGCCATTTCGATCCAATCTCCGGCGGCATCGGGGCCGATCAAATTGTCGGTGAAATGGTGAAACTTTTCCATTGCCTGGGTCCGCTCGAACGCTGCCTTGGGATCGCCGGGCGCGTCAACAACCGTGACCGAATGGCGCTGCCCGCCCGCATCGATGCTGACGCGCCCCGGCCAATTGTCCGGCAGATGCCTGGCCAGTTCCCCATCCACTTCCACCGACACCTTGCCCATCAGCGCCGTTATTGCGTCGCTTTCCACGAACTGCTCACGCGCCACGTCGAACAATCCGTCCCGGTGGTAGGCGGCAAGGGCCAGTTGGTACGGCGCGCTGGTGAGGCTGGAAAGGCGATTGCCGGGCTGGGTGCCGTGATCGATCATGCGCGCATAGCTTTCCGGCACCGAAACCGTGACCGCCTCGATTTCGTCCGGATCGATGCCGCCGGCCAGCAGGTCTTCGAACCCGGCGATAGCGGCGATCATCTGTTTCGCCGAGCAATAGGGCTTGATGCTGATTTCGGGCAGCACCGTGGCTTCGCGTCCCGGCAAAAATGCCTCGCGGTCGATCTCTAACCCTTGCGCGGTTTCGAACCAGTCCCCGTCCAGAAGGCCGGTATCGCCGGTGAAACCGTCCTCGGCAAATAGCGCGGCGGTGCAGCCGGTCCTGGCCGCGCTCCCGGCCAGCAGCCAGCGCGACGTTTTGTCGGCGCCGGCGGTGCCGGCGCGCCCGGCGAGCATGGAAAGCGCAATGGCCAGGGCGTGGGCGGTTTTGCCCGGCGCCAGCTCCAGCAGCCTTGCGCACACGGCGGCGGCGCCGAAGGGCGCGGTAAAATAGGTTGTCCATACACCCTTGTAGACCAGCCCATGGCCACGGGCGGCGGCGCCGAGGCGGGTCATGGCCTCATAGCCGGCGGTTACGGCGGCGGCGAAACGAGGCGCGTCATCGATGCCCAGATGCTTGGCGAGGACAATGGCGGTGGGTACGATGATCGATCCCGGCGTGGTGCCCGAGGCAAGGTGAATGTCGTCGATTTCCGACAGCCGGGTCATGGCGACGGCCGCGGTAACGTCGTCGAGGGGCGATGTGGTCATGGTGGACCGGGACGTGAAATTCCGCACCGCCTGGCCATCGGGTGTCATGGATCCGGCCAGACACGCGCACACCGTATCCATGATATGGATGTCCAGCGATTCGCGGCAATCGGGCGCCAATCGGTTGCTGCCCAATCCTGCCAGCTTCTCCGCCAATGTTTCGAGTATGGTCACGAACGTGCTTCCCCCCTAATCGAATTGCTCCGATCCCGAGGCGCTTATCATAGGGAATTCAGGGCAACACAAAAGCGGCTTTGCGCGCCCCTTCACCCGAGCCGGAAACTCCGCTAAACTCCGGCGCTGAAATCAAGCCTCGGGCATGTCGGGCATGTCCATATTCCATGGTCTGAAACTGCAAACGGTTTGAGCATGATTGCGAACAACAAATACCGGTCGGCGGCGGGATGCGCGGCAGCGGTCCTGCTGGCCGCGGCCATGCCGGCGCCCGTCTGGTCGCAGCCGCTGGACGGCCTGGACAAAGTGTTCGATAGGCTGGCCGATACATTGATCGTTCAGATCGACAATTCCACGTCCCGCCAGAGGCTGGCCAAGCCTGATGCCGATGCCGCCGCCGAATGGTTGAGAAAAAACTTTCAATCCTCTGCGGACAAGAAACCGCGCATCGCCATCTGGCCCTTCGACAAGGATAAAATCCGCATATCGCTGGCCATCGCCGGCGAATATAACGCGCGGCTGCGCGCCCGCATGATCGCCCGCGCCGGCGAACGCTATGAATTTATCGCCCCCGATGTGATGGCCGCCACGGTTGATAATCTGCGCAGATACGGGGTCCTCGGCGACAAGGACGAAAACGCCATCGCCGCCCTGTTCGACGCCAAATTGCACGCCGATATTTTGGTGCTCGGTAGCCTCCGGAAATCCGGGCGCCAGCTATATATCTCCTACGCCGCCGTGAAGATGACCGGCGAATTGGCCGGCGAGACCGAACCCGCGCGCGTGCGCATTCTGGGCGACGATCTGGGCAACGTGCTGCCCATCGACGCCGCCATGGAACAGGCCGCCCGCCGGTTCCGCGATCTGGCTTTTAATATGACCGAATTGCGCATCGGCGGCATCAGTTTCGAAGATACCGGCTTCAAGCCGCCGGCCGGCGCGTTTTTCGAACGCCGCATGGCCGATGAACTGGCCAACGCCTTCGCCAATCCCCTGACCGGGCGAAAATTGATCGTCAAGCCCCTGGCAGTGGGCAAATCCCTGGCGCCGGGCAGTAAGATATCGGCCAAGGACTTGCGCGACGATACCTCCGCCGGAATCGCCAGTTCCTACGTACTCAAGGGCGATTATTGGGATATGGGCAAGGCCCTGGAAATCCGCGTCAATCTGGCCAACGGCCTCGGCGAGACAGTGTCCTGGCGGGGCCGGGTGGCCATCAATGATCTCGCCAATATCGAAATTTATCCCAAGCGGCGCCCGGCGCACCGGCCCCGGCTCGACGGGCTCGGTCCCATATCGCTGCAACTGACCAGCGACCGGGGCAAAAATCCGCGCTACCGGATCGGCGAAAAGATGCATTTGAAAATCCGGCTGGACCGGGACGCCTGGCTCTACTGCTTCTACCGCCAGGCCGACGGCGACATGATCCAGATGCTGCCCAACCGCTTTACCCGGCGGAAACTGATCATGCCAAGATTTGCCGCCGGCATCCTGCACACCATACCCGGCGAGAAAATCTTTCCCTTCAATTTCGATATCTCGGCGCCCGCCGGCTCCGAGACGGTGCGCTGCTTCGCCACCTCGCGCGACGTGCTCAGGGACCTGCCCACCGAACTGCGCGGCCGCAGTTTCGATCCCATCGGCAAGCGTACCCAGGCGCGATTGTCGCGCATATTCCGCCAGATTCCGGGCACGGCGGTAAGCGAGAGCAGCCTTTCGGTCACCGTCGAAGAGCGCCGCTGATTTCGGTGACGCAACGTACACACAAAAAAACGGGGCCCGAAGGCTCCGTTTTCTATTGCCCTGGCGGCCTCTATCTTATGGTGCCGAGCCTAGTGACGATGAAGCTGTTCTGTTCGAACTTGAGGCGCCCGTGGATGCCGATATGGTCCAGCATCAGGCGCAAATTCCTGTTCAGCCGGGCCTTGTCGCTGGAGGTTTCATACCAATAGACGCGGCGTCCGTCACTGGAGCCTTGCATAACCCGGTGCCGCTGATAGCCCGAGAAGGCGGTAAGGAATTCCTCGATCTCGGTAATGTCCTTCGCTGAGAAATCGACGAATTCCATCTTGTAGGCGCCGGCGAGGCCGGCTGCCGCCGCCAGCTTGAACGACAGGACGCGGCCCACTTCCTGGCCGAACTCTTCCGAAATGGCGCTGAAATACCGGACCAGGCATTCGCGGCTGCAATCGGGCGCAACGTTGCGCTGCTGGCGGGTTTTTTCGGTGAAGTTGCCCAGCCGGCGGCCGTTGTTCACATCCACCATGCGCCCGGTGACGCTGGCGAACAGGCGCGTCGTGTGCCGGCGCCGGTCGATCTCGGGAAATATGGAAAAGATCACCACGACATCGATAGGCGCTTCGCGCACCGATTTGGCGATATCGATCAGCTCGTCATTGCGCCGGAAAATCCGGCCCTGCTTGAATTCCTCCAGGGTTATGGCGGTTTCGTCATAGACCTTGTAGCCGGCCTTCTGCATTTCGGTGGCGATGGCGTTGAGGGTGCGGTTAAAGGCCTGGCTGCCGCGGCGGATCGAATCCCGGTCGATATCCTCGCCCATGATCAACACGTTCGGGCGCTCCGCCCCCTGGGCGGCGCCGCTCATGGCATAGGCCGATACCAATGCCATAGACGCAACGATTGTGGATGCTATTCGCTTCATAACGCATTCCCTTGCCGGTTGGATACTTTCACATTTGTTCCTTATGGCCGGACCAGGTGGCGATTTTAGACCATTCCCGTTGCACATCAATAAATAACGCGGCGCCCAAAAAACCGCTCTCGGCCCTTCATAACCTGCCCATCGAACGCCGCAACGGGAATAATTCCATGCACAACGAAACCCAATCTAACGCCCTCGCCGAGATCGGATTGGCCCTGGCCATGGCGCTTTTCTCGATCATGATCCTGACCCTGGTCTCCATGGGCGCCGGCAATGCGCCGTCGAATTCGGCGCAGGCGGCAACCCCCAGATCGGAAGAGCGTCG
>JAYGEH010000100.1:0-2341 GCA_046582475.1 Rhodospirillales bacterium
GATCATTAGTGGCCTGTGTCATCTAATTTGCACCCCCACGACGGCGTTGCAAGGTTTCCGGCGAGGAGCGCGCCCAGCCGTGGTGCCAATCCACCACAAAGGGTGCGCGACGACGACCGGGAGCCTTGCAACGCCGCCCGAAGGGTCACTTTTTCCGTCCCCCGGCGGCCGCGATTGCGGCCCCCGCATTTATGATAGGGGGACACCGGAGGTGTCCGCCCGGGGTTGTCGAAAGGGCTTGCCGATGGGCCCGCAACGCCCGTGCCCTTTCTCCACCTCAGGAAACGGGAAAAGAGATCGTAGGGGTACAAATTAGATGACACAGGCCGCTTGCCACCATTCAGCGCGCAATTCAGTGTGATGGCAGATAGCCCCGAAAAAATATTCCAACTGGCGCAAACCCTTGATGGCGAGGGAAATCTGGAGGCCGCGGCGGACGCCTACCGGCAGGGGCTTGGCCAGGCGCCCGATACCGGCGAAGCCCATCACAATCTTGCCCGCGTTTTGCGCGGCCTGGACTTGGCGGCGGAATCGCTCGCCCATGCACGCCGCGCCGCCCAGTTGCTGCCAGGGCGCCCGGTGGTGCTGAACAGCCTCGGCCAATCCCTGGAAAAATCGGGTTCATTGCAAGAGGCCGAAGATGCTTATCGGGATGCCATCCAATCGCAGCCCGGTTACGCGCCCGCCGCCGCCAACCTCGGCCGCCTGTTGGAAAGGCGGGAGCGGCCTGATGCCGCCGCCGAAATTTTGGCGCCGGCGCAGGCGGCGCACCCGGATGACGTGGCGCTTGGCGTAAACCTCGCCAACGCCTATCTGGGGTTGGGGCGCCCGGAGGAAGCCGTGTTGCTCCTAACCCAAGCGGTGGCGCTGGCGCCCGAATTGGCGCCGGCGCTCAATTCCCTTGGCACCGCACAGTATATCTTACGCAGTTGGGCGGACGCGGCGGCATCTTTCGCCCGGGCCATCGCCCTCGATCCCAATTTCGCCCAGGCCCGGGAAAATCTGGCCCAGACCCGGTTTCAATTGGGTGACTATGCCAAAGGTTGGCCGGATTACGAGTGGCGCTGGAAAAATCCCGATAATCATTTGACCAAAATCGTCTTCGGCGCACCGCAATGGGATGGCGCAACCCTTGCCGGCAGGACCCTTCTGTTGCACGCCGAGCAAGGCTTCGGCGACAGCATTCAATTTGTGCGCTTCGCGGGCGCCATCGAAAAACAGGGCGGCAGGATCGTTCTGGCCTGCCAAAAAGAGCTGGTCCCGCTGCTGGCCGGCGCCTGTCAATTGGACGATGTGGTCACCTTGGATGGCGAATTGCCCGAACACCAGTGCCACGCGCCCTTGTTAAGCCTGCCACGATTGCTGGGCATAGCCGGCCCGTGGCCGGCAATTCCGGCGCCTTATTTATCGGCCGCGCCCCATGCCGCCGTTGCCGATGCCTCAAAGGATTTGCGAATCGGTATCGCCTGGGCGGGGCGACAACGCCACCTCATGGATGCCTATCGCAATCGAAGTTGCAAACCCTTGGATTTTCTGCCCCTCGCCAAACGGCGGGGCATATCCTTGTTCAGCTTGCAGACCGGCGGCGGTGAATGTCCTGAGCTTCCGATGACCGACCTTGCTCCCCATATGACCAGCTTCGCGGCAAGCGCCGCCCTGGTGCAGGCGATGGATCTCATCGTCACCGTGGACACCGCTCTCGCCCATCTTGCCGGCGCCGTTGGCAAGCCTTGCGCTGTCATGCTGGCCTTTACCTCCGACTGGCGCTGGAACGAGATCAACGGCCGCAATCCCTGGTATCCGGACATTTTTGCGTTCCGCCAGCCTGCTCCGGGAGATTGGACCGGAGCATTTTCGGACTTGATTCTCGCATTTGGGAAGGGAATGCCAATTACCGGCCAATCCTCCCTCAAATTGCCCTGAATTTTGGTCCCATTAGCGCGGTCGGGCAATAAATCGTATCCAAAATATTTTGGTCCAGGTGCGAATTTGGGCTAATGTCAGCCTGTGGAAAAATTCCATTAACCATTGATAATAAATGATTTAAATAAAAATATCCCCAATAACACAGATGTTTAACCAATTCAGATAACGCATTGAATTTGTGGCACAGTTTCAAGATTTGGTAATTTAAATTCAATTGCCCCCCATATTTAGATAATAATTGTTGCTCCAAAAATTTGATTACGCTACATTTGCCGAACATAACGCCATCACTACACAATATGTTGTAGCTGAGCGTTGGGAAGCAGCCGGCCTGGGAGGCTGTGCAGACCCTTCTTGGGGGAAGGGCAGCCAGTCGGTTACGCCGGGGAATTTGGGGGATTAAATGAGAGTACAA
>JAYGEH010000134.1:0-5009 GCA_046582475.1 Rhodospirillales bacterium
GGGCGGGACCAGGGGCAGACGGCGATGCAAATGCCGCAGCCATAGGTCTCGTTGAAGTACGGCACGCACGCGTCGAAGTCGACGTACCACTTCATCTCGCCGCGCACCATCTGCTTTTCGGGCGCGATGGCATCCGGCGGACATGCCTGCTCGCAGAGCTTGCAATTCATGCAGAATTCGTCGACGCCGATCGGGTCAGGCGCGTCCGCGACCAACGGCAAGTCCGTCAGCACACTTGCCAGCCGGAACGAGGAGCCGTAGGTCCGGTTGATGATCGAGCCGTGCTTGCCCAACTCGCCGAAGCCGCAGGCGAGCGCCGCGGGGATCATAGGCATCTTGCCGGCGATCGGCCCGCCCTCGGGTTCAGCCCGATAGCCGCGCGCCAAAATCCAATCGGCCACGCCGCGCGCCACCCGCGTGCCACGATTGTATTGCCGCATCACCTCGATGACGCTTTCCGGCTCGGGCGCCCTGGCAAGCTCGGCGTGGTTCATCTCGACACCGAAGACGACAATCCAGGGCAGGTCGTTCTCATAGCCCTCGTAGATCCATTGGGGCTCGATCCGGGCGATGCCCACGAGGTCGGCTTCGTTGCCGAGCGCGATTTCCTTCACCCGGGTCGACCAGCTCTCGGGCGTATCTTCTTCGCGCACGGGGTCCATCGTGGCGCGCTGCTTGTCGCCCCGGCCGCCGAGTGTGGTGTTCATATCGGCGATGACGGGCACTTCTCGGCTCGATTTCCTGAGCATCCAGGTTTGCACGTCGGCGAAGGGATGCTGGCGCCGGGGCGGGTGCCAATAAATCGCCGACGGTTGCCGCCGCGTGGTCTCATCAAGGCCGTTGATGTCGTTTCCCGAGATGTCCGGCCAGAGGGCGCGCTGCTCTTCCGAGACGAACGGCTCAATTGACTCTCCGGCGTAGCTTCTTCCCGTCATGGCAATTCTCCTGCTGTCGTCGACAATAGCGGGAATCCGAATTTCGTCAAAACGCAAGCCGTGGGTTACCTGGTCGTCGACGGTGCCATCTTCGAATCGAATGCATGAAAGATCGTAGGTTCGCCGAGGCCGGAACAGTATGACTGCAGAAAGGAGGCGGTTCCCTTTGCAGTGGTCCGGTGGCACAATTTTCTCGAGTTTGAGAGTCAACCGGGAAACTTCGGATGAATGTACGGCCCGCCACGAAGAGCGATATTTCGGCGATCGTCCGCCTGCTCGCGGACGATCCCTTGGGCACTGGGCGCGAGCGCTTCGACGATCCTCTGCCCCAGGCCTATTACGACGCCTTCGATGCCATAACGAAGCAGGCGGGCAACCAAGTCCTGGTCGCGGTCGAGTCGGAGGGCGTGGTCGGATGCTTGCATTTGACTTTCATATCCAAGACCTTGCCGCCGATGGTTCCGATCAGGTTCCAGATCATGCTAACCTCAGATGTTATGAATGGTGCAGCGACGCTTCAAGATGTTTTGGGCCGATACGAACTCAATTGCTCTTGCGAGGATTGCGCCCACTGCGTTCGCCTAGTGACCGAAGAGCTGATCGAGAAATTCGGGCCGGAATACGAAATCCCAAATCTTAAAAAGCACTTCAAATGCTCTAGATGCGGATCACCAAGCGGCGTTGTGGTCCACCTCGCAATTATCGACCGTCCGATAGCGGATGAAGACGTCATCAGTTATATCCGCCCTCGTTCGTAAGGAGGATGCTATGTGCTACCTGATGATTTGCGCCGTATTGTTGTTAGCGGCTTACGATTCAAAAAACCTATGCAACGGGGCTATGTTATCGATCAAGGAGGGCTTTCACCCAAATTGGGGGAGCCGCGTTGAAATCTCCGACGGAAAAATTTACACATACCGCTGCGGGCAATACGACTCCCCCTACCCTCGCCCGCAGCCGAATAACCCTGACATTTGGATACATATCCCATGACCAGCTCCGCGCTTTCCCTGATGCCGAACGACACGATGAAATACGGTATCTTCCTCGCCCCCTTCCACGATATGAAGGAAAACCCGACGCAAGCGATGCAGCGCGATATGTGGCTGCTCGAATATCTAGACGAGTTGGGATATGCGGAAGCCTGGATTGGCGAGCACCATTCCGGCGGTTTCGAGATCATCGCTTGTCCGGAAGTGTTCATTGCGGCGGCGGCGGAGCGGACCAAACACATTAAGCTCGGCACGGGCGTTGCGTCATTACCCTATCATCATCCATTCATGGTGGCGGGCCGGGCGACGCAGCTCGACCACATGACGCGCGGGCGCTTCATGCTCGGTGTCGGCCCTGGCGCGTTGGTCGGCGACGCCTATCGCATGGGAATCGATCCGGAGGCTCAGCGCCGCATGATGAACGAATCCCTCGACGTCATCGTGAAACTGATGGATGGCAAGACCGTCTCCATGAAATCGGATTGGTTCGAGGCCAAGGACGCGCATCTGCAAATTCCACCCTTCACGACACCGCGTACCGAGATGGCGGTCGCCTGTGCGCGTTCGCCGTCGGGCGCGCTCGCGGCTGGCAAGCATGGTCTCGGCATGCTCTCCATCGGCGGCACGAATGATGAAGCGCTGCAGCATCATGCCAACAACTGGCGCATGTGTGAGGAAGCGGCGGCGGAACATGGCAAGACGGTCAGCCGCGAGAATTGGCGGCTCGTCACGTTGATGCACATCGCCGAGACGCGGGAGGAAGCCCGCAAGAACGTGGAATTTGGCATCGAGGAGTACGCGACATATTTCAGGGATATCTCGACCTTCCCCATCGTCCCGCACGAGATCGAGAACGCTTATGAATATCTGACGGAGAATCGTATCGCCGTGATCGGTACGCCGGACGACGCCATCGAATATATTGAAACCCTGCTCGAAGGTTCTGGCGGGTTCGGTAGCCTGATGCAGTTGGCGCACAATTGGGCCGATTGGGAAGCGACGAAGCGGAACTACGAACTGATCGCCCGCTACGTGATGCCGCATTTCCAGAAATCGAACCTCGGTCGCACTTACAGCTACAATTACAGCCGCGATAACAAAGACAAGTACCAGGGCCAAGCAGCGCAAGCGGTGCAGTCCGAGATCGACCGCTATCAAGCGAAGAAAGGCGAGGCTGCGGAGTAGCGGTCCGGGCGTCCTTTGCCGCGACGCGCTTATTGTAGCGGCTGGTCATGAACTCGATCAGCTCGTCGGTCGGCATTTCACCGTCCGGCAGACTGGGCGTCTGGAAGCCGTCGACGTCGTCGACGATACCTGGCCGTCATAACCATGTTGATCCTCGCGCTTGCGATTGCGCAGCCCGTCGCAGCGCAGAGCTTTAAGCCGGACTGGGACGCTGGCCATGCCGCATTTAAGCAAAAGGACTATGCAACGGCGCTTAGGCACTGGCGGCCACTCGCCAAGCAGGGCGATGCCGATGCGCAGTTATGGCTCGGCTCGATGTACGAGTATGGCTGGGGCGTTACCAAAGACCTCAAGAAAGCCGTCCGCTGGTATCGCCTTGCCGCCAAGCAGGGCCGTGCCCATGTGCAGGTCTTCCTCGGCGAGATGTACCGCGATGGCCTTGGCGTCGTGCAGGACCTCGTCATGGCTTACGTCTGGTATAGCGTCTCCATCGCAAATGGCAGCAACTGGCCCCCGGAAAACCGCGATAAGATCCTAGCGAGGCTCAACTCCTCAGAGCGCAAGCTGGCCCTCGAGCTATCCAAGCGCTGCTTCAAGAAGCCAGAAAAGTGTCCCGAATATAGCGACGACTAACCTCACTTAGCAGACTGCAACGCCTTCGTTATAGCCCGGTCCATTTCACGCCCCACAATCTTCGGCACGCTACGCCTAGCGCCAGCATCTTGGTGATTCCACCATTCTTGGCCTATGATCAGGCAATGACCCGCCCCGCCCTCATCCTAGTTGCCGCCCTCGCCCTCACCGGCTGTGCTGATGTCGCCGCCAATGTTGCGATCAATGTCGCCTCGGTCCTAGCTGGGCAACCCGAGAAACTTTTGGGAGCTGGGCTATGAATGACGAATCATTGAAGACAATAGATTTGCTACGGGAGAATTTCTTAGAGCTACAATCATTGATGACAGTCATAGAGTTTTCCTCTGAAAATGACGCACTTTTTGAGAAGAGCATGGCCGATCTGGATCACCAATTTAAGAAGGACGTCCCTGAGTTAGATGTAGTGCGAGATTTGTTACTAACGGTCCTAGGTATATTTGATAATATTGATGCTAGACAGGCGTGAATGTAATGGACGTTATTGCAGTCACTTCGTTGTTGCCACCGCTTTATGAGTTGTTCGGTGGGCCGGCGTCGGAGGAGGATGTGAAATGACCCGCCTTATCCTGATAGCGACTGTGTTCATGCTGGTGAGTGGAAACGCGTCTTACGGAAAAACGTACACCGATTTTTTAAGTACTTCTTGCTCAGATTTTACCCATTTCTACGCTCGAAGCGGATTAGAGTGGAGAACCACCAAATCCAACGCCTTCCCAAGCTGGAAAAGTAAGCAGTTTGGGTATCGCCTCGACTACATATTTGGGTACATGACATACGCGACCAAGCATGTATTGCCCCCCAACGGCATTCTGGGGAAAGGTATGCGAATTGACCAGATTATATCTTGGATAGGCTCTTGGTGCCGAGATCATCCATCTGATCCCGTCACAGAATGCCGTTGATGCGTTCATAGCATAGTGAATGTCACTGCACCTGATGCAGCCGATCCATCCGCGCCGCCGATATCTCGGCCGCGATAGACGGGTAATCTGATGAAAAATCCAGTAGCAATTTCTATCCTGATCGTCGGTTTAGGTTTCGTCGCATTATACGGGTGGATAAATCGGTACGAGTATGTATCGAATGAACTTAGTGGTCGAAATATCGAAAATACTGTTTCCCTAGTAACAAGAGTAAATGTTTATTCGGGAGAGAGATGCGCCCTCATTCCCCCAAGCATTTTTCTGCCTTATATTGAAAGAATGAGGGCTGAAAAAATCGATGAGATTATGTGGTGCTTCAA
>JAYGEH010000204.1:0-19221 GCA_046582475.1 Rhodospirillales bacterium
GAACATAACGCCATCACTACACAATATGTTGTAGCTGAGCGTTGGGAAGCAGCCGGCCTGGGAGGCTGTGCAGACCCTTCTTGGGGGAAGGGCAGCCAGTCGGTTACGCCGGGGAATTTGGGGGATTAAATGAGAGTACAACGTTTCTTTACGAGGGCGGATACCGGCCCATATGGGGATGCAGAATTTCGCACAACATCGAGCGAAATACGCAATCCCAATGGGTCCGTTGTGTTTAGCCATAAAGACATCGAAGCGCCGGCCGATTGGTCGCAGGTGGCCTGTGATGTGCTGGCGCAAAAGTATTTTCGCAAAGCCGGCATCGCGGCGCATCTCAAGAAGATGGAAGAAAATTCGGTTCCGTCCTGGCTCTGGCGCAGCGTTCCCGACGAGGAAGCGTTGCATGCTTTGCCGAAAGATGAACGCTATGGCGGCGAAACCTCGGCCAAGCAAATATTCCATCGGCTGACCGGCACCTGGACCTATTGGGGCTGGAAGGGCGGTTATTTCGATTCTGAAGACGATGCCCACGCCTATTACGACGAAAT
The DNA here is from genome assembly GCA_046582475.1 of Rhodospirillales bacterium. GTDB lineage: Bacteria > Pseudomonadota > Alphaproteobacteria > Rhodospirillales > UBA2165. The sequence continues at coordinate 549 of JAYGEH010000204.1, forward strand.
GTGCCACATGCTGTGCAAGCAAATGTGCGCGCCCAATTCGCCGCAATGGTTCAACACCGGTTTGCATTGGGCCTATGGCATCGATGGCCCGTCCCAGGGGCATCATTATGTGGACCACCAGACCGGCGAGCTGACCCGCTCCACCTCGGCTTACGAACATCCCCAGCCCCACGCCTGCTTCATCCAGAGCATCAGCGATGATCTGGTCAATGAAGGCGGCATCATGGATTTGTGGACCCGCGAAGCGCGCCTGTTCAAATACGGCTCCGGCTCCGGCACCAATTTCTCGGCGCTTCGCGGCGAGAACGAGCCGTTGTCCGGCGGCGGCAAATCCTCTGGGGTCATGAGTTTCCTGAAAATCGGCGACCGGGCCGCCGGCGCCATCAAGTCCGGCGGCACCACCCGGCGCGCCGCGAAAATGGTGATCCTCGACGCCGATCACCCGGATATCGAAAACTTCATCAATTGGAAGGTGAAGGAAGAGCAGAAGGTTGCGGCCTTGGTCGCCGGTTCCCGTTTGATGGAAAAGCATCTCAACAGGATCCTATCCGCCTGCCATGAAGGCGAAGATCGCTTCGATGGACGCGCCAACAAATCCCTCAAAAAAGCGATTCTGGAGGCAAGGCGCTCATTGCTGCCGGAAAACTGCATCCAACGGGCCATCGAATATGCCAAGCAAGGCTATACCGAGCTGGCCATCGACACCTACGATACCGACTGGGATTCGGACGCCTATCTGACTGTATCGGGGCAAAATTCCAACAACACCGTGCGCGTCGATGACGATTTTCTTCGCGCTGTTGAAAATGACGATGCGTGGTGCTTGCGCCAGCGCACCGACGGCAAAACGTCGAAAACCCTGCCGGCGCGGGAATTGTGGAACCAAATTTGCGAGGCCGCTTGGGTCTGCGCCGATCCCGGCCTGCAGTTCGACACCACCATCAACGATTGGCACACCTGCGCCGACACCGATCGGATTTACGCATCAAACCCGTGCTCGGAATATATGTTCCTGGACAACACAGCCTGCAATCTGGCGTCCCTCAACCTCCGCGCCTTTGAGGACACGGACGGCGCGTTCGACGTGGACGCCTTCTCGGCGGCGGTGCGCCTCTGGACCATCAACCTGGAAATCTCGGTGCTGATGGCCCAGTTCCCGGCCGCCAACATTGCCGAGCTTTCTTATAAATACCGCACCTTGGGCTTGGGTTACGCCAATATCGGCGGGCTCCTAATGGCCCAGGGGATCCCTTACGACAGTGATGCGGGGCGGACAATTTGCGGCGCCATTACCGCGCTGATGACCGGCATCGGCTACAAAACCTCGGCCCAAATGGCAGAATCCCTCGGCGCGTTTCCCGGCTACGAAGGCAACCAACAATCCATGCTGCGGGTGATCCGCAATCATCGCCGCGCCGCCCACGGCGACGCCGGCGGCTATGAGAAGATTTCGGTGGCGCCGGTACCCCTAACCGAATTGGACGACGGCACGGCGGCCGATATTATCGCCGCCGCCCGCACCGCCTGGGACGATGCCTTGGCCCTCGGCGAGGCGCATGGATTCCGGAACGCCCAGGCCACGGTGGTTGCGCCAACCGGCACCATCGGGCTGGTGATGGATTGCGATACCACCGGTATCGAGCCCGATTTCGCGCTGGTGAAATTCAAGAAATTGGCCGGCGGCGGGTACTTCAAGATCATCAATCACACGGTTCCAGTGGCCTTGCGGCGGCTCGGCTATGGCGCGGCGGAAATCGAAGACATGATCCGCTTTGCGGTCGGTCATGGCACCTTGGAAAGTTCCCCCGCCATCGGCCATGAAGCGCTGCGGAAATGCGGCTTCAACGATGACGCCATCGAAGCCGTCGAATATGCCCTCGCCGACGCCTTCGATATCAAATTCGTCTTCAACAAATGGACCCTGGGCACGAGCTTTTGCACCGAAACGCTTGGTTTCAGCGATGATCAGCTGGAAGACATGTCCTTCGATATGCTGAGCCAACTGGGCTTTTCCAGGGCTGACGTGGCGGCCGCCAACACCCATGTATGCGGCGCCATGACCCTCGAAAATGCACCGCATTTGAAAGCCCGGCATCTGCCGGTTTTCGACTGCGCCAATCCGTGCGGGCGCGATGGCAAGCGCAGCCTGTCTCCGAAAAGCCACATTCGCATGCTGGCCGCGGCGCAGCCGTTTATTTCCGGATCCATCTCGAAAACCATCAACATCGCCAATTCCGCCACGATTCAGGACTGCAAGGACGCCTATATGCTGTCCTGGAAGCTGGGTTTGAAAGCCAACGCCCTCTACCGGGACGGCTCAAAGCTTTCGCAGCCGCTTAACGCCCAAATCATCGACGACGAAGCCGGCGAGACCCTGGAAGAACAGATTGCCGATGCCCCCTCGGGCTTGCGCGCCGAGATCGTCGCGGAACGGCTGATCGAGCGCTCCATATCGCAACGCCGCCGCCTGCCCCACCGGCGCAAGGGCTACACCCAAAAAGCCTCGGTCGGCGGTCACAAGGTGTATTTGCGCACCGGCGAATATGAGGACGGCACGATCGGCGAAATATTCATCGACATGCACAAGGAAGGCGCCGCCTTCCGCAGCCTGATGAACAATTTCGCCATCGCGATTTCCATTGCGCTCCAATATGGCGTGCCCCTGGAAGAATTTGTCGAGGCCTTTACCTTTACTCGGTTCGAGCCGTCCGGGATGGTCGAGGGCAACGATTCCATCAAGATGGCCACCTCGATACTCGATTACATCTTCCGGGAAATGGCGGTCTCCTATTTGGGCCGCAATGATCTGGCCCACGTGCAGCCGGAAGATTTGGATCCCTCGACCGTGGGCCATGGCGAGCATAACGGCGCCATGGACAACGCCACCCAGGAGACCATGAAAATGGTCGAAAAATTGGCCAGCCAAGGTTACATGCGATCGAACTTCCTGGTCCTCAATGGCGGCAAAAACGGTGGCGGGAATGGCGCCGGGGTCGCCGTGGCTTCAGCGGCGGCCATGGAAAACACCGTGGCGCTTGGCGCCGGCGCGGGCGGCGCGGCTGAAACCGTCGCGGCCGAAACATTTGCCATGAACCAAACCCTAATGCAGCGCGCCGATGGTCATTTCAACGATGTGCGCGAGGCGCGCATGAATGGTTTCCTGGGCGATGCTTGCGACGAATGCGGCAACTTCACCTTGGTGCGCAACGGAACCTGTTTGAAATGCGTCACCTGCGGCGCAACGAGCGGATGCTCATGACGAAGCTGAAAGACATACTTTTCCTCCCTGGTGAACTTGGGGTGCTCGCCTTCACGGCCAGCCCGTTGACAGGGCACCCCATTTTTTTACCGGAAGGGAAGGTGCCAGTTCCTCCCTGGTGAACTTGGGGTGCGGTGCGGTCCGGGCCTGCCAGCCAACTACGAACCGAACGCACCCCATTTTTTTAAGGAAGGTTGAGTTCCTCCCTGGTGAACTTGGGGGTGTTAGTTAGGGGTCACTATCCTGCCAGCCTAAGCAGCCCCGGCATCCCATTTTTTTACAAAGCAAATTTTGTTCAAGCCGGGGCAAGCTATCGATAAAACTGGCCCGGCGCCACAAAAAATAAAAGCGGCGGCGGATTTGGCGTGCTAACGTCGGGGGCCGAATAAATTCAGGGACCGAGGATATTTTTGCCATGGCGGGAAATATCGAGGCGCGCCTCAAGGAACTTGGCATCGCGTTGCCCGCAGCGGCGGCTCCGGTGGCCAATTACGTGCCCTATGTGATCAGCGGCAATCTGGTGTTCGTGTCCGGCCAGGTTCCAGTTGCCGGCGGCGAAATGCAATTGCGGGGCCGCGTCGGCGAGGATTTAAGCGCCGAGGACGGCCAGCAAGCGGCGCGGCTTTGCGCGCTGGGCCTCCTGGCCCAGCTGAAAGCGGCGGCGGGCGGCGATCTGGACCGGGTCAGCCAGATCATCCGCCTCGGCGGCTTCGTCAATTGCACGGCGGATTTCACCGAGCTACCCTTGGTCATGAACGGCGCCTCGAACCTGATGGTCGAGGTATTCGGCGACAAGGGCCGGCACGCCCGCGCCGCCGTCGGCTGCCCGTCGCTGCCCATGGGCGCGGCGGTGGAGATCGACGGCATTTTTGAAATCGACGGATAACTGGGAGAATTCCATGGCCAATTACCGGCGCATCGACCATGTGGCGATCAATGTCAGCGACCTCGCGGCTTCGAAAACCTTCTACGAGACCCACTTCGGCTTCGAGACCTATTTCGAGCACGGCACCCCAAGGGGCTTCGATATCTCGTACCTCAAATTGGGCGATACGGTCCTGGAGCTGGTCGGCTATCTTGCCGGCGCCGTCGACGGCTTTCACTTCTGCCTGGAGACCGACGATTTCGACGGCGCCGTCGCCGCCCTCGAAGCCGACGGCGTCGAAACCCTGCAGCCGCCCCACGACGTGGCGGCGCGCGAGCCACGGGAAGCCACCTGGCGCCGAGTGGTGTTCAAGGGCCCCGACGGGGAGCAGATCGAGCTTCGGGGGTGAGGCCGGCGTTTCAAGCCACCCGGCGGACCTACCAGCCCTGGTATGCCGCTTCCAAATGCGACACAAAGGTGCGACATATTTTCGGAAAATCGACCATACCGGTTCATCACTATTCCTAACGGTTCCTAACGGTTTATACCGGTTCTTGACGGTTCATAACGTTATATCCCAATCTGGCGCGGGGCGCAGGCGTAGCGGCCACGAACACGGGCGCCGCCCGGCGTGGGATCAAATCTTCCTATTTACAATGTCCAAGACCTCACCGGCCCAGCCGGTCTGGTGATGGCTGGGTCGGCCAGACCGGCGCCCGTCTTGGCACCTGTCTGTGATCGAAGCACAGCTTGTTATGTAGTTCGCGGAACGATCTCCGCAAGGGGTAAATCCTGTCGTTGGCGGTCAAAGGGCCGGACGGGGAGCGGATTGAATTGACCGGTGGCGGGCATATAACAGACCTCTGCAGCGGCGCCGGACCAGGGACCCTATCGCCGTTTAGGCCACAGGATTTTCCCGGCCCACCGAACAGGCAATGTCATATTGAGATCAATCAAATGAGAATTCATGGCAATTGACATCCAAAAATTATACCACTACGGTTTGCGCAATAATTAAAAGAAATATTTTTTGGAGCACCAATTGGGAGATGTAACGTGCTCGACGCCTATTTCCTGGGACAGTTTCGGCTTCGCGTCGATGACCACCCGTTTGATGTAGAAATGCGCAGCCCGGCCCGTTCGCTGTTTGCATTTCTGTCCTTGAATCCCGACCGGAAGTTCCGGCGGGAAGTTCTGGCGGCCGAACTGTGGGGGCATCCACCCATGGATATCATGAAGCGGCTGCGCCAGGCCCTGCACGAAATCAACCGGGCATTCGACAACACTCCGCTCAGCCGCGAAAGCTTCCTGACAGCGAAATCCGGCACCGTGGAATTTAACGGCAAGGCCCCGTTCCGGTCCGACGTGCACGCTTTCATGGCGCTGACCAACGAATGCCTGTCCGATACACCGTCCCAGGCAGACGCCGTATCCCTGCAAAAAGCGGCCGAGCTTTATCGGGGCGATTTGTTGCCCGGATGCCACGACGATTGGTGTTTGGGCCCCCGGGAATTGCTTCGGCTGCAATATCTCAATTCGCTGGAATGCGTTATGCACCATCACCTGCAACGATCGAAATGGAACGCGGCCATCGCTTCGGGCGCCAAACTTCTCGCCCGCGATCCGGTCCTGGAGCACATTCACCGGAAAATCATGGCATCCCACCACATGAAGGGCGACCGGGCCTCGGCCATCGCCCAGTATGAGAGCTGCAAACGCACGCTCCGGCAGGAATTGGGCGTCTCGCCGATGAAGGAAACCACCGCTCTTTATGAGCGCATCATCGCCGATACCGCGCCGGAAGCCAGCGCGGTTATCAACATTGGCGCGCCGGGCGCGGAGGCATCGGGCCCGGGGCAACCCATCGGCGCCCTTTTGGATGGCGCGTTGCGGACAATCAGCGGCACCGAGCGAAGCCTACAATCCATGCGCACCACCCTCGCCGAGGCAAAGCGCCGGGCCGATAGCGGCTGATCGGCGATTGCCATCATTTATTTGCGGGCGCCCGGTTCACGGGCGCTTTTTTTTGCGCCGAATTCCGAAAGGACGATGCGAGGACGCCGCCGCGTCGAGGCGGCGCCATCTGGGGGACGGCGCGCCTCTGCGGCCGCGCTAAAATCGGCGTCCGTTGAATTTGTACACCAGTTCAAAGTTAGGGCCCGCGCGGGACAGATGAGTGATTGGAACAACGAACAATTTGCCGAGCTCCTCCAAAGCGATGTTGCGACCACGGGCGAGCGGCACACCTTCATCATCCGTCTTCGCGCGGAACCCAGCCGCGAAGCGAACGGCGGCATAATTTGGCGGGGCGAGGTGGAGGATTACGAGAATTCACGGCGTCTGCCGATCGGCTCCGTTGGCCAGATTAGCGAGCGCATACGAATGCTTTTGAACATCAATTCGAATAAAGGGGAGTGAGATGGCGGATCAGGGAACAGCAATAATTTTGGACACTGATAACGCAGATGTCTCGATAAAGCTAATCAACAACCAGGCGGACAATGTTAACTACGCGCTCGCCCTGGAGAAACGACCTGGCACCCGAAGGATATGGGCGAGCCCGGCACCGGGCACTTTTTCAAATCTTGACGGTTCTGAGGACATACCTATCGATCTACCTGCCAGTCAGCTGGTCGGAAACAAGCTCTATATTGAACTCTTATTTAGCGATACGGATGGTTCCGGCGACAGTAGCGTCTCCTACGAAGTCCTGCAAAATGGAAAACCCGTCGCCAGCGGCAATCGTACGGTAAAATTTGACGGTGGCGTAACCGAGGCCATCGTAAGTTTTGGCATCGTATTTTTGGTGTAATCTGATGATCAAATTCTCAATGATCTCGATTCTTGTCGCGCTTGTCTCGATAATCGGGGGCAGTCCAACTATGGCGCAGACTAATCTGGGAGAGGATGAAGTCGCAAAGGAGGTAGAGGAAAAAGTCGCGCCCACGACAGCCGAGAATAGCGAAGTCGATTTGGCCGTACCCGCATCGCCCGCATTCTTCATCCTCGGCATGACGCCCGGAAAAGTCATTCGTCCGACGAGTCCAAAGGAACTGGTAACATCTTTTCTCGAAGGTACCGACGAAAACGGAAATTTCCAGACTGGCCTCGCGATTGATGTCTCGCCGCACCTATTATTTAATCGGCGGCTATCGTTGGATGATTACAATGGTGGCAAGTTCAAAGACTTGGCAGACCCGAAAAACAAATCCATTTCACTTCCAAATCTCGACACCTTACTCGCACGCACCCAGCTATCCTTTGCCACAACCAAGGGTACCAGCGATAAAGACGACACAGTGCGTATAGCCTTGGGACTGAATATTACGCCCTTTGACCTGGGCGATACGCGCAGCTATCGCTCCGAGTTTCAACGTTGCATGCATAAAGCCTCGGCGGGTAATGGCAAACTCACCTTGCGGTACAGCAGTCCTTAAACATATCGCAAGGCCTCGTCGAAGCGGCCAAAGAATTAAAAGACTCGGCAATTGTTATCCGATTGAACCAACACGATACACCAAATCCAGCGAACTATGGGTTTCGGCCGGGAATTAGAGATTCTGACGGTAATCGTATTCCCTATACATTTCGCGAATTTCTGCCAGACGCAATCTCCGAGAGAGGGTTGGAGGCCAACGATCTTGGTTTGCCCCCTGAGGAAAGGGAAATCGCTGCGATTCGAGGTGAGGCCCTCCGACTCGTTAAATTGCAGTTAGGGTCGGGGGCATCAAATGAGGATGTGGTCAAGGCTCTCAACGAGAAGGCGGCGGAGTTCGACGCCCGGGCGCTCAAAGCGAGAAAATCCAAAGCGCTTGATGTCGCCAGTAAAGCGGTGGAGGCGTGCCGCACAAGGTCAAAAGAGAAGGATTGGAACGCTTCGAGCTGGAGCTTCGGGATCGCGCCAACCTGGCTAAGCAAGAAGGGCAGCACGGAAAATATGGAATGGACGGGCTTCGGCCTGTGGACCTCACTTGCCTACGGTTTCGAAGGTGTCGAAGGTTTTGGCGGATTGGCCGATAGTTCGCAAATAATTTTCCACTTGCGGCACCGCTCCGACGAAATCCTCCCCATCAACGCGGAATCCGATCAGTTCACCGAGACGGATACCACAGTCTTTGCCGTGCAGGCGCGGTTTGCGCTGCCCGATATGCTGACCAAGCGGAAAGGCAACGCCATGAGCCTGTTGTTCGACTACTCCTATACGGACGAGAATTGGGATACCGGCGCTGACGAGTCGTACTACAAATATACGCTCGGGCTGGAATCTAAGCTGACCTGCAATGTCTACCTCAATTTGTCCGTGGGCGGTACCGACGGTAAGGAGCAGAGCAGCGACGAAAGCTTCGTTCTCGCCGGCTTGAAGTGGAACCTTTCCGCCGGACCTGAGGACGCGAAAGGCAAAAACTGCGACAAATAAGAAATATACTTCATAATTATTTGGTTTAACTGGGCCTTCAGCGATAAATCCATAAGTCGAAATAAGGAGCAACCCCCATGATCATCTCCGTCATCAACCATTCGGGCCTCTCCGACGAGGAAGTCCAAAGCGCGATCCGCGCGGTGAACCGCCAAATCGCGGAAGATTTTGAGCCCCACTGGAGCATGGGAGCCACGCTCCGCCTGGAAGGCCGGCTGACCGAAGACCCTGATCTCCGGCTCATGGCCATGAACATGCGCGGCGATGCGATCCTCTATCTGGAAGACGCATTCAATCCCGATGACAGTCCGCTAACTACGCCGGAATTCCTTATGGCTTTGTCTATACGGAACTCGCCGATCTCCTCGGCGAGCCCTGGCAGGTGACGCTGTCGCACGAGGCGTTGGAACTGCTCGCCGATCCGGAAGTCAATCTGTTGGTCATGGGACCGCACCCGGACGAGCCGGAGCGCCTGGTCTTTCATTGGTACGAGATGTGCGACGCGGTACAGGCCGAACATTATGTCATCGACGGTGAGCCGGTCTCCAATTTCGTGCTGCCACTTTATTTCACCGAGGAGCACGAAACCCAGGGCCGCAACGATTTTCTGGGCACCACAACGGACGGCCGGCAACTCAACTCGTTCGGCATCAATCCAGGCGGATATGTCGGCTATTTCGACCCGCAAACGGGCCAGCACGAGAATTCGTTCGCCAATGATACCGCCCGCAATCGTTTTGAGCTCAAATCTCAACTCGGTTTGACGCGCCGCGGCGTCCGCTACAACCGGGAACTCGTCCGCGGTTCCTATAAATCAGCAAAACAATCAGCCTGATATTAACAGGAGGACTTTTCATGTCCGGCACTACCAGACGCGCAAGCAATTCTCTCTTTCTCCTCGCAATCGTTCTCCTGATCCTAATGGGCGTTTTGGCGTTCGTCTTCGATGTCAAAAGCCCCGCGCCACCGTGGTGGAATGTTTACGCGATCTGGATAGCCGCCATCGTCCTGATCACCGCGATTGTCGCCACCATCGGAAGAATGAAAAACGGCAAAGTTTTGGGGATTGCCATCGACGGCCGCCACAAATACAGCCTGTCACGGCTGCAGATGACGTTTTGGACGATACTCGTCATCGCCACCATATACACCTTCACGCTTTGGAACCTGGGTTTCAGCACTGCGCCCATGAATTTCGTTGTCCCACCGGTGCTTTGGGCGCTGATGGGCATCAGTTCGATTTCCCTGGTTGGCTCGCCGCTCATTTTGAACAACAAGCCGGTAAGCGAAGTTGTCAAAATTGCGTCACCGGTTCATGCGCAATGGAGCGATCTGATCGCCGGCGAGGAAAATGGCAACCGTGAAACCATCGATCTTGCGCGCGTCCAGATGCTTTTGATCACAATTATCGTGGGCATATCGTACACAATATTGATCGCCATGGAATTGGCCCGCGCCAAAGCATCGGCGGCGGTGATAGTTGCAAAATTGAACGCAAAAAATGCTCCCGCGGCAGCGCAAAAATCGTGACGGATGCAAAAGACCAGGTACCACCTCTCGATTCCGAGGCGTTGGCAAAAGTCGAGGAAACGGCAAAATTGATGGTGAAAAATGCCGATAATATCCTCAATGAATTAACCAAGCAGGCGGCGGCACTGGGAGCGAAGGCCGAGACGGTTGCAGACGCGGCGATCTCAAGCTTCCCGGAAATGAGTGCTGGCATTATCGCCCTTCTTACGATCAGCCACGCCGGCTATCTCACCTACAAGGCCGTCAAGAAATAACCCGCCGGCCTAGCCTCGAAAGCTGCGGAGTCGGGCGGGCAGGCCAATTTTGCCCCCTTGCCCCCTCCCCGCCCCTCGCCTAATCTTCTCCCATGCCCGATGGCCGTGAAGACGTATCCGTCAAAGTCCTGAACCGTATCAACCAGCTGTCCGCCGAGGACTGGGATGCCTGCGCCGGGAACGCGAACCCGTTCGTGCGCCATGCGTTTTTGAACGCCCTCGAGGAATCGGGATCGGTGTGCGCCAAGACCGGATGGCAGCCCCAGCATCTGGTGGCCCATGACGAAACCGGGCGCGTTGCCGCCTGCCTGCCGCTCTATCTCAAGAACCATTCCTACGGCGAATATATCTTCGATTGGGGCTGGGCCGACGCCTATGAGCGGGCCGGCGGCAAATATTATCCGAAATTGCAATCGGCGGTGCCGTTCACGCCGGCCACCGGTCCCCGGCTATTGCTGCGGGACGGCGCGCCCGACCGCTATCACGACGTGCTCATCGCCGGCATGATCCAACTGGCGCGCCAGCACCAGGTTTCGTCCCTGCACGTCACCTTTCCCGAAGAAGCGCAATGGCACCGGCTCGGCGATGCCGGGTTTCTGAAACGCACGTCAAGGCAATTCCATTGGGAAAACAAAGGCTATGCGAGCTTCGACGAATTTCTCGGCCAGCTGAATTCGCGCAAACGCAAGGCCATTCGCAAGGAGCGCCGCGAGGTGGCCGAACAGAACGTCACCTGCAAACGGTTGACCGGCGCCGATATCACCGAAGACCACTGGGACAGCTTCTACCACTATTACCTCAACACCATCGATCACAAATGGGGGCGTGCGTATCTCACCCGGGAGTTCTTTTCGATCCTCGGCGAGACCATGTCCGACATGGCCATGCTGGTGGTCGCCGAGCAGGACGGCGAGCGCATCGCCGGCGCCCTCAATCTTCTCGGCGACGACACCATATACGGGCGCAACTGGGGCTGCTCGGTGGAGGTGAAATTCCTGCATTTCGAGGCCTGCTATTACCAGGCCATCGATTTCGCCATCGAAAACAAGCTGCGCTGGGTGGAAGCCGGCGCCCAGGGCCCGCACAAAATCCAGCGCGGCTACCTGCCGCGCGAGGTCTATAGCGCCCACTGGATCGAAGACACCAATTTTCGCGATGCCGTGGCCGAGTTCGTCAAGCACGAGGCCCGCGACGTGGATTACGAGATTAAAGGGCTGATGGGATATTCGCCTTACCGCCAAACCGGCGAAGATCGGTAGCGCCGGCAGAGGCGCCGAGATTTCATAATCAAATCCCTGGAACTTATGCCATCCACTGGTTAGGCTGGCGTCCGTTGAATAAGATAATTGGAGGGGTTTCATGACATTAGAATTTCTTGTTCAGGTCATCTTGGTCGGCATACTGGCTAGCTATGTACTTCTGGCGCTGGCCTTGTGGAACGCCAAGCTTGGTCTGCCGCGCCTGGATTTTCCGAAAGCTATGGCGGCGTTGACCTATGGCGATTCCTTCGAAGGCCAGGACCCTCCCTACTGGGCCGGCGTAACGGTCATTTATTTCAACGGCGTATTCTTCACGCTGCTCTACGCCACATACGTCCACCAGTTTCTTCCCGGCGGCACGGCGCTGATCCAGGGCGCCATCTGGGGCGTCATCCTGTGGGCCGCGTCGGGCATATTTTTCGTTCCCGTTTACTTGCGCGAAGGCTTTTTCCTGAAGGGCATCCATCCCATGGCCTGGTTTGCCAGCCTGATCGTCCATGGCGGTTTCGGGTTGGTTGTCGGCTGGCTCTCGCCGGTACTGTAACCGTCCGGACGCGGCGATGGGCGCATACGAAACCGCATACAAGTCGGCACTGGAAGCCCCGGAAGAATTCTGGGCGGCCGCCGCCGAAAGCATCGATTGGGACCAGGGCTGGGACCGGGTTCTGGACAGCGCCAAGCCGCCCTTTTACCGGTGGTTCCCGGGCGCCGCGATGAACACCTGCCACAACGCTCTCGACCGCCACGTGGCGGCGGGGCGCGCCGGCCAATTGGCGCTGATCCACGACAGCCCGGTCACCGGTACCATCACTCGCTTCACCTACCGGGAATTGCTCGACAATGTGGCCAGGCTGGCCGGCGCGCTTCAGGACTTGGGCCTGGAAAAAGGCGACCGGGTCCTGATCTATATGCCGATGGTCGCCGAAGCGGCCATGGCGATGCTCGCCTGCGCGCGGCTTGGCGCCATACATTCGGTGGTGTTCGGCGGCTTCGCCTCCAACGAGCTGGCCACCCGCATCGACGACGCCAAGCCCAAGATGATCCTGTCGGCGAGCTGCGGTATCGAGGGGAACCGCATTATTCCCTATAAGCCCTTGCTCGACGGCGCCATCGAGCTGGCGTCATCGAAGCCGACCGCTTGCGTGATCCTGCAACGGGACGCCGAAACCGCAACCATGATCGCCGGGCGCGACCACGACTGGCGGGAGATCACCAATGCCGCCGGGCCCGCCGATTGCGTCTCGGTCGCCGCCACCGATCCGCTTTACATTCTCTATACGTCCGGCACCACCGGCATCCCCAAGGGCATCGTCCGCGACAATGGCGGCCATGCCGTGGCCTTGGATTGGTCGATGGGCAACATCTACGGGCTGGACGCCGGCGATGTGTTTTTCACCGCCTCCGACGTGGGCTGGGTGGTCGGCCATTCCTATATCGTCTATGCGCCGCTGATCCATGGCTGCACCACCATCCTCTATGAAGGCAAGCCGGTCGGCACCCCCGACGCCGGCGCCTTCTGGCGGGTGATATCCGAGCACGGCGCCCGCGCCATGTTCACCGCGCCGACCGCGTTCCGCGCCATCAAACGCGAGGACCCGGACGGGGAATTGATCAAGCCCTATGATTTGAGCAAATTCAAAACCCTGTTCCTGGCCGGCGAACATGCGGACCCGGCGACGGTGCAATGGGCCGAGACCCATTTGGGCGTGCCGGTCATCGATCACTGGTGGCAGACCGAAACGGGCTGGCCGATCGCCGCCAACTGCATGGGGCTGGAACCGGCAAAAATAAAATACGGCTCGGCTACGAAACCGGTTCCGGGCTGGGATTTGCGCGTCCTCGATTTCGACGGCGCCGAGATGAAAGCCGGCGAGATCGGCGCGCTGTGCGCCAAGCTGCCGCTGCCGCCGGGCAGCCTGCCGACCTTGTGGAACGCCGACGAACGCTTCATCGAAGCCTATATGGATGATTTTCCCGGCTTCTACCACACCGCCGATGCCGGCTATATCGACGAAGACGGCTACGTTTATGTGATGACCCGCACCGACGATATTATCAACGTGGCCGGCCACCGGCTTTCCACCGGCGCCATCGAGGAGGTTCTGTCGGAGCATTCCGACGTGGCCGAATGCGCGGTCGTCGGCGCCGCCGATGAGTTAAAAGGCCAGGTTCCCCTCGGCTTCCTGGTGCTCAAAGTGGGCGCTGATCGATCACCCGATCAGGTGTGCCAGGACGTGGTCCAAATGGTGCGCGATCAGATCGGACCGGTGGTCAGCTTCAAGACCGCCCTGGTAGTGCCGCGCCTGCCCAAGACCCGGTCCGGCAAGACCTTGCGCGGCACCATGCGCGCCATCGCCGACGGCGCCGAGTATAAGGTTCCGGCGACCATCGATGATCCGGAAATTCTGGACGAGATTACCGGCTGCCTGAAATCGGCGGGCCTGATTTCCTGACCGTTTATACCGCCGGGCTCAATTTCCAGGACGGCTAAATCGCCGGGCTCAATTTCCAGGACGGCTAAATCGCCGTCCAGCCGCCGTCGTTGGCGATCACCTGGCCGGTCATAAAGGACGAGGCGTCGCTGGCAAGGTACAGCAATAATCCGGCCAGCTCATCGGGCACGCCGCGCCGGGCCATGGGCGTGCCGTTCAGAACCGCGTCTTCGAATTTGGCGATGGTTTCGTTGTTCATGGAGCGCCGGTTGACCTCGCCAAGGCGGGTGCCGCCGTGCCAGCCGGGGGCGATGGCGTTGGCGCGGATATTATCCTTGGCGTATTCGGCGGCGGTCTGGCGGGTCAGGCCGATGACGCCGGCCTTGGTGTCGGAATAACAGATATTGGCCATGGCAAATTCCGGATAATGCCCGACCAGACCGAGGATCGAGGAAATATTGATGATCGAGCCGCTGCCCGCCTCCAGCATCAGCGGGATCAGCGCCCGAGTGCAAAGAAAGACGCCGGAAAGATTGATGGCAACCACTTCGTTCCAGGCTTCCACCGGCATTTCGTGGAGCCGCGCCGGGCGGGTCGTGATGCCGGCATTGTTGACCAGGATATGAGCAACCCCATGGTCCTTGGCGATTTCGGCCGCCATGCCCTCGATAGCGGATGGATCGGCCACATCGACGGTCATGGCGGTGGCCTTGCCGCCGGCGTCGCCAATCAGCCCGGCGGTTTGCTCGGCGCCGGCGGTGTCCCGGTCGGTGACAATGACCGCCGCGCCGGCCGCCGCCAAGGTTTCGGCAAAGACCCTGCCGAGGCCGAAACCGGCGCCGGTTACGATGGCGGTTTTGCCGCTCAGATCGAATTTCTGGATCACATTGCCCATGGCCAACCGCTCCCATTCGGTTTCGTATCAGCCCGGATTATGAATTTCGGTAAAGGGCGTTACAAGAACGAGAATTTCAATATTCCAATACTCAAAACCGGATAGGCAATGAGCAGAACCAGCACCAGCAGCATGGTAACGGCAAAGGGAAAGGCGCCAATGAATATGTCGGCCAGGGAAACGTCTGGATCATTGATGGTGCTTTTGATGACGAAGCAGGAGATGCCGAGGGGCGGAGTCAATAGGCCGATTTCGGCGCCGACCACGGTGACGATGCCGAACCAGACCAAATCAACGCCGAAGGCTTCCAACGCGGACAGGAACAAGGGCACGACGATCAAGATGATCGATGCGGTATCCAGGATTGTCCCCAACATAAGCATCAAAATTACGTAGAGGGTCATAATTTGCGCCAGAGAAAAATCCATTCCCTGCAACCATTCCCCAAACAAAGTCGGCAATCCGGTGACGCCGAGCATGCGGCTATACATGCTGGCGGTA
This sequence comes from Rhodospirillales bacterium, assembly GCA_046582475.1. Taxonomy (GTDB): domain Bacteria; phylum Pseudomonadota; class Alphaproteobacteria; order Rhodospirillales; family UBA2165. Next base: position 15,961 of record JAYGEH010000204.1, read on the forward strand.
ATGATCAGGAACAGGATGGCCGAGGTGATATAGCCGGTTTCGACAAGAACCTCCCACAGATCCCGCCAGCTCAAGGATCGCTTGACGATGGCGATGACCATGGCCGCCAGCGATCCCATGGCTCCCGCTTCCACCGGCGTCACGATACCGCCATAAATGCCGCCCAGCACCACAACCACCAGCACCACCACCGGGATCGTTTTTGCGACCAGGTCCCACCATGTTAGTTGGGCCCAATCTTCGGCCGCCACGTCTTTGGATTCGTGGCCTCCGACAAAATTCGGAAAGACATAGGACAAAAATATAATGAGAATCACGTAGGCGAGAGAGAGCAGCAATCCCGGCACGATGCCGGCGAGAAACAATTGGCCGACCGACTGCTCGGTAACGATGGCATATATGATCAACATGGCGCTCGGCGGGATCAGCATGCCGAGCACCGATGAGCCAGCGACCACGCCGACCGTGAAACGGGAATTAAACCCGAAGCGCTTCATCTCGGGAACGGCGACGCGGGTAAAAACAGACGCGGACGCAATGGAAGACCCGGTGATCGAGGCAAAGATCGCATTGGCGGCGACGGTGGCGATGCCGAGGCCGCCGCGAATGCGGTAAAACAGAAAATTGGCGACCTGGTAGACATCTTTCCCGAGACCGGCCTTGGAAACGATCAATCCCATCAGGGCAAAGAGCGGCACCGTGGCAAACACCTGCTCGGCAACCGTGTCGGCGATGGATTCCGACAACAGGGCAACCGCAATATCCACATTGTCACGAATGATCCAGACGCCGAGAAACGACACCAGGCCGAGGGCAATCGGAATATAGAGCCCGGCATAGATCAGCAAGACGATCAGGACGACCGGGGCGATGCCGATTTCAATCGGAGACATGCAAGCCAGTCCTATTTACCGGTTTGTGTGGCTTGGCCGACCGCATCGGCCCAGGAACCTGGCTTGATATACCTGGCGGCAAAGGCCAAGAACTGAAGAAGCGTGACGAAGCAGCCGAGCACGATGATCACCTTGATCGGCCATTCCGGCGCCGTGAACACGCCTTCATCGCCGACATAGTAATCGAGGACCCAGGCGTCGATCATTTCCGGCACCGCGCCAATCAGGACAATGGCCAGAAATAGGGCGCCGAGCAAATCGAACAGGGCGCCCATGGCCCGGTGGGCAATCGGCTTGCGCGCGCCGACAATGTTGAAAAATCCATCCGAGCGGGTCAAGCGGCCCTGCCGGGTGGCATCCCCCAATTGCAAAAATACGATGCCGACGATGGACAGTTCCACCAGTTCCAAAACGCCATGGAACGGATGCAGGAAAAAGGTGCGCGAAAACGCATCCACATCGATCATAACCATCAGGGCGAAAATCCACAACGACCCGATGGTGTTCATTGAGGCTAGAACGATATTCAGGGCAGCGACGAGGGCGTGGCCGGATGGCCCCGCCCGTCGCCGCGCTTCAGACACGGTGATTTACCGTGAAATCTGCTGCCCCCGAGTTTATTCCTTGTCCCAATGGCGCAGGATCGGCTGCTTGGCGGCGCGCATGGCGTCCATGTAAGCGGACAATATTGCGGTGCCGGGCAAACCCTTTTTGTTTTGAGCCGCCGCCCAGCCCTTGGCCACGTTGGGCATGGCGCGCGCCCATTTGGCCCGCTCGGAAGTCGACATCACATGGATATAACCGCCGTTTTTGGTAAAGGCCCTGTAGCTGGCATCGGCCAGATCCAGCGCCTTTTTGGTGGTGTGATCGCGGTAGAGGACGACCGAGGCGCGAATGGCCTTGCGCACTTCGCCGGGCAGTTTTTTCCAGGTTTTGGAATTCGCGGTGACGTTTTTGGAGTTCACCGTGCCCAAATCGGCCTTCAGCATATAGGGCGCGACTTCGTACATTTTGCGCCCGACAACCGATTCCGGCCAAAGCATGATGGTGTCCAACACACCGGTTTTCAGTTTGTTGTAGTAGCCGACCAGGCTTCCGCCAACGGTGGCGCCGCCGAATCCTTCGAGCCAGCGGGCGTTCAGGCCGGCGACGCCGATCTTGTGCCCCTTGAAATCGGCGGTGGTCTTGATCGGTTTCTTGGAGAACATTTGATAGGTATCGAGAACAGCGACACTGGCGAGGTACACCTGGTTGAACTTGGCGAAGCCCTGCTTGTAGGCGGGGAACTTATCCGCCAGCGCATCGACGGTGCGCGCAACCAGAGTTGGATCGGTGGTCACGAACGGCGTCGCGTAGGCGATCATCTGCAGCGGGACTTTGTCCTGATGGAACACGGTGGTGACGACGCCGATGTCGCCGAGGCCCTTTTGCATGCCGCCCATGACGCCGCGCGGCTTGGCGATCTGCCCGCCCCAGGCCTGGTTCCATTGGATTTTATAGTTCCCCGTCGAAGCCAGTCGTTTGTCGATTTCCGGGATCAGGAATTTGGAAAATTCCCGCACCCACATGGATTTCAAGGAATAGCCGTCGATCGCCGTCAGTTTGATCATCTCGGCGGCGCTTGCCGGGCTGGCCGCACCGAAGCTCAATAGCACGGCGCCGGCAATGGCTGCCGCCGACCCCAATCTGATATTTTTGATAGTCATCTCATTCAATCCTTCCGCTGATAAAATTTTGAAAAGCGTTCAACTTATCGACGATATGTGTCTGTTGATATTCGATTTATTGCCACACTTTGGCGCTGGCGAGTCCGCCATAAAATCACGCAACCGTGAGCATGGTTACCTTTAGGACACTACCGCCTAAAATATCAAGCGCTTTGTATGTTGGTGTTAACGCGTATGGAACTTGCGCCTATGCGCGAAGGGTCCGCACTCCGGCCGGCACGCGGGGCCGGAACCTGGAACGTGGGCCTAATGGGCGTTCATTATTTCCGGTAGAGGGCGTCCATGACATCGTCAAGGGCGGCGCTGGAAAGGTCCAGGGATGTCCCGTCGCCGGCGGTGAGCGTGGCGCTGCCTTCGGTGTCTTTGGCCATGTCCAGGAGTTTCCGCACTTTATCGGCAATCCGGGCGCGCTGGGCGAGGTCGGCGACGGCCGCAATTGCGCCGGGCAGGGCAATCACCAGCGCCGCGATGGCGAGCATATCGCCTTTGGCGCCGCCCTCCCCGGCGGCGGTTTCGGTACGAACCGGCTCGGCGCCGCCCGCTTCCCGGAGCAGGTCCGCCGCCGCGTCCTGCAACGCCCCTTTGGCGGCTCCGGACAGGCGAATTTCAATCGTCATTTTTTGTCCTCCCCGTCCGTGTCA
>JAYGEH010000211.1:0-1955 GCA_046582475.1 Rhodospirillales bacterium
ATTATTTTCCCCAATCGCCCGACACCTCCGATTTTAACGAATTAGCGGCGTTCTGAATGCCATTTTTTGATAATTTCCACCATCCAGACGCACCTCTCCTGTCTTACCACCTTGCCGTCGATTTCCTCGACCTACGCCGGAACGGGGTTTTGGCATAGATCATCAATCAAGGCCAGGATTTGCTGGAACAAGCTTCGCGGCACCGCCACTTCGGCCAATTGGAACGTGACGTATCGGCTCCGATCACAGACAGATGCCAAGTTCGACGCCGGTCTGGCCGACCCAGCCATCCCCAGACCGACTGCGGTGAGGTCTTGAACATTGTGAATAGGAAGTATTGATCCTACGCCGGGCCGATCCCCTGGTTACGTGGCCTGTTGTGGTGTTCAAATTGCCAACCGAGGTGCCAAGACGGGCGCCCACATGGCTGAGCGATTCCCACAATGAGGTGCCAAGTACGACGCCTACATGGCCGACCCCGCCATCCCCACGTAGGCTGCGCCGATGTGCCATCCCCCGCGCGCGTTGAGTCTGGTCGCGCCCCTCAGGCGATGTTCCGTATCTCCTTGGCGCGCGCCAGGGCTGCGCCGGTGAGGAACGGCAAATGGTGATCGTCCTTGGCGATCGGCGTCACATCGTCGGCGATGCAGGTCCAAGAGGCGCCGCCATCCTCGGACGTGTAAATCTCGCCGGTCGCGGTGCCGACGCTGAGCATCATGCCGCCCGGCCAATGATACATGCTCATGGCCTCGAAGGCGCCGATCACCGGGTCGGGCATGCCGTTGTTCAGCTCCAGCCAGGTGGCGCCGGCATCGGTGCTGCGCAAAATGCCCGATTCGGCCTTGCCGTCCTCGAACCAGGCGCCCGGGTTGCGGTGCGAGCCGCCCATGTAAATGGTGGCATCGTCGCCCGGATCGAAGAACAGGAAATCGGGATAGCCGATGCGGTCGCCGCGCTGCATCAGGTGCGTCCAATGGTTGCCGCCGTCGGTGCTGGTGTAAAGTCCCTCGCCCGACGCCAGATACATCAGATCGGGATCGTTGGCGCTGATAAGGAGCCGGTGCACGTCCCGGTAGGCGATTTCACCGGGCTCGGAATAGCCGGCAAGCTCGGTCCAGGATTTGCCGTCGTCGGTGGATTTCAGCAAGGCGCCCTGCTCGACCAGGACGAACAAGGTCTCGGGCTCTTGGGGATGGGCAACGATATGTTTCACATGGGGAATGTGGGGCGGCGGCGGGAAGGTCCATTTGCCGGTGCCGGGCACCTCCAGGAGGCTGGGAATTTCCGCCCAGCTTTCGCCGAGATCGTCGGAGCGGTACAGCGCCGCCGGCGAGGTGCCCAAAAATAAGGTCACCGCATCGCCGATGCGGCGGGCGTTCAGGGTATAAATGTGGGGCCGGTCGAGCCCATTGGTGAGCGCCCGCCAATTAGCCCCGGCGCCATCGTCGCTGACCCATAGGCCGCCGTCCGCGTGGGCGCCGGCGAACAGCTTGCCCGAGACCGGCTCGTAGACAAGGGCGCCCACATGGCGCTGGTTCAAGGAGCGCGCCGTGGTGCCCCAGGCGCGTCCCGTGCCATCCCGCTCGAGGGTGACGACGCCTTCCAAGGTAGCGGCGACGATGCGCGCCGGCGGGCCGTCGCTTTGGGTAAGTCCCGGACCGTTCGGCGACAGATAGCTGGTTGCACTGGTCATCGGATATCCTTTCCAAATCTCTTGGCGTCCGTCTTTCGTTGCAGGCTCCCATGGTTGCACGGTATTGTGGCCAATAACAAATGAATTGGCGCCGCAGCGGCGCGCATCAGGAATGCAACCGTCATGGACGTTAAATTTGTCGACACCACGTTCCGCGACGGCTCGCAAAGCCTGTGGGCCTCGGGCATGCGCTCAGGCATGATGGAGGCGGTCGCCGCCGATATGGACCGGGCCGGCTTTGCGGTGATCGAGGTTCCCGCCA
>JAYGEH010000240.1:0-24682 GCA_046582475.1 Rhodospirillales bacterium
CCGGCGGTTATGATTTCCCCTGGGATCATGATTCCCTCCTAGCGGATCGGTTCGTGGACGGTGACCAGCTTGGTGCCGTCCGGAAAAGTGGCTTCCACCTGGATGTCGTGGATCATCTCGGGAATGCCGTCCATGACCTGAGCGCGCCCCAGAACCTCGGCCCCGGCCTGCATCAACTCGGCGACGCTGCGCCCGTCGCGGGCCCCCTCGACCACGAAATCGCTGATCAGGGCGATGGCTTCGGGGTAGTTCAACTTGACCCCTCGGCCCAGGCGTTTTCTCGCCACTTCGGCGGCCATGGCGACCAGCAGCTTGTCTTTTTCCCTTGGGGTCAAATTCATCGACGTGCCTCCTTATACATCCCAGAGCCGCGGCAGTTTCGCCGGATAGCCCATGATCCGGGCGCGCAGTCCCGCCCAGTAATTTGCAAATGAATGGCGCAACGCTAGCGGGTTTTCGCCGATCCAGCGGGCCGTGAGCACGCCACTAACAAGGCTCGCGCCGCCGATGACGCCATCCGCATTTTCGGCGAAATAGTCGCGCCCGTATTCCAGATTATCGGCCGCGTCCGGTCCCGCGTAGACCGCCGTCGCCATGGATGGGCTGCCGCCGAGCCCGGCCGGATGCTCGATATTTGCGCCAATGTCGCCGTCCAGGCCGAGGGCATCGGCCCACACCATGCGGCCGCCGATGGATACCTGCCAGGCGTCGCGGACGAAGCCGCTATGCATGCGCTCGCCGCGTCCGATACGCCCGAACACCAAAATCTCGCCGGCCAGCAGGCGGGCCTCCGGGTGCACATGAATATTGGTCTTGCGGTTCATGCGGGCGCCATCGAACAGGATGGTTTCCTGCGGCAAATATTCCAGCCAGGCGCCGTCATCGGCGTGCAGATTCACATCGATCACGCAATCTTCGCCGGCCGAGCGGTATACTTTCTCGGCGGCCTGGGCGATGGCCATGGCGGCGGCGCCCGCTTCGGCTTCGATGGTAATTCTCAGACGGTCGCCGCCCACCAGTCCGCCCGACGTGGTCACCAGGGCGGCTTGAGGTATGTCGCCGCTGGCGGGCGCCGGGAACAGGACGCGCAGCGGTTCGTGCTGGTAAAGGCGAGCGAGCCGGGTTTGGCCGCCCTTTTGGGCGAAACGGATTTCGGCGCGGCCATCGACCCTGGTCTTGTCTTCGCGGGCCGATTGCGCCTCAAACGGTGAGGTAGCGTCTAACATCGCTTTCCACCATATCGGCGGCGTCGCCTTCCAAGACCACCTCGCCCCGTTCCATGACCGCGTAGGTGTCGGCAAGCCTGCGGGCAAAATCGAAATACTGCTCGACCAGCAGGATCGCCATGTCGCCGCGCTCGGTCAGCACCCGGATCACCCGTTCGATATCCTTGATGATCGACGGCTGGATGCCTTCGGTGGGCTCGTCCAGGATCAAAAGCCTGGGCCGCGTCACCAGGGCGCGGGCGATGGCCAGTTGCTGCTGCTGGCCGCCGGAAAGATCGCCGCCGCGCCGGGCCAGCATTTCCTTCAAGACCGGGAACAGATCGAATATTTCGTCCGGTACGTGACGCAAGCTACGCGGCAGCGCCGCATAGCCGGTTTGCAAATTCTCAAGCACCGTCAGCAGCGGGAATATTTCCCGCCCCTGGGGCACATAGGCGATGCCGCGCCCGGCCCGGTCATAGGGGGCGAAGCCCGATATGTCTTCGTCTTCCCAAAGGATGCGCCCGGCGCGAATCGGCTGGTGGCCGGCGATGGCGCGCAACAGGCTGGTCTTGCCGACGCCGTTGCGCCCCATGACGCAGCTTACCTTGCCGATCTCGGCCCCGATGGCGACCGATTTCAGCGCCTGGCTGGCGCCGTAATAAAGATCGATGTCTACTACTTGCAGCATGCTTGTTAGCGCCCCAAATAAACCTCGATCACGGCCTCGTCGTTCTGCACTTTTTCGAGCGAGCCCTCGGCCAGCACCCGGCCTTCGTGGAGGACGGTAACACGGCTGTCGAGGGCGCGCACGAACTCCATATCGTGCTCCACAACGACCACCGAATGATCGCCGGCGATGCGTTTCAACAGGATCGCCGTCTGTTCGGTTTCGGCGTCGGTCATGCCGGCGGCGGGTTCATCGACCAAAAGCAAGTCGGGCTCTTGCATCAGCAGCATACCGATTTCCAGCCATTGCTTTTGGCCGTGCGACAGCGACCCGGCATCGGCGAAGCGGGCGTCTTCGAGGGTGATAATCTCCATCACTTCGTCGATTCGCTCGCTCTGCGCGCCCGAGAGTTTGAACAAAAGCGCCGCGAACACGTTGCGGCCGCCGGCCAGCGCCAGCTCCAGATTATCGAACACGGTGTGGCGCTCGAAGACGGTGGGTTTCTGGAACTTGCGGCCGATGCCCAGATTGGCGATGCGGGCTTCGTCCAGGCGCGTCAAGTCGGTGATGCCGTTGAACAAGACCCGGCCGCGGTCGGGCCGGGTCTTGCCGGTCACCACGTCCATCATGGTCGTCTTGCCGGCGCCGTTGGGCCCGATGATGGCGCGCAACTCGCCGGCCAGTACATAGAGGCTGAGATTGTTGAGCGCCATGAAGCCGTCGAAACTGACGGTGACGCCATCTAGGTAAAGGATGGTGTCCGGAGATTGTTCCGGCGATTGGACGGCGGCTTCGGTGGCGTTCATGGCGCGCCCCCCAGATTTTCGCGCACCCGGCCGATGAGCTTGGCGGCGGCGGCTTTTATGCCGGCCCCCACATTGAAGGCCGGCACCGTCCCGACGATGCCCTTGGGCAGGAATATGGTGGAAAGGATGAATAGGCCGCCGAGGGCGAACAGCCACAGTTCCGGCAGGGCGCCGGTGAAATAGGATTTGGCGTAATTGACCAGGACCGCGCCAAGGGCGGCGCCGTACAGGCTGCCGCGCCCACCGATGGCCACCCAGACGACGATCTCGATGGAATTGGCAGGCGTGAATTCGGACGGATTGATGATGCCCACCTGGGGCACGTACAGGGCGCCGGCGATACCGGCCAGCATCGCCGAAACCGTGAACACGAAGAGCTGGTAATATTCCACCCGGTAGCCGAAGAAGCGGGTGCGGCTCTCGGCGTCGCTGATGGCGACCAGCACTCGGCCGAGGCGCGACGAGACGATATAGCGGCAAAGGGCGTAGCCTAGCGCCAGGGCCACCGCCGAGGCGATAAACAGGCCAACCCTTGTGTTGTCGGTTTGCAGATTGAAGCCCAGCAAATCCTTGAAATCTGTGAGCCCGTTGTTGCCACCGAATCCCATATCGTTGCGGAAAAAGGCGAGCATCAGGGCGAAGGTCATGGCCTGAGTGATGATCGAAAGATAAACGCCTGTGACTCTTGAGCGGAAAGCCAGCCAGCCGAACAGGAAAGCGAGGGCGCCGGGCACCAGAAACATCATGATCGCGGCAAACCAGAAGTGATCGAAGCCGAACCAGAACCAGGGCAATTCCTTCCAGTTTAGGAACACCATGAAATCGGGCAGCAAGGCATTGCCGTAGACGCCGCGGGTGCCGATCTCGCGCATCATATGCATGCCCATGGCGTAGCCGCCGAGGGCGAAAAAGGCGCCATGGCCGAGGCTGAGGATGCCGCAATAGCCCCAGATAAGATCGACGCTGAGGGCCAACAGCGCAAAGGTGAGGTACTTGCCGAACAATCCGACATAGAAGGTGGAAAGATGGAACGGCGCGCCCTCGGGAATCCAAAGGTTAAAGACCGGCACCACGATGACGCTGAGAAAAAGGACGGCGAGAAGCACTTTGCCGCCGGTGTCGGTCAGCAGGAAGGCAAAGCCGGAGCGGTTTTCCGGGGCCGGCATATTTCTTGGCATGTTGGACGCCATGGCCTAATTCTCCACGGCGCGGCCCTTGAGCGCGAATAGGCCGCGCGGGCGCTTTTGGATAAACAGGATGATCGCCACCAGCACCAGGATCTTGGCGAGAACGGTGCCGGTGAACGGTTCCATGAACTTGTTGACGATGCCGAGGGTAAAGGCGCCCACCAGGGTGCCCCAGAGATTGCCGACGCCTCCGAACACCACCACCATGAAGCTATCGATGATGTAGTTCTGGCCCAGATTGGGGCTGACATTGTCGATCTGGCTGATGGCGACGCCCGCCATGCCGGCGATTCCGGAGCCGAGGCCGAAGGTGAGGGCGTCGACAAGGCCGGTACGGATGCCCATGGACGACGCCATCGCCCGGTTCTGGGTGACGGCGCGCATTTGCAATCCGAACGCGGTTTTCTTGAGCAGGATCAGCAGCGATAACAGTACCATCAGGGAAAAGGCGATGATCCACAGGCGGTTGTAGGTCAGCACCAGCCCGCCGGTCACTTCAACGGCGCCGCTCATCCACGACGGATTGCCGACCTCTTGGTTGGTGGGCCCGAAGATGGTGCGCATCAATTGCTGCAGGATCAGGCTCAGGCCCCAGGTGGCCAGCAGCGTTTCCAGGGGCCGCCCGTAAAGATAGCGGATGACGCCGCGCTCGATGGCGACACCGAAGGCACCGGCCACCAGGAACGCCGCCGGGATCGCGACCAGGATGGAAAAATCGAACGCGCCCGGAAAATAATTGCGGAACACTTCCTGCACCATGAATGTCGTATAGGCACCGATCATCACCAGCTCGCCATGGGCCATGTTGATGACCCCCATGACACCGAAGGTGATGGCCAGGCCAACGGCGGCCAGCAGCAATACCGAGCCGAGGCTGATGCCTTGGAAGACGTTGCCGACGCCGTTCCAGAATGCCAGCCGGCTTTCGATGTCGACCAGCGCCTTGGCGGCGGCGGCGCGCACCGCGTCCGATGTCTTGGAATTGGCGATGGCGCCCAACAGCGAGCGTACTTCCGGCACCGCGAACGCGGACAGGGTGGCGATGGCCGCTAGGCGCTCGGCCTCGATTTTGGATTTATCCAGGGCGACGGCGGCGCGCGCCATGATCAGCCGCTCTTTTACATTGTCCTCGGTTTCCCGGGCGATGGCCTGCTCCAGGACCGGAAGTGCAGAGAGGGCGCGGGATTTGAACACCGCGTCCGCCGCCGCCCGGCGTTTGGCCGGGTCTTTGCTGAGCAGGGTCAGACCGCCAAGCACGCCGCGCAAGAGTTTGCGGAGGCGGTTGTTGATGCGGATTTTCCTGATTTTGGATTTCTTGGTCTGGCCGATTTCCTTATTGGTCAGCGGATCGGTCAGCACATAGACGGCGCCGCTTTTCTTTGCGATCAGAACTTTTTTGTCGGCTTTGCGAAAATAAAGATTGCCGCCGAGGAAAGCGGTCAAAACGTCGGCGGCACGCTCATCGCCGGTCGCCGCAATCACGTCAATTGCGGCGATTTTGCCCTTGGTTTTGGCCTTGGCCAGGGATGCCAGGGCCTCTTCAAACTCGCCCGCCTGGGCCGGGCCGCTTAGCCCAAGGCTAGCCGGCAGGGAGCCCACCAAGATTGCCAGGGCCAGGAAGACGGAATTCAACCTTGGCGCAAATCCTGGCGCAAATATTGATTTTAAATTGTTCAACGCTGCCACGCATTTTGTCTTAAGTGTTGACCCGCCGGAACACGAGCGGTGTTCCGGCGGGTCATTTAGGAGGTCGATAATTCACGGTATTTAAGGTCTAGCCAAGTCCTAGTTCATGTACTTCGGCTTCTTGCAGTTGCCGCAGACCCAGGGATAGGTCCAGTCGGCGGTGAGCTTGGCGCTTTCCGGAATGAAATTGCTCCAGGCATCGCCTTTGACCAGGCCGTCGGTCTTCCAGACGGTTTCGAACTGGCCATCGGCCTGCACTTCACCGATCAGCACCGGCTTGGAAAGATGGTGGTTGGTGTTCATCACCGCGACACCGCCGGACAGGTTCTTGAACTTCTGGCCATACATGGCCTGGCGCACGGCGTCGACGGAAGTGGTGCCCGCCTGCTTGGCCGCCTGCACCCACATGTTGAAACCGATATAGTGGGCTTCCATGGGATCGTTAGTGACCCGCTTTTTGTCTTTGATGAAAGCGTGCCAGGTCTTGATGAAGGCGGTATTTTCCGGCGTTTCGACGCTCATGAAGTAGTTCCACGCGGCCAGGTGACCGACCAAGGGCTTGGTGTCGAGGCCGGCCAGCTCTTCCTCGCCGACGGAAAAGGCGATGACCGGAATGTCCTCGGCCTTGATGCCCTGGTTGGCCAGTTCTTTATAGAACGGCACGTTGGCGTCGCCGTTGATGGTGGAAACCACCGCCGTCTTTTTGCCGGCCGAGGCGAATTTCTTCACCGAGGCGACGATGGTCTGCCAATCGGAATGGCCGAACGGGGTGTAGTTTTCCATGATGTCCGCATCCTTGACGCCCTTGGCGTGCAGGAAGGCGCGCAGGATCTTGTTGGTGGTGCGGGGATAGACATAGTCGGTGCCCAGAAGCACCCAGCGCTTGGCTTCGCCGCCATCCTCGCTCATCAGATATTCGACCGCGGGAATGGCCTGCTGGTTGGGCACGGCGCCGGTGTAGAAGACGTTGCGGGAACTTTCCTCGCCTTCATACTGGACCGGGTAGAACAAAAGCCCGTTCAATTCCTCGACCACCGGAAGGACGGATTTGCGGCTGACCGAGGTCCAGTTGCCGAACACCACATCGACTTTGTGGATCGACAGAAGTTCGCGCATTTTTTCAGCGAACAGCGGCCAGTTGGAGGCGGGGTCGACGACCACCGGTTCCAGCTTCTTGCCCAACAGGCCGCCCTTTTTGTTCTGGGTATCGATGAGCATGAGCATGGTGTCCTTCAGTGTGGTTTCACTGATGGCCATGGTGCCGGACAGGGAATGCAGGATGCCGACTTTGATGGTTTCGGCGGCCTGGACGGTGCCGGCAACCATCGTCCCCAGTGCGATGGCGCTTGCCCCGGCGAGTATGCGAAATTTGGTAAACATGAGATTCTCCACGAAAAGGTTGTTGTCGCTGCACCCTCTTAATGGCAAGCGGCGTGCCAAGTCCATGGCTTGACGATGCGGTAATATTTCGTCTTTTTGAATCAAGAAGTTATGCGAAATTTTGCCTATTATCGTGGCAGCATCTTAGGATCGGCCGGCGACAATTTTTGGTTAAATATTATGCAAATTAAATTTATGCACATTATTTAATCATAAATAGCCGGGCACATGGCCACCCGTATGCGGCCCGATTATTCCAGAAACTTCCCGGTCTCCAGCCAATGGGCGCATTCGGGGCCGACTTCTTTGATGGCCCGCGCTTCTTAGGCGGCGATGTGTCGTCGGCGGTCAGGGTATCCCGCTAGCGGTCGTTGGTGCCCTCGTTGACGAACGACTTGGCGCCGCCCTCGAACAGGATACCGCCTAGCGGCGTGCTCAGCGTGGCATTGTTTTTCATGTAGTTGAAGGTGCATTGGTGGACCATCTTCTCCCATTTGCTCTCGTCCACCGGAATTTCCAAAAAATCGCCGATCTTGCGCATCTGGCCTTCCATATCGTCGACCAGGTTCTGAAAATGCAGGAAATAGACATTGGGCAAATCGCGCGCCGGCCACCAGGTACGGATGTTTTCCCAAAATGGCCAGAACGGGGCGCCGTCGCCGTTGAACCAGTCGAGGTAATACTCGCGGATATCATCGGTGCGCGGCCTGGGCAGGCGGGGGCCGACTTCGGGCAGGGCGTTGAGGCTTTCATAGGCCAGATCGTTGAGGGCGAAATGATGGTTATACTGGCTCCAGGCGCAGTCGCGGCCATCACGGGCGATGTAGATATATTTGACCTTGGGCTCGAAGCGCAGCGCATCCAGTGGAAGGTGGGTTTTTAAAAAGCGGCGATGGGTCTGGGCCTCGACGCCGGGCAATTTTTCCGGCAATGGCGGCAGCCGGAAATCCAGCCACGGCGACATGTCACCGATCGGCAGGCCCTCGGTTTCGCCCTCGAAAATAAATTGGGCGATAATTTGTTGGACCCAAGTGGTGCCGGCCTTCTGCCAGGTGCCGATGATGACGTCGTCGTCGCGGAAGACGAAATCGTTCCAAAAGGTGGAATCCATCGCCCAGTTTAGAATCTCCCGGGTTTTCTTAGGCCATCGGATATCAGCTTGCATCAACTTTTCTCCCGGAACAACGGCGTTTATTTTATAGGAACAAATAATGCGCAAGTGTGGCAACAATTTCAAAACTAAATATAGCCCGGCGAAGTTCGGCGCCTCAGTTTTCGTGAGTGGGTTATGGAATTTTACGCAATAGCCTCATCTTGAGCGGCGCTGGTAGCGCGCCTCGAAGGATGCGGATCGAAGCACCGGAAATCGGCTTTATCCCAGGTAATTACCCCCGGGCCGACTGGGTAATCACGTTGAGCAGTACCGGATCGCCATCGGCCACATGTTTGAGGCCGCGCTCCAGCGCCGGGATCAGCTTTTCCGGGTCCTCGACCTTCTCACCATAACCGCCGACCGTCGCGATGGCCTTTTCGAAATCGGGCGATGGCGTGAGTTCGGTGATCGGCATGGCGTTGGCCCGGGAGGCATAGCCGTCGGGATAGACCGCCAGGGTCGAGCCGCGCACCGCCAGCCATTCGGCGTTGTTGCTGACCATGTTGAGCACCGGCAGATTGTGGGCGCGCGATACAAAATGGGCCGCGATGGGTACGCCGAACATGTAGGAGCCGTCGCCCATGGCGGCGATCACTTGGGCTTCCGGCGCCGCCAGCTTGGCGCCCAGCGCCGCGCCGAGGCAGCGGCCGAGGCCGCCGGCACCGGAATTGCCCAGCAGGCGGCCCGATTGCTCAAACTCCAAATACGGCATGGGCACGCCGATTTCATTGACGACGATGGTATCGGCATCCTTGACCTGGTTGATGCAATGGGCGCTCCAGACCGGATGGATCGGGACCATGGAGCGCACCTCTTCGATGCGCGCCGCTTGCCGTTCCAGCATGGCTGCGCGCATGCCTTTAATTTCGGCGCGGCGGCGGTCGATGGTTTTGGCTTTGGATTTCAGCTTCGGGGCCAGGGCTTCGTTTAAGAGCGGCAGGGCCGCGGCGCTCGATCCGGCGACGGCGAGATCCATGGGCCAGCCCCGGGTCGGATAGCGGGAATACATGGGATCGACGGCCATATGGATAATTTTGCTATCGGTGCCGGGCGCCATGGCCGCTGGAATCCAAGGCACCTGGGCATCCATGACGACGATCACGTCGGCCCATTCCAGCAACTCCTTGGTCGGCATGCCGAGGTTCATGGCGTGGCTGGACGGCAGGTTGAGGGCGGTGAGCTGGCAAACGGCGATGGCGTGGTCTTCGGCCAAGGCGCCCAAGGCGCCAAATGCGGCGGCCGAATCCCGGCCCGTGGTGCCGGCGGCGATAAGCACATTTTCGCCGGCCGCGATCATGTCGGCGGCTTGTTCGATGGCCTCGGGGCTGGGCGCCGTCGGCAGGTTGCCGGCGCTGCGGCCGCGCTTGCCGGCCCGAGCGCCGGCATTGACCGCTTCGCCGGCCAGAACTTCCCGCGGCAGGGTCAAATAGACCGGGCCCTTGGGGTCGCTCATGGCGATATCGACGGCGCGCCCGACGATGTCGCCCGCCGGCTGGCCGTGGCGCAGTTCATAGTCCCATTTGACATATTCGCGCACCATGCCGCCTTGATCGAAAGATTCCTGGCCCCAATGGATGACGCCGTTGCGGGACGCGGGGTTGCCGGTCTCGGTCACCGGCGTGCGCCCGGCGGCCAGAAGCATGGGCACGTTCTCCCGCGACGCGTTCATGATGCCGCAAACCGCGTTGGCGGTGCCGACCGTCACATGGACCATCACGGCGGCCATCTCGCCGCAGGTTTCCCAATAGCCCGCCGCCATGTGTACGGCGACATTTTCGTGGGGGACGGCCAGGAATTTTGGCACCTGGCGGCCCATCTCGCCGGACTTGGCGAGGCCCTCGATGATCGGCGCGAAATCGGTGCCGGCATTGGCGAATACGTAGCGGACGCCGGAATCGCTGAGCGCCTTCAAATAAGCCTCGGCGACCGAGGTTGTTTCGGTGCGTGTGTCGTCCATGACTGGTCTCCCCCTTCCGGCCTACCCCGCCCCTGGCGTTTCGCGGGGGGTCCAAATTTCTGAAGTGGGCGCCATGATGCGCTGCCCCGGCCCCGGCGGCAAGCCCGCGTGCTTGATTTCACAACTTCCAGGCCCTAACACTCGCGCGAACACCCGCCGGATAAAAATCCGGGCATTTTTGGGGAGGACGCTGCCGTGACCATGCTGTTGCTCAACCCATTCCGCGGCACAAACGAAGGCTGGCAGGCAGCACTGCAAGACGCCGTCGATGGATTGGAAGTGCGCATTTGGCCCGAAGTGGGCAATCCGCAAGATATCGAATATATCTTGATCGGCCGCATCGATCTGGCCGAGCTGCCGCAATTGCCCAACCTCAAATTGATGGTTTCGCTGTTTGCCGGGGTCGACGGGCTTCTGGCCAATCCCAATCTTCCGGCGGCGCCGCTGGTCAAGGCCGAGCCGATGACCGGCGACCGGTCCCTGACCGAATACGCCATCACCCACGTGCTGCGCCATCACCGCAATTTGCCCGCCTATCAGGCGCAGCAGGCGCGCTGCGAATGGAAAGGCCTGCCCCACAAACGCGCCGCCGAGCGTACCGTCGGCTTTCTCGGCTACGGGCTGCTGTCCAAGCCGATGGCCGATCTCCTCACGATCCTGAACTTCAACGTCATCGCCTGGACGCGAACGCCGAAGCCCGACGCGCCCATCGAAGTGTTTCATGGGCCCGAAGGTTTCGATGATTTTTTGCGGTGCTCGGAGATTACCGTCTGCATGCTGCCATTGACCGGCGCAACCGAAGGCATCCTGAACGCCGCCGCGTTCGCCAAAATGCCGGAAGGCGCCGCCGTTATCAATTTGGGGCGGGGCGCCCATGTGATCGACGCGGATTTGATCGCGGCGCTGGATTCCGGGCATCTGGCGGCGGCCACTTTGGACGTCACCTCGCCGGAACCCTTGCCGCCGGAAAGCCCGCTTTGGGACCATGCCCAGGTGACCATCATGCCGCATGTGGCCAGGCGGCCCGATATATCCGATTCGCTGCCCCTGGTTGTCGAGAACCTACGGCGCGTGAATTCCGGCGAACCGCTGCAGCAACTGGTCGACCGGGACGCCGGCTATTGAGGCGCGATTACAATATTTTGATATAAAGAATATGCCCTTCGTTGCCAATTTGGCCTATATTGTGGAATTCCCCAGTATTCCGGGATGGTTGGCAATCGAGGATTACAATTATTGTTTATTTTCAGTCCGTTAATATAATTAGTCGCTAAGGATTTGTAAACTATTTGTACGCCTAATCGCCCGTATGTTCGTTGGGGGACGGACTTTAACTTTGAGGAAATGGGGATCGATCCGTGGTGCAAAATGCCGAACAAGCAAAGAAGGCGATTCAATCCAAGCGGCAACTCGACGACGAAGACGAAGGGCGCGAGCATCGCATCGAGGAAAGGCGCAAGCAGCGCATCAAGCAAGATGCGTTAAAGCGCGCCAAGCGGCGTCGGCGCATGGTTAAAATGTCCGCGGCGTGGGTCGGCGTAATATTTGTTGCCTTCCTTGCGTTGACATGGTTCTCCGGCGATCTGATCGCCTGGTTCGATAAAATTGGCTGAGTTTCGCCAAGCTGCCATTTGCTCATTGACAGGGGCCATTTGGCACCCTACTTTCGCGCCCGCTGCTGACCGGTTGGCGGCGTTTTTTATTTCGAGAGGCGTAGTATGAAAGTCCGCAATTCCCTGAAATCAGCCAGGCTGAGGGAAAAAGGCTGCCGCATCGTTCGGCGTCGGGGACGGCTGTTTGTAATCAACAAACGGCACCCGCGTTTCAAAGCCCGCCAAGGCTGATCAAAATCCACCCCTAATAATTTTGCGAGGGCGCCGCGTATCCGGCGCTTGAGCCTTTTGCTGCGCCCGCAAATTCACTAGAATTGCTAAGCCGGCAAACCGCCCGGCTGTCCGACATTTTAGTGAAGGCGCCCATGCAACTGCCTGAACCCGATCCTGATATCCTATCCCGGCGCGAAGAGATTATCGCCGGGCTGTCGGCTCTGTTTCCGCCCGAGCGGGTGTCCGAGCACGTCATTCACGACACAGCGTCCATGCGGGTCTTTGAATGCGATGGCCTTTCCGCCTACCGCCAGCTTCCCCTGGTGGTGGTGCTGCCGGCAACCACCGAACAGGTATCGCAGGTTCTTAGCTTTTGTCACGACGGCGGCATCAAGGTCGTGGCGCGCGGCGCCGGGACGTCGCTGTCAGGCGGCGCTTTGCCGCTCGCCGACGCGGTCGTCCTCGGCCTCGGCAAATTCAACCGGATCTTGGAGATCGATTATGCCAATCGCTGCGTCGTGGCGGAGGCCGGCGTCGCCAATTTGGCGGTCACCGATGCGGTGGCGCCGGACGGGTTTTTCTACGGCCCGGATCCGTCGAGCCAGGTTGCCTGCTCCCTCGGCGGCAATATCGCCGAAAACTCGGGCGGCGTTCACTGCCTGAAATATGGCCTCACCACCAACAACGTGCTTGGCCTCAAAATGGTGTTGATCGACGGCCGCGTGGTGCAAATTGGCGGCCGCCATTTGGATGCCGGCGGTTATGATTTGCTCGGCGTGATCACCGGCTCGGAAGGTTTGCTTGGGGTTATCACCGAAGTTACATTGCGCATTCTGCCACTGCCCGAAGACATCATGGCCTTGTTGCTGGGCTTTCCCTCGGTGGCGGCGGCCGGCGATTGCGTGGCCGCGATCATCGGCGCAGGGGTAATTCCGGCGGGCATGGAAATGATGGACCGGCCTGCCATTCACGCCACCGAGGAATTCGTGTCCGCCGGCTATCCGCTGGACGCCGAAGCCTTGTTGATCGTCGAGCTGGACGGCCCGGCGGTTGAGGTGGAGTATCTTGTCAAACGCGTGCAGGATCTGGCACGCGGCGCCGGCGCCGACTATACCCGCATCAGCCAGAACGACGAAGAACGCGAGCGTTTTTGGGCGGGGCGCAAAAATGCCTTTCCCGCCATCGGCCGCATCTCACCCGATTATTACTGCATGGACGGCACCATTCCCCGGGCCCGGCTGGCCGAGGTTCTGACCCGCATATCCGAGCTTTCCGCCCAATACGGCCTGTCCGTCGCCAACGTATTTCACGCCGGCGACGGCAACCTGCATCCTTTGATCCTCTATGACGCCAATGCGCCGGGCGAATTGGAAAAAGCCGAGGAATTCGGCGCCGAAATCTTGCGCCTCTGCGTCCGGGTGGGCGGCGTTCTGACCGGCGAGCATGGGGTAGGCGTCGAGAAGCGCGACCTCATGGGGGAGATGTTCTCCGAGATCGATTTGGAGCAGCAACAGCGCATCAAATGCGCCTTCGATCCCGATCAGCTTCTCAATCCCGGCAAGGTGTTCCCGGTCCTGCATCGCTGCGTCGAGTTGGGCCGCGCCCATGTCCATGGCGGGAAAATCCCCTTTTCCCATTTGCCCAGGCTGTAGGGCGTGCCGGCGTTCATTCCTGAAACCGAAGGCGAGGCCGCGGATGTGGTGCGCGCCGCCCTCTCCGATAACCTCAGCATTGAAATTACCGGAACCGGCTCGAAGCGCGGCTGGGGCAGATTGGTGGCCGCCGAGGTTGATCTGAAACTGTCGGCACTCAAAGGCATCGAATGTTACGAGCCCGAAGAGTTGGTGCTGACCGCCAAGGCCGGCACGGCCATGAGCGAAATCGAACAAACCCTCGCCGAAAAGGATCAGATCCTGGCGTTCGAGCCGCCCGACTTCGGCCCCCTTTACGGCTTTGCGCCCGGCGCCGGCACTCTCGGCGGTATCATCGCCTGCAATCTATCGGGCCCGGCGCGCATCCGTTCCGGCGCGGCGCGCGACCATGTGCTCGGCCTGGATGCTATCGGCGGGCGCGGCGAAATATTTCATTCCGGCGGCCGCGTGGTCAAGAACGTGACCGGGTTCGATCTTTCGAAGGTCATGACCGGCTCGTTCGGCACCCTTGGCGTCCTGACGTCGATCACCGTGCGGGCGCTGCCCAGGCCTGAAAAGCTGCGCACCGTTCTGATATTTGGGCTGGATTGGACGCGCGCCGGCGAAGCCATGACCGCCGCCCTTCAGAGCCCCCACGATATCAACGGCGCGGCGCATTTGCCGGGCGGCGCGGCGGCGCTTTCGGCGGCGGGCTATGTGGCCGGGGCCGGCGGCCCGGTCACGGCGCTCCGGATCGAAGGCCCGGGCCCGTCGGCGGCGGCCCGCTGCGCCGCCTTGCGCACGCTGTTGGCAACCTTCGGAGAGACCGAAGAATTGCACGGCCACAACTCCAGAATTCTCTGGCGGGAGGTTCGCGATGTGGCGGCCCTGTTGCCGGATGCGGCGCGATGCCTCTGGCGCCTTTCGGTGCCACCCGCCTCGGGCGCCGCCGTAACCGAAGCGCTGATCGCCGCCACCGGCGGCGCGGCGTTCTTGGATTGGGGCGGCGGCCTGATATGGCTTGCCGTTGCTCCCGGGCTAGATGCCAGCGCCGGGGCCGTGCGCGCCGCCATCGCCGAATGCGGCGGCCATGCGACATTGATGCGCGCGCCCGATGGCTTGCGCGCCCAGGTGCCCGTGTTTCAGCCCGAGGATGCGATCACCGAACAGCTCGCCGCCCGGCTGAAGACCGTGTTCGACCCGTCCGGTATTTTCAATCCCGGACGCATGAGCGAGGGGCGCTGAGCGGCATGCGAACCGAATTTTCCGCCGATCTGTTGCGCCGCCCTGAAATCGCGGAATTGGATACCATTTTGCGCAAATGCGTCCATTGCGGATTTTGCCTGACCGCCTGCCCCACCTATGCGGAGACCGGCGACGAGCGCGACAGCCCGCGCGGGCGCATCTATCTGATCAAGGACATGATCGAAACCGGGCGCACGCCAAGCGCCGCCGTCGCCAGCCATGTGGATCGCTGCCTCGGCTGCCTTGCCTGCCAGACCGCGTGCCCGTCGGGGGTGGATTACGAGCGCTATATCGACATCGGGCGCGCCCATTTGGAAACCGTGCACCGCCGTCCGCTCGGCGATAAAATATTGCGCGCCATCGTTTCGGCGGTGTTGCCCCATGCCAGGCGCGCCGGATGGCTTTTTAAGCTCGGGCGATTGGCGCGTCCGTTCATCGCGATCCTCGGTGGGCGTCTGGCGGCCATGGCGGAGCGCATCCCGGCGGCGCGCCGGCGCGGCAATATCTACGACCGGAAGCAGACATTCACGCCAGAGGGCGCCGCCCGCATGCGCGTCGTTCTGGCGCCCGGCTGCGTGCAACAGACTTTGCGCCCGTCCATCAACGATGCCAGCGTCCGCCTGCTGACGCGGCTCGGCGCCGAGGTGGTGATCGCCGGCGATGGGGCGGGATGCTGCGGCGCGCTGGATCATCATATTGGGCGGGACGCCAAGGCGCGCAACTTCGCCCGCGCCAACATGGCCGCCTGGATGCGCCGCGATGGGGAAAAGACATTCGACTACATCGTCACCAACGCCGCCGGATGCGGTACCCAAATCAAAGGGTATGGACGGCTCCTGGCGGGTGAGGATGAGGCCGTCAATCAGGCAGCGGATATGGCCGCCCGCGCCCGCGATATTACCCAGGTGCTGGCCGAAATGGGATTGCCCGCGATTGCCAAAAAAAGCCTGCCCCAGGTCATCTATCATGACGCCTGCTCCTTGATGCACGGCCAGGGCGTCACCCAGCCGCCGCGTCAGTTGTTATTGGATGCGGGCTTCCGCTTGCGGGAAATTCCGGGGAAACATTTTTGTTGCGGATCGGCCGGCAGTTATAATCTGATGCAGCCTGAAATGGCGGGCCAATTGCTGCAGCGCCGGCTGGGGGCGATTGGCGATTTAGGCGATCTAGACGCGGGCCAAGAGAAGACGGTGATCGCAACCGGCAATATCGGCTGCATCGAACAGTTGGCTTCGGGAACCCATATCCCGGTGGTGCACACCGTCGAACTGCTCGATTGGGCCACCGGCGGGCCGCGGCCGCCCGGGTTGGAGGACGGACCATGAGACCGTATCGGAATTTGATACTTCTGGCCTTCCTGACCTCCCTGGCCTCTCTGGCCGCCGTGCCGGCGGCCTGGCCGGCCCAGGACAATGGCCGCCTGGATGGTTTGTTCGAGCGGCTTCGCGTTACCCCCGATGCGGTTGAGGCAAGCGCTTTGGAAGCCAGAATTTGGCGGATATGGCTGCGCTCGCCGGAGGCGAAGGTGAACCATTTGATGGCCGGCGGCATCCGCCGCATGGACCGGGGCGGATTGGCCGAAGCGCGTGACGCCTTCGCCGAGATCACCCGTCTTGCGCCCAAATTCGCCGAAGGCTGGAACAAGCTGGCGACGGTCGATTACCTGCTCCGGGATTATAACGCGTCGGCCCATGGCATTGCCCGCACCCTTCGCCTGGAGCCCCGCCACTTTGGCGCCCTGTCGGGATTGGGACTGGTGAACATGGCCCTGGACCGGCCCGTCAAGGCGCTCAGATCGTTCCGCGCGGCCTTAAAAATCCATCCCCATATGCAAGGCGTCCGCAGCAACATAAAGCGTTTGCAAAAACGCCTGAAGGACGAGGAGATTTAGAAGGCGCCGTAAGGTCTGATTTAAAGCCCGAGAATACCAAAGACGCCCGGACCTCTTGACGGCCCAGCCGTCAGTTGCAGCATGTTTTCGATGAGGCCCGAGTTCATTTGCGACATGATATTGATATTGTTGATGGCGAGGCGCAGTTTTAAATTGGCGGCTCTGGAAACCGCCGCGGTTTCGTCCAGCTCTTCCCGCGTAATGCGCCTTTTTTCGCCATCCAATTGGCGGACTTTTTCATTGATGAGCTGGACGTTCGCATCGATGAGCGTGGCGTCGGCGGTTATCGGATAGCCTCTTGAATTGACCGTGTTGACGGCGGCATCGATATCGTCGATGGCCTGCTGTAAAGCAGCGTCGTTGGCAAATTCGCCGTAAAAATTGCTGGTCAGGACGCCGATGCCGCCTTGCACCACGGTGCCGCTTAACGAGCCCGAGCCGCCGAATTCGACCGCGCCGGTATCATGATCATAGCTGGCTATGGTCAAATCCACGGCCGAAACGGTGTTTCCGGTTCGCTCCCCGGTGCCGTCGAATTTAAATTGGACATAGGCATCGGCGTCGTCGTCGTAGCGCCAGAGAAATCCGTCCGCGTCTTCGATATTAAAGCGGGTGCCGATATAGGCGCCCTCGATCATCACATACCCGCCGCGCTCGGAAACGGGTGAATGGATATCGTCGGTTTTGAACCCGGGTCCGGACGTGCCGCCGACCAGATTGACGGTGCGCCCGCCAATCAGCTGGTTGGCGCCGTCGACGCGGGCGTTGATATCGGCGAGTTGCGCGTTGAACGATGCGGCGGCGGCGCTGCGCGCCGCGGCGTCGCTTGAGCCCAGCAGGGTTTGCAGCTCGGTCTTCATTTCGCCGAGGATTTTGCGTGTCCAATCGACGGCGGACTTCGCCTTGGTAGCGGCGGCGACATTGTCGATGACGCGCGCCTTAAATCGCATCAGCTTGGCTTTTTTCTGATTGATTTCGCGAAAATCCGCGCGGTCGAAATTGACCGCCTCGTCGCGCCGCTCGTCCTGCATGCGGGCCACCAGCTTTTGCGTGATCAGCACCAGCGATTCCATGGTGTTGACATTATTGCGGGACAGCTGGGCCGACAGGGTGGCGTTGATGGTTCCGATTGCCATTCCTCAATTCTAGGGCTTGGTTATTACCGTCTCGTAAACGAAATGTTGAATGCCGGTTGCCATTGGCGGCTTTCTAAGTGCCCGGGATTTGTTCTAAGCTGGCCGGTAACGCATGAAATCCATCAATCAGGGAGCCGGAACCATGAGTGAAAAAGACATTGCGGTCATCGTTGGAACAGGGTCGGGATTAAGCGCATCCTTGGCGCGGCGCTTCGCCGGGGCCGGCATGCAGCTTGCCCTGGCGGCCCGAAATACCGATAAACTACAGGATCTGGCCGAAGAAACCGGCGCCAAAACCTATGCCTGCGACGCCTCCGAAGCGGTTGATGTGGAAGCCTTGTTCGCCGCCGTCGCGTCCGATCTCGGAACGCCCTCGGTGGCGATTTATAACGCCAGCCAGCGCGCCCGGGGGCCGATCGCCGAGCTTGATCCGGAAGAGGTCAAGCAAGCCATCCTGACGTCCTGCTATGGCGGTTTCCTGGTCGGCCGCTCGGCGGCCGCGGCCATGCTTGGCGCCGGGCGCGGCACCATCATGTTCACCGGCGCCTCGGCCGGCGTCAAAGGTTTTCCCCAATCGGCGCCCTTCGCCATGGGCAAGTTCGGCCTGCGCGGTCTGGCGCAAAGCATGGCGCGCGAGCTGCATCCCAAAAATATTCACGTGGTCCATGTGGTGGTTGATGGCGGTATCCGCAGCGAACGCCGCGGGCACGATGGGCGCGACAAGCTGGGACCCGATGCCTGGCTCGATCCCGACGCGATTGCCGATACCTATTACCATCTGCACGGCCAGCACCGCTCCTCCTGGTCCTGGGAGATCGAGGTGCGCCCCTGGGTGGAAAGCTTTTAAGGCGGGCCGGGACCGGGCCGCTATTCCATTTCGAGGGCCAGTTTGTAAAGGTCGAGAAGCTCTTCCTGTTCGCGCCGGTCGGCGCCGTCCAATTTGCGCAAGCGAATGATCTGGCGCAGGATTCTGGCATCGAAGCCGGTGCTCTTGGCTTCCGAATAGACCTCGCGGATGTCCGCCGAAAGGGCTGCTTTTTCTTCTTCCAGGCGTTCGATTCTCTCGACAATGGTGCGCAATCGGTCGCGCGCGATGCCTCCCACATCCGACATTTGTGTTGGTCCTTCTTGGCTGTTTGAGCTTCCAAATCGAGGCGACAGTAGCGGCCGGCCGGAATGACGGCAAGCCGCGCGATGCGTATCCATCGGGCAAGCGCCGGGGCGCCGCCCTAGGAGCCGATTAGACCCGCCGCAGGCCGGGTGCATTCGATGCGTGGACGTCGCCGCACGCCCTTGCCGATGCCAAGGCATCGCCAGGCGGCGCGCGCCTCGCACACTTGGTATAGAAATGACGGCAAAATCATCCCGGTCAAATGGTTCCTAATTATCGGGAACCGGTCTAGGTTTGAAACAGGCACCGGCGTCCGGCTATAACCCGCTCATGAATTCCGATACCCCACGCCCCGAAATATCCCCGGGCGGCCCGGCCGGTCTGGATGGCCGCGCCCTGGTGATCCTGCTGCTCGGCGCGGCGGCGATATCGCTGGCCCCCAATTTCGTCCGGCTAAGCGAAATCGGCCCCAGCGCCACCGCCTTCTACCGCCTGTTCTTCGCCCTGCCGGCGCTGTTTCTGTGGATGCGGCTGGAGCCCATGGACAGCGCCGAGGAGCGGCCAACGTCCTTGCGTGACTATCTGGGCCTCGGCCTCGCCGGAATGTTTTTCGCCGCCGACATGGCGTTCTGGCATTGGTCGATCACCCTGACCTCGGTCGCCAACGCGACCTTGCTGGCCAATTCGGCGCCGATCTTCGTGACCCTCGGCGGCTTCCTGCTGTTCGGCGAACGGTTCTCAAGGCGCTTCCTGATGGGTCTCGTCTGCGCCGTCCTGGGCGCCTTGCTGCTGCTCGGCGACAGCGTCGGCCTCGGCGAGAGGCATTTGCTCGGCGATGCGCTGGGCATCGGCGCCGCCGTATTTTACGCCGCCTACCTGATGGCCGTGGCGCGCCTCCGGGGCCGCTTTTCGACGGCGACGGTGATGGGCTGGAGCGGCCTGGTGAGCGCCATCGTGCTGATACCGGTCACCGTAATTTCCGGCGAGAGCTTTGTCGCCACAAGCGCCTTCGGCTGGGCGGTGCTGGTGGCCCTGGCGCTCATTTCCCAAGTCGGAGGACAGAGCATGATCGCCTATGCCTTGGCGCATCTGACGCCGGCCTTCGGCGCCGTCGGGTTGTTGCTGCAGCCGGTCCTGGCGGCGCTCATCGCCTGGATATTGTTCGCCGAGGGGTTGGGCCCGCTGCAACTGGCGGGCGCCGCGGTGATCCTCGCCGGCGTCGTGCTGGCGCGGCTCGGATCGCGCTGATGGGCTTGACACGCCGCGGGCCGTTTCGCCACTTTAGGGCGCAAATTCCAGGAGGGCCGGCCTCCATTCAGCATCTACTGGCGGTTAATCCATGAGCCCTGAAGCGCACGCCTCCGATCCCGAATTGAAATTCATTAAACGCATCCTCGATTTCGAGCCCGCGGCCGCCGATTTTGCCGCCGCCGTCATCGCCGGATTGTCGGCGCACCCGAAATCGATTCCGCCCAAGTTTTTTTATGACGCCCGCGGCTCCGACATCTTCAACCGCATCTGCGCGACCGAGGAATATTACGTCACCCGCACCGAGGTGGCGTTGCTGGCCGAAATCGGCGCCGACATCGCCAAGCATGCCGGGCCCGGGGTCTCGGTCATCGAATATGGCTGCGGCTCCAGCGACAAAATCCGCAGCCTTTTGGATTGCCTCGATAGCCCGGCCGAATATTGGGGTATCGACATATCCCGCGACCATTTGTTACGCAGCGCCGATGCCATCGGCCGGGATTATCCGGGCGTCGCGGTCCATGCGGTCTGCGCCGACTTTGCCTCACCGCTGCAATTGCCCGGTGACATGGGCGGGCGGCGGCTGGCGTTTTTCCCGGGCTCTACCATCGGCAACCAGACCCCGAAGGAGGCGGAGGTGTTCCTTGCCGGGGTGCGGCGCGTCGTCGGCGAGGACGGCGGGTTGTTGATCGGCGTCGATCTGAGGAAGGATTTGGACCGCCTCAACCGCGCCTACAACGATGCCGCCGGCCATACCGCCGATTTCAATCTCAACCTATTGCACCGCATGCGCGCCGAGCTGGGCGCCGAGGTTGACCCGGATGGATTCCAGCACCGGGCCTTCTTCAACGAAGAGGAAAGCCGCATCGAAATGCACTTGGCCGCCAAAGGCGCGCAAACCATCCGCCTCGGAACCCGGGAATTTGCCTTTGCCGATGGCGAAACCATCCATACGGAAAACTCCTACAAATACGACATCGCCGGATTCCAGGCGCTGGCGGCGCGCGCCGGGTTCGAAGCGGTGCAATGCTGGACCGACGGGGAGAGCTTGTTCTCCATCCATTTCCTAAGGTCCGCGCCTCCGTCGCCCGGGCGCCGCGATTATGGTCCGAGCCGCCTCGTCCCCACCTAAAACCGAACCATACGGGGCCGTGCGGGCCATGTGCTGACCGCATAGCGAACGCGACATCCGCCGCGAAAATCCGGTATGGTTTTATAGGGGTTGGTATGATTTTGTATGGATTTTTGCGCATTTGGCGGCAGTCCAAGGCGCAAAACCGGCGGTTGGTTAGGTGCCCAATGCATAGCCGAACCTTGGGTTCGCTAACCGGCACGCGACAACGCCGGCACGGCAGTCCGGGATTTTTTTTCCTATTCACAATGTTCAAGAGCAGGGTATTGATATAGTACGGCAGGAAAACAATGCAAGTGGCTGGCGGCGATTTTGGCGGCCAAAGCGAACCGAATTTACGGTGGTCCAATCAGGCCACCAGCCAGGAGGAGATAAGTTCCTCAATTTCCGTTGCCTCGGTTTCATTGTTATATTCTAGTTCAGCAGCAACCGGGAGAAGATGGTGCCATGAAGCGCCTCATCCTCGTAATTCTACTGACAATCGGCTGGAGCGCTCCTGCCCTGGCCCCTCCTATACCAGACGCCAAGCAATGTTACCAAGCGACGCTCCCGGGGTCCGGCATCTCGCCGGATCGTGCAATTCTACACTGTACGCGAGCAATCCGATCCGGTTATCTGTCTCGCCGGGACAAGGCTACCACCTATAATAACCGCGGCATCGCGTACGGCCGAAAGGGCGACTTGGACCGGGCGATCGCCGACTACGGCGAAGCAATCCGACTAAACCCCGACTATGTGTCGGCCTATTACAACCGCGGCATCAGGTACCGGATTTTGCGCGAATACGACCGGGCAATCGCCGATTACAACGCGGTTATCCGTCTCAAGCCTGATTTTGCCGAGGCCCTCCGCAACCGGGGCATTGCGTATAGTCGAAAGGGCGACTTGGACCATGCGATCGCCGACTTTGACAAGGCGATTGGCCTCAAGCCGAATTATGCCGATGCCCTCCGCGATCGAGGCTACGCGTACTATCTCAAGGGCAAATACGACCAAGCTATCGCCGGCTTTACCCAATCGATCCGGCACCAGCCCAAAGATGCATTGGCCTTCTACAACCGGGCCAAAGCGTATCGCAACAAGGGCGAATACGATCTGGCGATCCGGGATTTCGGCCAGGCCATCCGCCTGAATCCAAATGACGCACACGCCTTAAATGGAAAGGCATGGCTGTTGGCGACGGCGCCGCAAGATGGACTTCGCGACGGAGCCGAGGCAGTCGGACTCGCCAAGCGCGCATTTTCACTCAGCAATAGGGTGGGCTTTCTCGATACGCTCGCCGCCGCCCATGCGGAAGCCGGAGATTTCAAAGAGGCTATCGGCGCGCAACAACGGGCGATACAAATGCTACGCAACCAAGGAAAAATTAAAGCCATTGCCGACTACGAAAGCCGTCTGCGCCGCTATCAACAGGGTCGGCCTTTTCGCAACTAGTGGGGTGAGCGTATGGGCGCTTCCGCAAAATCGAATACCACGGAGATGTTCAACAAGCCGATCGTCGCACCGGCCGGCGCGGAAATGGGAACGAAATGAGCGAGATTAGAACGCCGTCGCATGCGATCAGTCTGGGCGCCGCTTTGCGGGTCTGGGTCCGGATCAGCCTGCTCAGTTTTGGCGGGCCGGCGGGTCAGATTGCGGTGATGCACCGGATTTTGGTCGACGAGACCCGTTGGATCAGCGAGAGCCGATTCTTGCACGCGTTGAACTATTGCATGCTGCTACCGGGCCCCGAAGCGCAACAGTTGGCAACCTATATCGGCTGGCTCCTGCACCGGACCCTTGGCGGGCTGATCGCCGGCATATTGTTCGTTCTGCCCGGCGCTGCCGTGATCCTGGGGTTGAGCATCTTGTACGCGGGTTTCCAGGAACTCCGGTTTGTCGAGGCCGTATTTTTCGGCATCAAGGCAGCCGTGCTGGCGGTGGTTATCGAGGCCGTATTGCGGATCGGAAAGCGGGCCCTCAAGAGTGCAGCGATGTACGTCATCGCCGCCGCCGCTTTTATCGGCATCTATTTCCTCGATATCCCATTTCCCATTATTATTGCCGCCGCCGCCGCCCTCGGCGTCATCGGCAATCGAATAAACCCGGCAAAATTCGGCGGCGGCTCCGGACACGGGCCGGAACCGGCGGCCGCCGGCGGTACGCCCGCCGTGGACGCGATACTCGAAGACGATACATCCGCGCACACAAAACCGTCGGCGGGACGCGCGCTTCGGGTCCTCGGCATCTGTCTGGTTCTCTGGTTCGGTCCGCTGGCTGTGTTGGCGGCGATGCTGGGTCCAACCCACGTCTTCCTCCAAGAAGGGTTGTTTTTCAGCAAAATGGCGGTGGTGACTTTCGGCGGCGCTTACGCGGTCTTGGCCTATGTTGCGCAGCAGGCGGTTGACAATTTCGGTTGGCTGGCGCCCGGTGAAATGCTCGACGGCCTGGGCATGGCCGAGACGACGCCAGGGCCGTTGATTATGATCGTCCAGTTCGTCGGCTTCATGGGCGCTTACCGAAACCCCGGCATGTTCGATCCGATGACCGCCGGTGTCATCGGCGCCATGCTGACAACCTGGGTCACCTTCGTGCCGTGTTTCCTTTGGATATTCCTTGGCGCGCCCTATGTGGAGGCGTTGCGCGGAAACCGGACCCTGGCCGCGGCGCTGACCGCAATTACAGCGGCGGTCGTCGGGGTCATCCTAAATCTCGCGGCTTGGTTTGCGCTGCACGTCGTATTTGGTGAAGTGACGGAGGAGCGTTTTGGAGCGGTTCGTCTTTTCGTGCCGGTTTGGAACACGGTCGAGTGGGCGGCCCTGGCAATTGCTGTCGGGGCGCTGGTCGCGACCTTGCGATTCAAAATCGGTATGATTCCAACCCTGTTCGTGAGTGCCGCGATCGGCGGCGCTTATTTCTTGTTTGTTGCGTAATTCAAACCTCGGCCAACAATATACGTTGACCATGGGATTGTGACCGGCAACGCCATCGAGCCGCCCGGCTCTCTTGTGGTTCTATCTATTTCGAAAATCGATTAAACGTTATAACGGTAAATAATACCTATCAGTCCCGCAAACAGGACTGCGCTGAAGATTATCAGTGCCACAAACGCTGCGTATTTTAGCTCAAATTTTTCTTCGGACATTGCTGGCCCCCATTCCTATTCGACCTAAATCTCCCAGACAGGGATGATATTTTTCCTATTCTACCCGATATTCACCCGCATTGGAACTGATCCATAGCCAAAGCCGGTCATTCGCCTGCCGCCAAGCCGGCTTTTCGGAGACCATCGATGGCAGGGTCCAGGGATGGCTAGTGGCCTGCCGAGCAGCGAGGCCAGCGTTGTTGACATCCCTTGCGCCATTTGCTCCATTATGGCAGCTGCAACGGGACGACAACGGATGATAAGGCCATTCTGAGTCACGAGGAGAATGAGCTT
>JAYGEH010000282.1:0-14236 GCA_046582475.1 Rhodospirillales bacterium
GCCGGCTGGCCGACGGCCGGACCCCGGGATTGGCGAAAATTTTGATCGGCGAACATCAGATCGAATTCCGCCTCGGTCATGTTGGAAAGCTCCATCCAGATCTTGCGCCGCTCTTCCATGGGCACGTTCCAGGCGGAAAAATCCTTGAAATGTTCGTATTCCTTAGACGCCATGGTGGGTCTCCATAGTGTTCAAATTCGGCTCCGTAATTTCGCCGATGGCGGCGGATGGTAGTCGGTTTCCGGGGTTCCAGCAATAATCCCGGCGCCCGCGCCCGCCTAATCGCCGCCCTCTTCTTGCTCGCGCCGCAGCGCCCGTATTTCGGTATTCATCTCGATACCGCGGCGCCGCCGCTGGGCATAGCTGCGCCCGGTTTCCCAATAATCGCCCCGGGTGGCGCGCACCGCCATGGCCTCCATCTCGTCGGTCCATTCGCCGAGATCGTAGCCGTGCCAGGGCGTTTCGGGTTTCAGTTCGGGCAAGCCAAGCTCGGCCCAGATTTCGGCGGCCCGCTCCATGAATTCCTTTTTCGGCAACGAGATCGGCGGAAAGGTTTCTTTCAAGGTGGCGTCGATGAGCAGCGCCGAGTCTTCGGAATCGGCCAGGCTGCGCGGGCCGTGGCCCTCGTCTTTATGCGGCAGAATGACAATGTCCCGGTGCGGTTTGGCCCGGTACGACATGGCCCAGAAGACGGCGTCCGCATTGTCGGGATCGATATCGCCGTTGACCGCAATGACATATTTGCCGGACGCCGCCTGCAGGGACGCGGTGCCGTAGAGGGCCCGCCAGACCTCGGTGCGGGGCACGTCGTCGGCCATCTTGAGGACGATGACTTTGCGGATATTGGTCAGCGGCTCGTGCATGGAAACGGCCAGCACGCCGCGGATGCCCAACTGGCTTTGCAGATGGTTGAGGAACAACGGCTCGTAGGCGACCCGCTTGATGACCGAGGATTCCGACGGCGTCACCTGGGAGATGATCGAGGTGAAAATGGGCTTCGTTTTCCGGGTGATCGCGGTCACCGTCATGAAGCCGTTATACTCCATCAAATTTACGTGACCGTGGGATTCGCCGAACGGTCCCTCAGGTTCCAGGTACTCGGTGTTCACAAACCCCTCGATGATCAATTCCGATTCGGCCGGCACCATCAGATCGACACTGATGCCTTGCACCACATTGACCGGCGCGCCGATGAGCCCGCCGACCACGGCGATCTCGTCCAGATCCAGGGGCACTTTTTGCACGGCGCCGTAGGATACCGCCGGCGGCGGCCCGATGGCGACGGCGCAAGGCATGGGCTGCCTTAGCTCCTTCCAGGCCAGCCAATGGCGAAAGCCGCCCGGGCGCAACTCGACGGACGTGTTCATGCCGAGCCGGTTCGGCGCCTTGATCTGGCCGCGGTAGATGCCCACGTTCTGTGTACCGGTGGCCGGGTCCTTGGTGATGAAATGCCCGGACGACAAATAGGGCCCGTTGTCCCAGCCCGGCGTCGAGATCGGCACCGGCAGGGCGTCCAGCCCCTGGCCGCTCAGCAAGTCCTCGCCCTCGATGACGATCTCCTGGCAGGGCGCCTGGGCGCCGTCCACCTCGACCGGCGGGATCGGATTATTGATGGCGTCGATCCAGGTCTCGTTGATGGTGGCCAGGTCGTGGCCGAAACCCACCTGATAGATGGCCCGGTTGCCGGCCAGCCCGCCAACCAGCACCGGCATGTCGTAGTGTTTGCCCTTGGCGTCGGTGACGTTGGTGAACAGCCACGCCTTGCGGTCCTTCTCCGGCACCCCGCCCCGGTACTGCCAGCGCACCAGCGGGTGCATCTCGGTATCCTTGTTGATCGGCCGGTCCACTTCGATCAGCAGCCCGGCATCCCGGAGGGCGTCGATATGCTCGGGCAGGTCGCGATAGCTGCGGGTGGTTACGGCTTTATCCATTGAAGTCGGTTCCTGGGGTGTTTATCGGCATAGGGTAGCGGGTAGCAGAAGCTTTCAAAAGGTTTTCACCACAGAGACAGTGAGGCGGTGAGAGTGGTGTTGCGCGAAGCGCGTTAATTAATCTTCTCATTGTCTCAACGTCTCTTGTGGTGAACCTTCTACTTTTTATTCTTGGTGCGACATGCGACACCCGAAAAAACATTAACATTGTTGCGTTTTATATACATTTATTCACAAACCGGCCTAGCCCACATGGGGATGGCTGGGTCGGCCATGTGGGCGTCGAGGCAAGCTCGGACGTAAATTATTCGCATTTCGACGCAAGCTGCGTCGTTCGTGCGACATATTTCCGCGAAATCCACCATATTCATTCATCATCATTCATCGTCATTCATACTCAATTATGGCCAAACGGCGCAGCCCACGTGGGGACCTGTCCCGGCGTAGCCAGAGCCTGGCGATAGCCGAAGACGGATGGCCCAACGGCACAGCCCGTGTGGGGATTGGCAGGGTCGGCCACACGGGCGTTTGTCTTGGCACCTCGACACGCGATTCGCTCCCTTCGTCTTGCTCCGGCTTGATCGGGGCATCCAGGATCATTCCTTGAGGCGCCGACCCCAGCAATTAAGCAACCCCTTCCCCCCTGCGAGGGGGAAGGATGGGATGGGAGGCTCCCGCCAACATGATGAAACGCTGGAATATCGATCCCGTCGGCGCCGCGTAATCGCAGATTCAATGGGCGAAATAATTCTAGCACATAATGGGAACAAAATCAAGGGGAATCCGGGCCGTGGACCTGGGATTCTGGCAAGTCCGAGAGCCGGATTGACGGTGGTTGGCGCGGCGTAGAGGCCCCTAATCAGGCTCTACTTCATGCTCTTACCATATTAAGATTGGGTAGAGCGCGGCGCAGGGCGTCCAGTTGCTCCTGTTGGAAT
Source organism: Rhodospirillales bacterium (assembly GCA_046582475.1). Lineage (GTDB taxonomy): Bacteria > Pseudomonadota > Alphaproteobacteria > Rhodospirillales > UBA2165. The sequence goes on from JAYGEH010000282.1 coordinate 2,870, forward strand.
TGACCGGTGCCCACATATAGCTGCGTTAAATTCGTCAATTTTTCCAGCGGTGCGATGTCGGCGACTTGGGTGTCGTTGAGATCGAGGGTTTGCAGGCTGTTGAGCCCGGCGATTGGCGCGATGTCGACAATTTCTGCCCCAGATAGATCTAAATGCGTCACCCGCGCGAAATCGGCCTCCGCCAGTTCCTCCATGGGGATTTCCAAACTGCGGGCAACGGCTTCGCGGATCAGCAGCGGCGCCTCGGTCAAAGATATTCTTTCGGTTGTCTCGAGTTCGGGAAACTCGAAGGACATGAGTGCGGCAATGTCGCGGTCGGCCAGCAATTCTAAGAAGGGTCGAAAGGGCATGTGCTCGAACATCGATTGAAAGTGGGCCGCATTTTTGCCGGCCAAATGTTCCGCCAGGTCCAAATCTGGGGTCGCTTCGCCGTCGGAAACCGACTGGCTCCGCCGGGATGGCTTGTCACCGGTCAGATCGTTTAATACCTCCCCGTCCAATTCACACCAGGGCGTTGATGAAAGGTTGCCTCGAACGATGGCGGACCATTCCCGGAAGAAGCGGATTCCGTTGCGTTGCGCCAGCATGGTTCCACGGCGGTGGCGCCGGTCGAGCAGGTAGCCGGTCAGCCACACTTGCAGGCTTTGCTCCGGCGTCATCGGTCTACACTCGCTTCCCGAATCATGGCGCTGATCTGATCGCCCACTGGGGATACCAGGAATGTATTCAATTTCCGCCGAAGCTCGCGCGGCGTCGCCTTGCGGCGGGTGCCGTCCGCGGATGGGTTCGGATAGGCAATCGCATCCACGACTTTTGAAACCAATTCGCCTGCGCCTTCGGGGAATTCCTTGAGTACACCCACATCGACCAAATCCCTTACAAGAAAATCACCCATTTGCGCGTCGGTGTGGGCAAGGCGGACATCGAATTGAAAGAATTTTGCGAGATATTCCCGGGCCTTATGCTCGCCGACACCCAATTCTAAGTAGTGCTTTTTAACAAGGCTATTGATTACATCGTCATCAGCGCCGACCACGAAAATTACTTTTTTGATATTCAAATAAAGTTTGAGCGCTTCCAGCACCTGCAACGCGATTTCGGGCATGCACCTGTCCAAATCGTCAATGAATATGACCAGCCGGTCGTTGGCGCCCAGGGTGCGCTTGACCCAGTCTTCAAAAGCTTTTTCGAAATCGTTCAAATAGGCCGATTCCGGGTGCAAATATTCATCGGTGATATTCTTTATTCCTTTTGGGATTCTGCCCTTGATTTTGGCGCCTGCGCCGCCCAGTTCCACTTCCCACGCGGTCAAGAACTCGAATAGGCTGCTGCCAAGATATTTCGCAAATTCCTTCGCCTCGCCGAGGGATTTTTTTTAGCGTTGCCGGAGAGCGGTTGAGACACGCCAAAATCACTTCAGCCAAAAGCCCGCGCCAGACGTCTTCCCGGTCCTGGTATTTCCAAGGGTAGAACCAAGCTGTCAGCAACCGGATCGTGCTGTCGCCCTGTTTGTCTTTTGCGGGGTTTTTCTTGGACCAGCGTTGCAGCCGTCCGTCCAGCCCGCGCATGGCCGAGGTTTTCCCTGTTCCCCAATCGCCGAAAATGCCGATTGCCAGAGGCGTTTTGGTGTCCGGGTGGCGGATGGCGTCGTAAACCCGCCCAAGGCGCTTATGAAGTTCGAACGCATCCGCCCCCAAATCGTCAGCGGCTATAGGCGCATCGTGGGTCAGCGTGCGCTCGGGTAACTCCAGAAGAAGTTGTTCCAGATCGTCGGTTTTGTCCGCCATCCCGCGATCTTAGCGCAAAGGCCGAATGCGTTCCATCATTAGGCGAAATTATGCGCGGCACCCCCCCATCCCGACCTTCCCCCTCGCCGGGGGGAAGGGGAAGAAGGGGCGCCGTGGCCGGTTATTTGGCCGTTGCGGGTACTTTTTCAGCCGCCGCCGTCCGCTCCATATCCCCCGCCGACCAGGGCGGCCTCGGCAGGCCCAGGTTTTCGCGCAACGTCGAACCCTCGTATTCGTTCCGGAACAGGCCGCGGCGTTGCAGTTCGGGGATCACCAGATCGACGAAATCTTCGAGCCCCGCCGGGAACAAGGGCGGCATGATGTTGAAGCCGTCGCAGCCCTTCTCGGCCACCCATTCCTCCATGAAGTCGGCCACCTCCGTGGTCGAGCCGGTGATGTGCCGATGCCCCCGGGTGCCGCCGAAATGGCGGTAGAGATCGCGGATCGTCATGGATTCGCGCGCCGCCATTTCGTAGATCAATTGCACGCGGCTGTCATCCCTTACCTCTTGCGGCATGTCCGGCAGGGTGCCGTTCACATCGAAACCGGAAATATCGAAATGCAGGCGTTCTTGCAGAAGCTCGAGCCCGGTCTTGGGATCAATCAGGTCCTGCAACTCGTTCCATTTCGCCTCTGCCTCGGCGTGCGTCGCGGCGACGCTGACCGACAGGCCGGGCATGATCTTAAGGCTGTCCGGCGCCCGCCCGAAGGCGGCCATGCGGCCCTTCACGTCGGCGTAGAATTCCTGCGCCCGCTCCAGGGTTTGGGAAGCGCCGAACACCACCTCGGCGCTCTCGGCGGCCATGGCGCGCCCGGCTTCCGAGGCGCCGGCCTGGATTAGCACCGGCTCGCCTTGCGGCGATGCGGGCACGTGCAGGGGGCCCCGCACCCGGTAGAACTCGCCCTCATGCTCCAAGACCTGCAGCTTGTCCGGATCGAAGAACTGGCCGGCTTCCTGGTCGAACACGAAGGCGCCGTCCTGCCACGAGTTCCAAAGGCCGCGCACCACATGGGCGAACTCCCGGGCGCTCCGGTAGCGGATCGATTTTTCCACGTGTTTGTCGAAGCCGAAACTGCGCCCTGCCTGTTCGCTGCCCGTCGTCACCAGGTTCCAGGCGGCGCGCCCGCCGCTGATGAGGTCCAGCGAGGCGAAACGGCGGGCCAGGAAAAACGGCTGGTCGTAGGTCGAGGTCGCGGTGCAGGCGAGGCCGAGCTTCTCGGTGTGCTGGGCGAGGGCGCCCATCAGGGTGAACGGCTCGATCCAGGCGACGTGGGAATCCCGGCTCATGGCGTCGAGGGAACCGCGCCAGAAGGAGATGGAGTCGGCCATGAAGAACATGTCGAACAGACCGCGCTCGGCCAGTTGCGCCAGCTCGATCAGGTGCGCCAGGTTCTCGCCCGAATCGGGCACCGCGTCCGGGTGCCGCCAAGCGGCGATATGATGGCCGCAGTTCCAATAGAACATGCCCAGTTTCATGTGCACTTCCTCCGTGCGACGTCTATTTCGTTGCCGCCTATAAAACCACAGATAGGCTATTGGTTGCCATGGAAAAGGCGCCGCACCGCCGCCGCCGCCCGCAACACCAGGGAAATCACGAAATAGGTGGCGCCGGCGGCCACCATCCAGATGGTCACGACGCGGTCCCACGACGCGCCGCCGGCGATATCGGTCCAGGCGGCGATCAATCCGGCGCCCAGGCTGAGGGGCGTGGTGATCCACCACAGGCGCCGCCCGCCAATGGTTTTGGGCGGCCGCATGGGCCGGTGCACATCGAAGACGGTGCTCTGGCCGCGCCGGCGCAGCACTTCCTTGACGAAGTCGTCGCCCTTATTCATGGCGTTTGCGCCTTTATTTCGGCTTCCACGTCGGCGATGACACGGCAGAATTTGCGCACCGCCGCGGCCGGGCCGCCGCCCGCGTCCGGGTATGCCCAGACCGCCGATACCACCGCCAGGAAATCGGTGCCGGCGCTCACCAGGGGAGCGCAATTTTCCGCCGTGATGCCGCCGATGGCGACGCTGGGCACCGTCGTCGCACTATTCCAGAACTCCAATATGTCGGCATCGGCGCCGCCCTTGGCGTCTTTGGTGGTGCTCGGGAAAAAGGCGCCGAAGGCCACGTAATCGGCGCCCGCCTCGGCCGCGGTCATGGCCAGATCCACCGAGCCGTGGCAGGTGACGCCGACGATGGCGCGCTCGCCGACGATGTCGCGGGCGGATTGGTAAGACGCATCCTGCTGGCCCACATGGACGCCGTCGCAACCCGTTTCGGCGGCGAGGGCGGGATCGTCATTCATGATAAAGGCCACGTCCCGGGCCCGCGCCACCGGTGCCAGAACTTCGGCGGCGCGCAATATTTCGTCCCGCCCGCAATCTTTTAGGCGCAACTGCAGCGCCGCCACATCGCCGGCGTCCAGCGCCGCCGCCAAGGCCTCGGCGAAGGCGGCCGGCTCAATCCTTGGCGGCGTGATCAGGTAGAGGCGGCATCGATCTTCTTGCATAAGGGAAAATGCAATATCAGTATGGCCATATTCGGTAAATCCCTTATTCTATGCGGCGATCAACCAGGAGCGGGCGACCATGATCGAAATAGACCAAATGGATCACGCCGGCATCCGCATCATTGATGAGGACGCTTCGCTGAAATTCTACGGGGCGCTGGGCTTCGAGGTGATAACCCGGGTCGAGTTCGATGCCGTCATTGTGATCAAGAACAAGAACGATGTGGAGTTGAACTTGATCTGCAACGGCGCCGATTTGACCGACGGCAAAAATATCCTGATGGACGTGCCGGAAAAACATACCGGCATCACCCATCTTGCCTTGCGCGTCACCGACATCAAGGCGGCCATCGACGGCCTGGCGGCCAATGATATCACCATCACCCAGGGCCCGGTCACTTTCGGCAAGGACGGCCACGTCTCGGTGTTCATCCGCGATCCCGACCGCAACGTGATCGAGTTGCGCGGCCGCATGCAGGACGAAGACAGTATCGAGGGGCTGGAGTTCTACGATCCGGAAGGCTGACGAGCGCAGCCCGACAAGGCGTGGCAGGGTCGGCCACGCGGGCGTCGATCTAGGCACCTGTTTCCGGAGCGTGCTTTATCCTGGGGCGCGGGTGACAAACACCCTGCGGCGCTGTATACTTCGTCACAAGAGGCACAGCGACAAGCCCTGCGTGTTACATCGGCCTTATTTTACAGCTAGTTGCAATCTGCAAACGGTTAGAAACTAACTAGCCCCGTTCGTTGGTTGCGATGGCGTGTTGTCTGAGCGGTATGGTACGGCCGTTCCGCATTCTATCTTGCGCGCACACAAGGGGGGCTAATCTGTGATGCTCATTAGAAGCATGTGTCCTCGAATGATATTTGGAAGGATTTGAATCACCTATGGAACACAGATGGGAAAACCGCCAATGACGGTTACCGATCGCGCAACCACGGCGCTGCTGCTCGCAGCGGGTGCCGGAAGCCGTTTAAGCTCATTGACCAAAGACACTCCCAAATGTCTGACCGAAGTTGGCGGCGTGCCGATCCTGGCGCGCTTGGTCAACAATCTGAGAGAAAACGGAATCGACAGGCTGGTGGTGGTTACCGGGCATTTGTCCGGCCATATCGGCGAATTCTTGAAAGATAAGGCGGGCGATATTCAAATCGATTACATTTTCAGCCCGGAATACCGGACCACCAACAATATCTATTCCCTGTGGCTGGCACGGGACCATATTCAAGAACCGTTCCTGCTGGTGGAAAGTGATCTGGTCTTCGGTGCCTGCATGCTGGAAATCATGCTGCAACCGGACAAGATCGCGATTTCCAGAATGCGGCCATGGATGCATGGGACCACGGTGACCGTTGCGCCAGGCGGTACCGGAAAGCGGGTCGCGGCCTTCCATGTGGGCAGCGGTGCGGAAAATAACGCGGCGGGTTACAAGACGGTAAATATCTACAGCCTGTCGGCGCCGACCTGGACCAAGGTCTGGGCACGGTTGGACCGCTACATCTCGGACGGCAGGACCGGCGAATATTACGAAGCGGTATTCGCGGAATTGGTGGCCGACGGCTCGCTTTCCCTCGAAGCGGTCCACTTCGATCCCGACCGCTGGTATGAAATCGATACGATGGCCGATCTGGGCGAAGCGGAAGGGATATTCGGCTCGGCGGTCCGGCTTCCGGTCGGTCCGGTGGTCCCGCCTTATCCATCGAATGGAAGCAGCCCGTTGGCATCGATTACCGCAAATGACTGAGATCGACTACGCGACAGTCAATCGGTATTGGGAAGCGGCGAGCCCTTCGGTCCTCGGGCCGTACATGATGGACGGCTTCGGATTTCCCGCGATCGCCGGAGATTTCCGTTTTCAATCGGAAGCCAGAATCGTCCGGCGGCTGACCGCACCTGTGAAACCGAATGGCGCCGCCCTCGATCTTGGCAGCGGTATCGGGTTCTGGGCCGAGGAATTCGCGGCCCGCTTTTCCCACGTCGTCGCCGTCGAGGCCAGCAACACGCTGTTTCATGCCCTGCGGGAACGCAGTGCACCGCACGCCAATATCCGTCCCGTGCACGGCAACGTTTTGGCGTTCGAGCCCGACTGTCCCTTCGATTTGATCTTTCTCGGCGGTTTGCTCATGTACCTCAACGAAGCGGACGTGATTGCTTTGCTGCGGCGCTTGGTGCCGTTTCTTAAACCGGGCGGCATGATTTTGTGCCGCGAATCCACGGTCCGGGGCGAAACCCAGGCGCGGCACGGCGACTATCAGGTCGTCTATCGCAGCGTACCGGATTACCGGCGGGTATTCAGGCAATGCGGGCTTAGCCTCCGGCACCTGGAGAGAAACGAGGCTTACATGCTGGTGCAGTTGGGTTGCGAGACGGTGCAGATGTGGAAAGATCGGGTGCCCGGGCGATTGCAGCTGCTTCGCGGCGTCGGCCATATGACCTATTTCCTGCTGCGTCTGGGAAACCCCTGGATCACGCGGGTTCCCAGGCTGCTGGGCCTGGCATTTCCGAAGCTGGAAAATCATTTCTTTGTTCTTGGAGCGGACACATCTTGAACACGCACGCGGTACAGGGGAACTTCCTCTATCGAAATTTGGCCAATGCGACCTCGATTCTCGGGGTGCTGCCTCTCGGTATTCTGTTTCTGGGCGATGGCTACAAGTACGTGGTCCCGTTGATCATTTTCAATAATATCATGGACGACCTGGACGGCATTTTGGCCGCCAAGCTGAAAATAAAAAGCCAATTTGGCGCCGACCTCGACAATGTTTGTGACGCCGTCGCCCACGTGATCCTCGCCTTGGTGGTCGGCGCCCATTTCGGCGGCGTCGTCCTGGCCGCCAGCGCCCTCGCCGCCGGCGCCATCCTTCTCCGCGTGGTGAGCAGGGTCAGCCCCGGCGCGGCCACCGGTACCGGGTCTCCGACCAACGAGCTGATGCGCCATATGCTGTTCACCCTGTTGCTGGCCGGGCAGTTCGATTTACCCGCCGAATATTTGCTGATCCCGGTGTTTCTTCTGCATTCGGTGTCGATGCTGGTGCCGTTCGCGATGTCCGCCCTGTTAAGAAGCCGGACCAAGGCGGCAACGTTGGTTGGCATTGTAAATGTCGCATTGGTGGCCGCCTGGCTGCTGCCGCCGGCCACGCCGGTGATCGCCGCCGCATTCATCGGCACCTACCTGTACGCCTTCGCCGCCGGCGCCGAACGTTACCGGAAGCAGCGTGGCGGCGTGATCGAACGGCAACCCGATCGCGCCGCGCCGCCGCCGGCGCCACCAGGACAGGAATGAAGGGCGCGCGTTTTACGATCCCGAAGGGTGATCGGCGCAGCCCACCAAGGCGCGGCCGGGTCGGCCACGCGGGCGTTGATCCAAGGACGTGTTTATGCCGGTTGCCATGCCTTACAGCGTCGCCCCCATGGCGACGGCGGTATCGACCATGCGGTTGGAAAAGCCCCATTCGTTGTCGTACCAGGCAAGCACGCGCACGAACTGGCCGTCGACCACCTGGGTTTCGGATAAATCGAACACCGATGATAAGGGGTTGTGGTTGAAATCCACCGACACCAGCGGCAGATCGTTGGTGCCGAGGATCCCCTTCAAGGGGCCGTCGGCGGCGGCCGCCGAGGCGGCTTCGTTCACTTCTTCGGTGCTGGTCGCCTGCGACGGCGTGAAGGTGAAATCGATCATCGAGACATTCGGCGTCGGCACCCGGATCGAGGTGCCGTCCAGCTTGCCGTCCAGTTCCGGCAAGACCAAGCCGACGGCGCGCGCCGCGCCGGTGGTGGTCGGGATCATCGAGGCCGATGCGGTCCGCGCCCGGTGCAGATCCGAATGCAGGGTATCGACGGTGCGCTGATCGCCGGTGAACGAATGGATGGTGGTCATGAAGCCGCGCTCGATTCCCACCGCCTGATTGAGCACATGGGCCACTGGCGCCAAGCAATTGGTGGTGCAGGATGCGTTCGATACGACGGTGTGATCGCCGGTCAACCGATCGGAATTGACGCCGTAGACGACGGTGAGATCGGCGCCCGCCGCCGGCGCCGAGATCAGCACCCGCTTGGCCCCGGCCTCCAGATGTTTGGCGGCGGCGTCCCGATTGGCGAACAGGCCGGTGCATTCGAGGGCGATATCCACCTCCATTTCGGCCCACGGCAGACTGGCCGGATCGCGCTCGGCGGTGACCCGGACGGGACCGGCGCCGGCGTCCATGGTTTCACCGTCGACGGTGATGCCAATGTCCAGCCGCCCGTGCACGGTGTCGAATTTCAAGAGATGGGCATTGTCCTCGGCGGAACCGAGATCGTTGATGCCGACGACGCTGACATCGGTGCGCCCCGATTCCAAAATGGCCCGGTAAACCAAGCGTCCAATGCGTCCAAATCCGTTGATTGCGAGCCTCAGGGGCATGCGTGTTCTCCGATGTCTGGGTTGCCAAATCACCTCGCCGCACAATCGTAATTTAAGCCCACATCGTCAACCTCAACTTTTCCACAAGCGGCGCGCCAGGAGCGTGGTTGACGGGTTTGCTTTGGGGGGCGTAATCTTGGGCGCAAAACAGGGATGAAATTCGCCGTGGCCGATCAGAAAATAAAGCCATCGATCTCCGTGCAGCAGGCGCGCGGCCGCCTTGACGTCACCTTCGAACGGCTCGAAAAAGCAGTCGAGGGCAGCGGGCCCGGCGGCGATAAAACGTCCGGGCTGGCCGCCGAGTTGAGCGCCGCCAGGGGCGAGGTCGATGGCCTGAAAAACAAAAATGCCGAGGTTTCGGAGCGGCTCGGTTCGGCCATCGGCAAGATCAAGGCGATGATCGGGGATTGAAGGCTGGGGGGATTGAGATGTTGCCGGATCGGTTAGCGGCGGAGAATTAAAGGGCGCCATGGCGAAAGTTTCAGTCACCATAAACAAGCGCAAATACGAGATCGCCTGCGACGACGGCCAGGAAGCGCATCTGGTGCGCCTGGCCCAATATGTGGACCGGCGGGTGGACGAGCTGGTGGCCGCCGTCGGCCAGGTGGGCGATGCCCGGCTGCTGGTCATGGCCAGCCTTCTGGTCGCCGACGAACTGTCCGAGGTCTATACCGAGCTCGATGGATTGCGCGAGGATCAGCGCGGCCGGGCGCCGTCGCCGGGGGCGTCGGATCTGGACCGGGTGGCGCAGCGCATCGAAAAGATCGCCGACAGGCTGGAACATTCCTGAATTTAAGCCTATATACAATCTGGGTCGGCGCTGCGAAGTGCGCGATGCGTGTAATATCCCCGGGGCCAACGTAAATATCTCGGGAGCTGTCCCTGTCGGGCCCCTGGGCTCGTTATATGGCGCCCACCTAGTCTCTAGGGCCTAGGAGGAATTGACGTAAACGGCTTAGGCGGCGCCGCCCCACCCTCCCTGCCATGAATTTCTTAATTTCCATGACCGAGGCTACCGATATTTCCGACAAAGCCGCCGCCCGCCTTGCCGCCATCGAAATGCGGAAGGGGCTGGCCGCGGCCGCGCCGGGTGCCGGGCAAAGAATCGCCGCCCACTTCCTGGACGCCTTCCAGCCCAAGCCCGATACCGCCGTCTCGGCCTTTTGGCCGCTGCCCGGCGAGATCGATTTGCGGCCGCTCATGGATGCCCTTCATAAGGCCGGCTGCCGCTGCCTGCTGCCGGTGGTGGCGGGGCCGGCGGCGCCGCTGGTTTTCCGCCAGTGGTCGCCGGGCATGGAGCTGATGACAAGCGCCTTCGGGGTGATGCAGCCGGGCCCGGGCGCCGCCGCGGCCAGGCCCCATATCGTCATCGTGCCGTTGCTGGCCTATGACGATTTCGGCTACCGGCTCGGCTACGGCGGCGGCTATTACGACCGGACATTGGCGGCCCTCCGCACCGATGGCCGCGGCGCGGTGATCGCCGCCGGCGCCGCCTTCGCCGGGCAGCGGGTTGACAGCTGCCCGCGCCAGCCCTTTGATCAGCGCCTCGACTGGATCGTGACCGAAGACGGCGCGGCAGCCTTCGCTTGAATTAGGCCAGCAAATGAAAATTCTCTATTTCGGCGACGTGATGGGGCGCACGGGACGCACCGCGCTTCTCGACCGGCTGGACGAAATCCGCGCCGACCTGGCGCCCGATTTCATCATCGCCAATGGCGAGAACGCGGCCCACGGCTTCGGCATCACCGAGAAAATCTGCAACCAGTTTTTCGCCGCCGGCATCGATGTGATCACCCTCGGCAACCATGCCTGGGACCAGCGCGAGATCATGAATTATATCGATTCAGAGCCGCGCCTGCTGCGCCCGCTCAATTACCCCAAGGGCACGCCCGGCAAGGGCGCCGGCCTCTTCGAGGCGCGCGGCGGCAAGCGCGTGTTCGTGGCGCAGATCATGGGCCGTTTGTTCATGGACGCCATCGACGATCCGTTCGCCCGCATCGAGGAAGAGCTGGCGGCGATGTCGCTCGGTCCCGGCAAAGACGGCCACGCCGACGCCATTGTCGTCGATATCCACGCCGAGGCGTCGTCGGAAAAGATGTCGGTAGGCCATGCCCTCGACGGGCGCGTGTCCCTGGTCGCCGGCACCCACACCCACGTGCCGACGGCGGACGCGCAGATTCTGCCCGGCGGCACCGCGTATCAATCGGACATCGGCATGTGCGGCGATTATAATTCGGTGATCGGCATGAAAAAGGAAGAGGCGGTCAACCGCTTCACCAAGAAACTGCCGAAAGACAGGCTGGAACCGGCGGAAGAGCCGGCGACGCTTTGCGCCGTGTTCGTGGAAACCGACGACGCCAACGGCCTGGCCAGGCGCATCGAGCCGCTGCGCGTCGGCCCGCGCCTGCACCAGACCCGGCCAGGATAGATCGGCTAAATGTCCGAAACGCCCGCGTCCCCATCCACCGATAAAGCCGCCGGCACCACCGGCTTCGCCGCCTTCAAGCACCGGGATTTTTGCTTCGCATTTGCGGCGCGCATCTTCAACAACATGGCGACGCGCATGCTGCAGGTGTCGATCGGCTGGGAGGTGTGGCGCATCACCCAGAGCGAATTGATGCTCGGCTATGTGGGCCTCGCCATGTTCCTGCCCAACATGCTGTTTTTCCTGGT
>JAYGEH010000336.1:0-22943 GCA_046582475.1 Rhodospirillales bacterium
GGAAGACCGGGAAGAGCCGGCGTCCGAAGGCGATGTGGTCTATTCGCCGAGAGGCTGCCCGCATGGCTTCAAGAACACCTCGGACGAAGACGTGGTTCTGGTATGGGGCTGGAACGGCGCGGGATCGCTCGAGGCCAGCGGCTACGAAGTGGTCGCCGACAATGATTGAAGGCGGCGCGTGAGCGGCAATGAGCGGAATATCAGACCAATCGGCAATAGCGAAGGGCATGCAGCGCCAGCTTGAGACGCGCGCCGCGCTGCTGTTGGCGGGCGCCAAACCGCTGGGCTGGAAGGTGGGGTTCGGCGCAACCGCGGCCCTGGAAATGCTCGGCATCGACGGCCCCCTGGTCGGATTTCTTGTGGATAGCGGGCTGATCGGGCCGGGCGAAACGGTGTCCCTCGCCGGGTGGGCCAAGCCCCTGGCCGAGCCCGAGGTGGCCATCCATATGGGCGGCGATTTGGGCGCCGGCGCCGGTGCGCAAGCCACCAAGGCGGCCATCGCCGGGCTGGGACCGGCGATCGAGCTTGCCGACATGGACACACCACCCGAAGACGCCGAGACCATCCTGGCCGGCAACATCTATCATCGCCGGGTGGCCCTGGGTCCCCTGGACCAATCCCGCGCCGGCGCCCGCCTGGACGGCCTATCGGGCCGCGTGTTCCGCCATGGCGCCGAGTTTGCGTTCATCGACGATCTGCAGGCCAACACCGGAAAATTGATCGATATCGTCCGCCATGTGGCCGATACATTGGCGGCCTCGGGCGAGACCTTGCGGGCCGGCGAGGTGATCATTCCCGGATCGGTCACGCCGCCCATATTCCTGGACGCCGAGGATGCCGAGATACGCTTCGATCTGGAGCCCGCCGGCAGCATTTCGGTGCGATTGGCGTAGCCATCTGCGCAGCCCGGCTGGCGATGGCCGGGTCGGCCGGCCGGGCGTGTGATCCGGCACCTCGGTTTGTGGACGAATTTCAACTCCACCTCACCGGCCGAGGTGCCAAGTACGGCGCGCGCGGGCCGACCATGGCAACCCCCGCGCACCGGCCAGCCAGGCCATGCCTTGGCGCGCCGCCATTGGGCCACGCCTTGGCGCGCCGCGCCCGGGCCAACGGTTAAACCCCGGCGGCATCACCACATAGGGCGGTTGCCGTTGCTTTTTTCCTTGTCAATTTCGGGGCCCACCAGCCGTTCCCAAAGCAAAAGTCCCGCCATTTTTTCGACCGTTACGGTCGCCACCAGAAAGTGCCCAGGGGTTTGTCCGAAAACTCATTGGGGATAATGAATGACCACATTATCAACTTTCCCCTATCGTTTTCGGCGAGAACCGATTTGAAATAGGAATGGGGAATGGGCAGCGACACGCCGCCATCGGTTTCCGATCCGATCGTTTCGATGGCCTCGCCGAAGTGAAAAATCGGGCCGCAAATAACATAGGTTTCGAGAATCTCTTTATCGCCGTCGTCGTTTGTTTTGGCGTCGAGATCGCGCACGGCCTGTTCCAACTCTTTCCAGATATCCCGGTTAAACCTGGGTTCCTGGGGCGACATATTGGACAGCAAAAATGTCTCGCTGTTTTGCAGTTCGCTTTCGTTTTGATCGGCGCTGGCCACAAGATGGCCGCGATCATATCCCGAACCCCTATTTTCGGCGAGGTCGGCGCGAAACATATCCGGAATCCGGTAGTCAGAGCGAAAATTATCGGCCCTATCAACGTCAATTTTACCCGAATCGATAATCTCCAACGCCCATTTCGCCTGCCGGAAATAATAGGAATATCCAATCACATAGTGCCGATTGAACATGATTTGATCGGCCGCCGGCATCACATACCGCGTCTCCGACCGAAGGCTCGGCAATTCAAACATGATTTTCTCCCACTGAGTTTTTCTATCGAGTTTATATTTACTGATTTTCAATTAATAAAAAAATGAATTAATCAATTATAAACAGAAAATACCATTTTAACACAATTATACCTTTTATGTGGATCGCCCGGGGATCGATGCCCTGCGTCAGCCCGGTGACATGGCGGCGGATGCGCCTGGCGCGATCATCGGTCAGTCGCGCCGGTTCCTATCGCCATTGCCTTTGCAATCGGCGCCCGTTAAGCGCAAGATCGGGCCCCCGGAGACTACCGAAGGAGAACGCAGCCATGGCCCCGGTAACGCCTACACTGGAAATGCAGCACGATGCCCTCGGCGCCATCGGATCGCGCTATGTGGACGTGGCATCCTTGCCATGGAAGGAGACGAAATATCCCGGCGTGAAGGTCAAGGTCCTGCTCGAGGATACCGACACCGGGTTATTCACCGCCCTGTTCCACTGGGAGCCGGGCGCCAAGCTGCCGTTGCACGAACATGTGGGGATCGAGCAGACTTATGTGCTGGAAGGCAGCCTCGCCGATGACGAGGGCGAATGCACCGAGGGCAATTTCGTCTGGCGCCAACCCGGCAGCCGGCATGTGGCGGTGGCCCCCAAAGGCGCGCTTTTACTGGCCATGCTGCAAAAGCCGAATATCTTTCTCGAAGACGATTAGCGCCCGCTTCGCAAGGGGATGGTCTTGTTTCCGGTGGCTGCGCACGTGGAATTTATCCACCGGGTGATAAATATTGGGTATGATCGAATGGCAAGTTTTTAGCGATCCGGGACATGCCAATTTATGAGGAGCAATTCCGATGGTTCACAATAAATCCGTTCGCGTGCTATTGATGCTGCTGATCATCTTCGGTCTGGCGGCCTGCAAGCACGCCGGCTCTCCCGGGAAACCCGGATCGCCGCCAAATTATATTTCATCGCCCAAATAGATATATTTGCCGAAACCGCCGCTTCGGCTGTGCAGGGCGGGCCACGCCAATCCGCCAATTATTTTGGTGCGGTCTATACCGTCCCTTGCTCGCCCTCATATTTCGAAACCCGGCACAGAAGCGAGCGTGGCTGATAGGTCCCCATCTGCGGATCAAACGGCGGCTCGACGCTGGTCAGAACGTTGGCGTTGGATTTCCACACCCCATATTCGGGCGCCGGGTCTTCGGGGAATCACCAGCCGAATTCGGTGTGGATGACGCGGCGATCGATGCCCTCGGTGGATTTGGCGGTTTCGGGTGCGACGATCTGATCCTTGGCTGCAAGGCCTCCTGCCTAAAGGGCGCTAACCATACCTCAATAGAAATTGTCCCGCGAATTGAAATTTTTTAAAGGGTCATCAGATCCTCGCCGATGGTCAGCGGCCCGGAATAATCCCGGCCGATGATTTCGCGCAGTTCCGCCGGCACCGAGATCGGATTCATGTGCGAGGTCACCAGCAATTTGGGCGCCGCGTCGCGGGCGATCACTGCGATCTGTTCGGGAAAAGTGTGGTAGTGGGCCATGGCGGCAAGCCTTTGTTCGGCGCTGTCCCAACCCGAGCCTGGAATGAACGGCATTTTCGCCGCGTGCATGCATTCGTGCACCAGGATATCGGCGCCCTTTGCATGTTTGACGAGGTTTTCGCACGGCGCCGTATCGCCGGAAAGGACGATGGCGTGATCCTTGGCCGCGAACCGGAAGCCAAACGCGTAATCGCAAGGCGGATGTTCGACGCGGAAGGCCGAGACCTCCAAGCCGTCCAATTCGAGGACCAAGCCTTCGCCGAATTCGTGGACGATGACGTCGGGCAAGGCGCGGCCGCCGCCCTGGTGCGCCACCCGGATTTTCAGATCATATTCGTGCAGGCGCATGATATTTTCGATCATCGCCTTCTGACCGGGCGGGCCGTAGACATGCAGCGGCGCGTTGTCGCCGAATATCCAGCGCGTAATGATGAAATGGTCGAGATCGATGTAATGATCGGAATGGTGATGGGTAATCAGCAGGTGGTTGATCTCGGGCGGCCTGAGGCCGGCTTCCAGCAGCCTTGTGACCACCCCGGAGCCGCAATCGACGAGGATGTTTTCCGCCCCGGCGCGGATCACCTGGGACGGCCCGCGCCGATCCGGATTGGGCGTCGGCGTGCCGGTGCCGAGCAGGGTTATTTGCATGGGTTTGGTTCCTAATCCATCTTGAAGAGCGTGTTGGCGTTGGCGAAGATCATTGCCGGTTCTTCTGAAGCCATTCTGTCTGGTCATTCTCCGGAACGCATCTTTTATATTTTCTCCTTTCCACTATGTCGAAGCCTTCCGTGAATTTTTTGATCGACCCCCGATCAAGATCGACATGTCCTTTGAGTGGTGTCCTTTTTGACTTTCGGCAAATTGTGGTGTCGAAGTGATACTCGCGGCCAATGATCTCGGTACCGGTCACGGTGCCATCGTAAAAAAGGGTCCGTCTTCCCGTCTTACCAATATAGTGCGCCTCGAACCGGTCTTCCTTGATACTGATATCCCAGTGGCTGCCCCCGCCGGCGGTGGTGTAGCGTCCCGATAGGGCTTCGATTTGCCGACGTTGCCGTTTCTCCGCTTCCTCCCGCCGGCGGGCTTGCTTGCCGGTCACCAGCGCCTGGCTTTCGAGCCGTTCCGCTTCTTCATGCTTGCCGCCGGCGCGAAGCCGCTTGGCACGGGCGTTCAATTTGATAACCGCCGTCGTATAGTCGGGGCCGTCCGCTGGTTGGCTCATGCGCCAGGGTTTGCGGGCCTGGTAGCGCATCAGATGTTTCTCAAATACCACCAGCGAACCTTCACCGCCCCGCTTTCGCAACAGCGCGTTGACATCGGACAGGGTTTCGATGGCGTCGCCGAAGCGGCCCGTCTCGGCGTAGGCGGCGGCGAGCACTTCCAGGTTAAAGGCATTGCGCTCAAGACCGGCGGCCTTTTCCGCCTCTGCCACGGCCCGTTTGCCATCGCGAAAAACTTCATCGGGCGCGGTCGCCAGCACCCAGGCCAGATGGGCACGGGCATGGGCCATATTGGGGAACAGTTCGAGCACTTCGTTCACGTCCTGGAGGGTCAGGTTATAGGAGCCCTTGCATTGATGGGCATCGCCCCGGTTGAGATAGCCAAGCGTCAAACCGCGATCATTGCCGCCGGCTTCGGCGAGGGCGATGGACTTGGTCTGGTCGTTGATGGCCTTGTCATAGAGACCCTTCAGGCTAAACGCGTTGCCCCTGTTGCCGTAGGCTTGCACCATATCGGGCTTGAAGTCGATGGCATCGTCATAGTCCTCGATCGCCCGGTCGAACTGGCCCTTGTTTTTGTAGGCGATGCCGCGGTTGACCAATGCGGCTGGGTCTTCCGGCGCTAATTCGATGGCCTTGGTCAGGTCCGCCAACGTTTTGTCATAGAGCCCTTTCCGATTGTACGCGTTACCCCGGTTGTTGTAGGCGCGCGCAAAATTGGGGTCCGCCGCGATCGCCTTGGTGTAATGGGTAATCTTGGTATCGAGATTACGGGCCTCGACGCCTTTGTTGTACGAACTCACCGCTTCACTGGTGACACAGCCGCCGAGGGCCAGAGCCAAGAGCGCCAGCGGCGCCAATCTCCTAAAGGCTAGGTTCAGAATTTTCACCGGCCACGCCTCCTAATCCATCTTCAGCAGCTTCTTGGCGTTGCCGAAGAATATCTTGTCCTTGTCCTCTTGCGGCAAATCCATGTCCTCGATCAGTGCAATGCCCCGCTCCTTCAAGACATCCAAGGGCGGCGCGTCGGTGCCGAAGATCATGTGATCGGCGCCGACGGTCTCGATGGCGCAGCGGGCCGCCGGGGCGTGGTAGGAGACGCAATCCAGGTACGTCATGCGCAAATAGTCGGACGGCTTCTTGGTGATCAGCATGGGCGCGTAATCGCCTAGGAAAAACGCCTCGTCCTGTAATTCGTAGGCATAATCCATGCGCCCAATCATCTCCGATATGCCGCCGCCGAGATGGGTGCAGACCAGCTTGAGGGTGGGGAATTTCTCGTAGATGCCGCGGACAATGAGGCGCGCCAAGGCCAGCGCCAGATCCATGGGCCGGCCGATGGAGGATGCCAGCCGGTAATCCTGGAGCCGTTCTTCGCCGAAGCCGACCGAGGGCGGGTGCATCATCACCGGGATATCGAGGCGGGTGACCAGCTCGAAAAATGGCAACGCGTCGTCGTCGTCCGGGTATTGGCCGGGCACGCTCGACATGATCATGACGCCTTTGAGCCCGTCCTCGGTGACGGCGCGCTCCAATTCCTTCAAGACCGCGTCGCCGCCCGATGGCAGCGCACACGCGAAGGCCGCCAGGCGGTCCGAATATTTGTCCTGGGTCTCGGCGAAGAACCGGTTGTATTCGCGGATCACTTCCAGCCTTTCGGCCGGCTCCCTTTGCCCAAGCCCGTGGATGGCGTTGGAGATGACGATAAAATCGACTTGGGTGCGGTCCTGGGCGGCGAGCACCCGTTCCAGCGCCATCGGGCACTTGCCCTGCCAGCGCGGATTCGCCGCATATTTGGGCGGATGCGCGTGGTTATGGAAATCGATAATCATGGGTTTGCCTCCCTTGCGATGATTTAAGGCACGTCTTTTTGGGATTTGCAAATTGGCATTGCGCCGGGCTTCTAATGTCCGGACGCATGGCTTAAGTTCCCCTTGGATCAACCCGAAGGAGCACCCATGGCCCGCATCGTTCTTGGGCTTGCCACGTCGCACAGCCCGATGTTGTCGCTGGCGCCCGAACATTGGGATATCCGCACCCAGGCGGACCGGGACGAGCCGGCGCACCCTTACCGGGGCGGCACGTACGGCTTCGATGCGCTGATGGATGTGCGGCCCACCGAGGCCTTCATCGAACAGAACCATATCGACGTCCGGCGCAAGAATTACGATCGCTGCCAGGTTGGGCTGGATGCCCTCGGCGCCAAGCTGGATGCGGTCGATCCCGATCTTTTGGTGGTCATCGGCGACGATCAGGAAGACTGGTTCCACACCGACGTGCTGCCCGCCTTCACGGTTTATTATGGCGCCACCGTCTATGGCCAGGGCTTCGATCCGGCCAATCCGCCCGCTGATATGCCCGCGCCGATGATCCCGGCGC
This sequence comes from Rhodospirillales bacterium, assembly GCA_046582475.1. Classification (GTDB taxonomy): domain Bacteria; phylum Pseudomonadota; class Alphaproteobacteria; order Rhodospirillales; family UBA2165. The sequence goes on from JAYGEH010000336.1 coordinate 6,969, forward strand.
GCTCCAACTACAATCCGCTGGTCGATACGGATCACCCCACCGACGCGGATTTGGGCCTGAAAATCATTGAGCGCGCCATCGCCGACGAGTTCGACGTCACCTCGTCCAATATGGCGCCTTCGCGCGCCGACGGGCCGATCGGCATCGGCCATGCCTTCGAATTCGTCAACCGGCGCATTCTGAAGGACCGGGTGGTGCCGAGCGTGCCGATCCTCTTGAACACCTACTATCCGCCGAACCAGCCGTCGGCCCGGCGCTGCTACAATTTCGGCCGCTCGATCGGCCGCGCCATCTCCGAATTGGAGCGGGACTGCACCATCGCCGTGGTGGCGTCCGGCGGGCTGACCCATTTCGTCATCGACGAGGAAACCGACTGGCGCCTGATCGAGGCCATGAAGACCCATGATATCGACGCAATCGCCGCCGAGCCGGCGCACACCTTCCAGTCGGGCACCTCGGAGATCAAGAACTGGATCACCCTGCTGGGGGTCTTGGCGGAGACTGGCTTCGAAATGGATTTGATCGACTATGTGCCCTGCTACCGCTCCGACGCCGGCACCGGCACCGCCATGGGCTTCGCCACCTGGAGCTGAGCAAGCTCAGCCCTGTTGGCAGCGCTGCCGCCACAATTGCCGCACCGCGGAAAGAAAATCGTCTGCAAAACCGGGGCCGTCGCTTAAGGGGCTGGCGGCGACGGTGGCGCGCAAGCCTGATCGAAGCCGGGCCAGCCGGTCCGCATCGCCGGCAAGCTCGGCGGCCAATTTTATATATCCCCCGACATCGCCGGCGATGAATTGCCCGTGGCCGATGGTCCAAAGATGGCCGGCGGCGTGGCGCCCGGCCGGGCTCTCGCCGGGAAAGGTGAGAACCGGGACGCCCATCCACAAGGCTTCCAGTGTTGTCAGCCCGCCGGAATAGGGGAACGTGTCGAGGCCAATATCGATGCGGTTATAGCGCCCAAGAAAATCCCCGTGGGAGGCGCCGCCGAGGATGGTCAGGCGCTCCGGGGCAACGCCGAGGGCTTCGGTGATGCGGGCGGCGTTGGCCTGATCGTCCATGCCCTCATAGCCGAGCAGCAACTTTGAGCCCGGAACCTGGCCCAGAATTGCGGCCCAGGCTTCCAGCACCGCTGCGGTGATTTTGCGCGGCTGGTTGAGGCAGCCAAACGTAAGGAAGCCATTTTCCTCCGCCGGCAGCGGCCCCACATCGGGCGCGTCCTTGGGTGCATCGAAACAGAACTGCCCGTGGCGCATATGAATGAGGCGCTCCTTGAAATTCGCTTCGTCACCGGGCGGAATATGGCGTTCGTCGGTCAACAGGGCATCGATGGCATCGAGGCCGGTGGCGCCGGGATAACCGATGCCCCAGCTTATCTGCAAGGGCGCCGGCCGCATGGCGTAGACCGCCAACCGGTTGCCGCGGGCGTGGCCGGAGATTTCGAACAAAATATCGATGCCGTCACCGGCAATCCGCTCCGCCAATTCTTGGTTGCCCAGTGGGCGCACCTCGGCCCAGTGATCCGATGCCGTGCGCAATCGTTCGGTCATGGCATCGGGCGCCTGGCGGTTCGAATAGCAGAAGATTTCGGCGCCGCTGGAAGCCAAATTTTCCAGCACCGGGATCAGGAAATAGCCCACCGGGTGAAGGCCCAAATCGGACGACAGGAAGCCGAGGCGCAACCGCCTTTCAGGGTCGAAGCGCGCCCCATCGAACCGCGCGGCGGGCATTCCATTCTTCCTGCGCCGCCGCCAGTTTTGCCGACGTGACGCCAGGCTCGAATTGCAGGGAATAGAGGTAATTGGAGCGCATTTCGGCCCGCTCCGGCTGCAGCGCCAGGGCATGGCGGTAGGCTTGGACGGCTTCACTGGCGGACCCCGTATCCAAAAGCGCGTTGCCCAAATTAAAATGAAACACCGCCGCCCCCGGCCTAAATTTTATGGCGTCGTTATAGGCGTCGATGCCGCGCTTGGCGTCGCCAGCCGCCACATAGGCGTCGCCCAGATTGCCGTGCGCGTCGGCATAGTCGGGCGCCAGGCGGATAGCGGCCTCCAACTGGGCTATGGCGTTCTCGGGCCGTTTCAATTCCAAAAGTGCCGTGCCCAGATTGTTGCGTGCCTGGACGTGGTTTTCGTCCAAGTCCAGGGCGCGCTCGAAACATTGCAGTGCGTCTTCGGCCCGGTCCAAACGGTTTAGCAGGCTGCCCAGATTGTTGTGGTAGTCGGGATTGCCGCCGTCGAGACCGATGGCGCGGCGGTAGGCCGCTTCGGCGTCCGCCAGCCGGCCGGCGCTGGCCAAGGTGATGCCGAGATTATAGTGAATATCGGCGCGCCCCGGGTCGGCCTTGGCGGCGCGGCTAAGGTGATCGATGGCACCATCCGGATGGTTTTGGGCGCGCAATGCCAAACCCTTGATATGCAGGGCTTCGGGGTTGGCCCGCTGTTTCGCAAGCACCGCGTCACATAAGGCCACGGCGTCATCCAGCCGCCCGGCCAGCAATGCGCCCCGCGCCCGTTCCAGGTGCGCCTCGATGCCGCGCGCGGGTTTCGATGCCCCCTTGCCGCCCGCCTTTTTTCGCCGCTCGCTTCTGTTCATCTGGTTGGGTCCATTTGATGACGCTTTTCAATGTGCAATAATGCGGCCCGGCGATCCAATATTTATTAAAGCCCAGTATAAACCGGGAGGGGAATTCCATGCGCACGCAAGTCGGCATTATCGGCGCCGGACCATCGGGGCTGCTGTTGAGCCAGATTTTGCACCTGGAAGGCATCGACAGCGTTGTCCTGGAACGGCGCAGCCCGGACTATGTCTTGGGGCGCATCCGCGCCGGCGTTTTGGAACAGGGCATGGTCGAAATGCTGCGCCGGGCCGGATGCGCCGAACGCATGGATAAAAAAAGGCTTGATCCATGACGGCTTCGATATTTGCTTCGGCGAAGTGCGCCACCGCATCGATCTCAAAAAGCACACCGGCGTCGGCGTCATGGTCTACGGCCAGACCGAAGTGACCAAGGATCTGATGGATGCCCGCGCCGCCGCCGGCGGGGCCGTGATCTACGAGGCCGAAGGCGTGCAAATCCACGATCTGGATTCCGATACGCCGAAGCTTACCTACAAAAAGGACGGCACCGAGCACGAAGTGGTTTGCGATTACATCGCCGGCTGCGACGGCTTCCACGGGCCCAGCCGCCGGGCCATGCCAGAAAACGTGCTGAAAGAGCACGAGCGGGTCTATCCGTTCGGCTGGCTCGGCATTTTCACCGATACCCGCCCGGTCGCCGACGAGTTGATCTATGTCAATCACTGGCGCGGCTTTGCCCTATGCTCGATGCGCTCGATGACGCGCAGCCGCTATTACATTCAATGCGCCTTCGATGAGAATCTGGACGAATGGACCGACGACCGCTTTTGGGACGAATTGCGCGTGCGCCTGCCCGCCGACGCCGCCGAGGGCATCGAAATGGGGACGTCGATCGAAAAAAGCATCGCGCCGTTGCGCAGTTTCGTGGCCGAGCCGATGCGCCACGGGCGGCTGTTCCTGGCCGGCGACGCCGCCCATATCGTGCCGCCGACGGGAGCCAAGGGCTTGAACCTGGCGGCCTCCGACATCCATTTCCTGTCGAACGCGCTGATCGCCTATTACCAGAACGGGCAGACCGATCTCATGGACCGCTATTCCGACAAATGCCTGAACCGCATCTGGAAGGCGGAGCGGTTTTCCTGGTGGATGACCACCGTGCTGCACCGCTTCCCCGACCAGAACAGCTTCGATCGGGGCATCCAACTGGCGGAATTGGAATACCTCACTTCGTCCGAGCCGGCGCAGGCGGCCTTCGCCGAGAACTATGTGGGGCTGCCGTTTGAATGAGGCGGGCTAGTCCCCCGCCTTCGGCATCAAATCCATGTGCTGCAGCAGCCCGATGAAGGTGGCCAGCTTTTCCCGGCGGTAGGCGTCGGCGTCAATCTCGCTGAAATCGTAAAACCCCTTGCCGGTCTTGAGGCCGAGATCGCCGGCTTGCATCTTCTCGGCGACGATGTCCGGCGGCGCGAAGCGGGGGCCCAGTTTTTCGGCCAGGTAATTGCCGGCGTGGTAGAGGATATCGACGCCGCCGTAGTCGGTGAACTCGACGAAGCCCATGGTGGCGTAACGGATGCCGAAGCCGGTGCGCACCGCCTTGTCGATGTCTTCGGGCGCCGCGACGCCTTCTTCGACCATGCGCGCCGCCTCGTTCATGGCGGCCGCTTGCAGGCGCGGCACGATGTAGCCGGGCGATGCGTTGCAGCGCACGGTTACCTTGCCGATGGATTCCAATAGCGATGTGAAGCGGGCGATCACGTCTTCGGAGGTGTGATCCGAGGGGCTGACCTCGACCAGGGGGATCAGATAGGCCGGGTTGAGGAAATGGGCGTTGAGGAAATTTTCCGGGTGCGCCGTGTGCGCCGCCAATTCGCCGGACAGCATGGTCGAGGTGGTCGAGGCGATGACGGCGCCATCGGGGACCATTTCGCTGGCCCTGGCGAGGGCGTCGGCTTTGGCCGCCATGGTTTCGGTGACGCCCTCGAAGACGAAATCGGCGGCGGCCAGAACCGCCTCGACGTCGCCAAATGGAGCCAGGTGTATGCGCTCCAGCACGGTTGGTATGTGCGCCCCGTCCAGGACGCCGAGGGAGGCCAGGAATTCCAGGTTCTCGGTAATCTCGGCGCGCGCCCCGGCCAGCAGCGTGTCCGATGCATCGGCGGTGCGCTGCTTGAAATCCAGGATCGTGACCGGCCGGCCGGAATAGGCGAAGGCGTGGGCGATACCGCGCCCCATGCGGCCGGCGCCCAAAGCCACAATCCCGGTCATGCCGCGAAGCCCGATTGCAAAAAAGCGGCCAGTTCATCGCGGCTCAAACCATCCAGGCCCAGGCTCGACAACGTCCGTCCGGTGGCCTTGAAATCGCTGCCCGTAATGGCGCCGCCGATCGCCAGGAAGCCGTTGATCAGGGGCAGATCGAGCCCCGCCAGCTCGCCCAGGGAGGCCATCAGCGATAGTCCGAGGCGGGTGTCCTCGACCATGTAGCGGTGGCCGTTGAGGTCGATGTATTCGCGCCAATCGCCACTGTCGGTCAGCCGTTCGTGGGACGCGTTGCCGTACATCCATTCGTCGCGGGCATCGTCGTAATGATCGGCCAGGGGAAAGTGGGGGGCGCCGTAGCCCAACGCCTCGCGCAGTCGGACACGCTCGCCGTCCAGGGCGTCGGTGGTGCGCCGGATCGACGGCTGGGTGCCTTCGTTGTGGATGTCCCATTCGTCGAAATGTTCCAGCGGCCCGGCATTCATGATGATCAGCGGCGGATGGATGATCGGCCCGGCGTTCATCAGGGCGCCGTCCAGGGCATCGGTCAGCGGCTCCACCGGATAGACGGCGCCGATCACATTGAGCGCCCGCTCGCTCTCGCTGGCCGGGAAGACGCCGGTGGGCAGGCGCGTGGCATAGACGCTGATGCGCACCTGGCTGACGCCTTGTTTGCGCGCCAGATACGGCAGGGTCCCGGTTTCGGCGAAGGCGGTTTTGGCTTGGTTGCCGGCATCCCGGGCGGCCTTGGCAAAGATATAAGAGCCCAAGGTGCCGGGCGGCAGGAACGCCACCTGGCCATCCCGCCAGTGGGGCGCCAGATGCTTGGCCAAATCCAGGTGGCTGGTGGCGGGCAGGGGGATGACCACCAGCTCGGCGCCGTCCATGGCTTCGCCCACCTCGCCGGTGCTGAGCGCGATCTTCACATCGCGGCTGCCCTGCCAATCGGTCAGCGTGATGGCGGCGGTGAGCTGGGCGGCGTCCCTGCGCCAGAGGCGCACCCGATGCCCGGCTTCGGTGAGATGTGCCGCCGCCGCGTAACAGCCGTGGCCGCCGCCGATGACCGCGATCTCCATGATCAGGGCTCGAATTCAGGGTCTAGGGCGGCCCGGAAATCGTCCCGGATTTGGGCGCCGTGCATCATCCGGTAATCCATTTCCGGCGGCGGACCGGGTTCGATCTTGAGGCTGGCGAACACCGGACCCTCGGCCTGCAACAGGGTGCCGAGGCCGCCCTCGAAATCGGCCAGGTCGGAAAATTCCTGGGCGCTGGCATAGCCGGCGGCGCGGGCGAAACCGGCGAAATCGGCCTGGCCCCGGCCCGGGATCGGGTGCCCGCCATTGGCTTCGTAGGTGCCGTTTTCCGCCACGAAATGGATCAGGTTCTTGGGCGCTTGGCCGGCGATGGTGACCAGACTGCCCATGTTCATCAGCAGGCTGCCGTCGCCGTCGAGCACCAGGACGCGCCGCCGGGGCATGCCGATGGCGAGGCCCAAGGCGTGGCTTGAGGCCAGCCCCATGGCGCCGGTGAAGATATAGTTGAGCGGGCTGGGGCGGATTTTGATCCATTCGAAGGCGGTGGTGTAGACGGCGACGACGATGGTGTCATCGCTCAATTGTTCGGCCAGAATTTCCAGGCATTCGTTGCGCTTCATCATGGCGTTACTCCGCTGCCGGGCTCTGCCCGATAAGAAGGGCGGTGGGGTGGGACGCCGCATAGGCGTCTTCGATGGCCGGGCCGATCAGGGCCACGTCGCCCTCGGTTTCGATCAGGGCGTGGGCGATGCCCATGGCGTCCAATATGGGCTCGACAATGCGGACGCCGTAATTCCTGGCCTCCGACGGCGCTTCCCCCGGCGCCTTTTCCAACAGACCGACCATCAGGCAGATGGGCATGTCATATTCGACGCCGACGGCGCGGACGGCGTTGATGGAATCCAAAAAGCCGGTGTTCTGGATCAGGATCAGGGCGCGCTGGCCGGCGTAAGACAATCCGGCCGAGATGCCGATGCCCTCGTCCTCCTTGCAGACCGCGATGTGGCGCAACTCTGGATCGTTCGATATGGGCCGCAACAGGCCATCGCTGGTGGTGATATCGGGCACCGTGATGATGGTGCCGACGCCGGCGCCTTTCACGGCGGCGATGATGCTCGGGCCGCGCACCGGATTGGCCCCGGAATTACGATCACTCACCGGGCGCCGGCCGTCCGAGTTGGCGTTTGCCGCGGCTCAACTGGATCGCGAAGGTGGCGATAACCAGCGCCACGCCGACGGCGTAGGTTTGCAGCAAAAGCGCGCCCTCGATGTCGAACAGGAAGCGGATCAAGCGGTCGATGGGCAGCAGCAGGCAGGCCGCGGCGACGCCTAGCATCAGCCGCTCCACCGGGATGGTATCCATCAGCCCCCGGGATTCCAGGAACGCCGCCCAGGCGATCACGCCGACGACGCAGGCGAAGACGGTCATGGTGATATCGAACAGGGAGCCTTCGAGCAGCAGCGGCGTATAGACGAACAGGAACGGCATCACCAGGATCATCGATGCCAGACGCAGGGCTTCGAAGCCGGTTTTCACCGGATCGGACTGGGCGATGGCGCTGGCCGCGTAGGCCGCCAGCGCCACCGGCGGCGTCACCGCCGATACCACCGCCACCCAGTAGCTGATCATGTGGGCGGCCATGGTCGGCACTCCGAACTCGGTCAGCGCGCCGACCGCGAAGATCGCCAGAATGACATAGCTGGCGACAATCGGCAGGCCCATGCCGATGATGTAGCCGGCGACGATCACCCAGAAGATGGTCAGCGGCAATAGCCCGAAGCTCAGCTCGACCAGGAGCCCGGACACCCGGCCCGGCAAATCGCTTTGCGTGGCGCTGGACAACAGAATGCCGAGGACGCCGGCGATACTGCCGACCACCAGCACGTTTCTGGCGCCGGCTTCCATGGACGCCCAGACATTCTTGATCACCTCGGTGGCGACGGCGCGCAGGCTGACGCCCGATCCGCCATCCTGGAGCGCTTCGGCGCCGAGATCGAGGTTGGTCATCCTGGCGGCGCGCCCGGCGATCAGAATTTCGGCCACCTTGAGAATAAGATAGGTGGACATCACCCAATAGAGGGCGTGGCCGGCCGACAGGCCGATGAAGTCATCCACCAGCCAGATGAACGGTCCGCCCACGGTCTCGCCGAGAAAATAGACAAAGACGCCGACCAGCAGCGAGATGCCAACCAAATGCTTGCCGATATAGCTGGAATAGGGGGTGCGGACGGAGGTCAGAAGATCCGCCGCCCGCAGCATGACGATGAGAACGATGGTCTTGGCCGCCGCCAAAAACGCCGAATCGCCGATCACCAGATAATAGACCATCACCGGAATCGGCATCAAAAGATGCAGCCGCGGCAGGATGTTGCTCCACGGCGGCAGTTCTTCCACGGGTACGCCGTGCAGGCCATTGCGGACCGCCCGCAAATAGACGATCAGCCCGACCGAAAGGTAATACAAAATGGCCGGAATGAGCGCGATCTTGACCACCTCCAGATAGCTGGTCTCGGTCAGTTCGGCCAATAGGAACGCGCCGGCGCCCATGATCGGCGGCATATAGGCGCCGCCGGTGGAGGCCGCCGCTTCGACGGCGCCGGCGAATTCGGGCTTGTAGCCGACCCGCTTCATCAACGGGATGGTGAAGGTGCCGGTGGTCACCACGTTGGCGACGCCGGAGCCCGAAATCATGCCGAACAGGCCGCTCGAAGTGACCGCCGCCATGCCAGGGCCGCCGGTGCGCTGCCCGGTCACCCGGTAGGTGGCGTCGATGATGAACGAGCCGAGCCCGGTCTTTTCCAGGAACGCGCCGAGGATGACGAAGATGACGACGTAGGTTGCGAACACATCCATGATCAGCCCGGTGATGCCGTCGGTGGCCAGCATCAAAAATTCCATCACCCGGTCGAAGCGAAAGCCGGGATGGTTCAAAAGGCCGGGCATGGCCTCGGCAATGGGCTGGAAGGAATAGATGAAAAACAAAAAACCGATCAACGGAATGATCGGGCCGACCACGCGCCTGGCCACATCGAAGCTGACCGCCGCCAGCATGCCAGAGAAAAAGACGACCGGCACCGGAACCGGGCCGCCGATGCGGGCCGTCAGCTCCTGGGCGGACATGATCCACCAGACGGTGACCGAAATCGCCGACAGCAAAAACAGGTAGTCCGATAACGACGGATTGTTGGACGGTTTCCTTACCAAGCCTTCATAGAGATAGATTGCGACACCGATGCAGCCGCCGATGACGGCGACGACGAGCACATCGGGCCCGGTAAATTGGCGCCACAATTCGACCGAATTAAAGAACTGCCAATATCCCCAAACCGCGAGCCACGCGGTGACCGCGGTGATATCGACAAAGGCAAAAATTTCATCGAGCCAGACCCAGCCTTCGCGGATCGGTTTTGTGCGCCCCTTGAACAGAAGCAAGGACAAAACCATGACGCCGACCATGAAGGTGCCCTTGAACACCTCGGCCACCGGCGGACCGAAAAACGAGATATGCAGGAAGAAATAGGAAAACGCGACGCCCGCCACCGACAGCAGAACCCGCGCCGGCCCGGTCAAGGTCCGGGGCCGGGCCATTTCCTCGGAAACCAGGCCGATTTTCATAAATACCGAAAGCGTGCCGCCAGCCATACCGATCTATCCTCGGTTTCCGTCAACGATCCTATTCGCCATAAAGGGCCCTATTCGCCATAAAGGGCGCTCGAAGGGAGCCCAGCTCCCTTCGCGCATGATGAAAATTACCGAGCAATATCGCTCGAATACGGTTCTTAGAATCCCTTGACGATTTGTTGCGGTACTTTCACGCCGCGTTCTCTCCAATAGCGCGCCGCCGCCGGATGGACCCACATATTATGGGCTACCAGGGCTTCGAAATTGCCGCTCAATGTTTTCCAGTAGCCGGCCGTCGCGGCAAGTTTCTTCAAGTTCGCCGGGTCCGCCGCAATCTTGACCATGTTGTAGATGGCGTCGTCGGACATCTGCTTGTGGGCGTACCAGAACACCGGGTAGGAGAACGAGAGCGCCGGTTCGGTCATGCCCCTGACGTCTTTTTGCACCGGAATGGTATGCGGCGCATAGAATTTATAGGCGGAGGTCAGTTTCTTCTGTTCGGCCGGGGACAAGGAGATGTAGCGCACCGGCTTCCTGATCGACAATTCGGTCAGGGCCGGGATTTTGTAGGGCGCGCCGGCGGAGCAGAAGACGTCGATCTGACGGTCGCCCAAGGCGCGTCCGGCGGCCGAGAAGCCGAGGAAGCGGGGCTTGATCTGGTCGAACAAACCCAGGCTCTTGAAGATGTTCTGGCAGTTCACGTTGCTGCCGGTGCCCTTGGCCAGCAGGTTCACCACCTTGCCCTTCATGTCGGAGAAGGTCTTGATCGGGCTGCGCGCCAGAACCGCGACGATCTGGGTCTGCGAGCGCACATTGGCGACCACCCGGAAATTCCGGTTGATGCCGTCTTTCTTGAACAGGCCGACGCCGTACCAGGACTGGTAGGACTGGACCACGTGGCCCCAGGCGGTTGCGAAATCGCCAAGCCCGACGCGGCGCACGTTATCGACCGAGCCGTTCGACGGCGAATACTGGAACTTATAGGGTTTGCCCTTCAATTCCTTGTTGATGAGCTGGGTGCCGGCCGAGACCGCCGGATGCCAGCCGCCGCCCGAAGGGCCGCCGCCGAAACGGTAGGTCTGCGCGTCGGCCACACCGGCCATGGCGATGGCGCCGCCGGCAAGTGCTATGGTTTTGAGAAAATACATAATGGTCTCCCCGATTAAATAAAAATGCACCGGCCGGTTAATCTTGTTGGTTTTGGCCGTGCGCGTAGGGTCTCACAAATAATTTACCCGTTCAACGCCTTAATTGGCGAGCAACCCCTACCCGGCCGCGGTCTGGTTGACCGGAAATCCGCCCGCCTCGACCCATTTATAGCGGCAATCCAGCGCCGCCGACAGCGGCCGCCGGTCGGCGTCGGAAAGCGCGATCCACATGCGCAAAAGATGCCGTTTCAGGGCTGGATCGTCATGGTCCTCGAAGGCGTCGCGGGCGTGCATGGTGGTGTGGTTGTTGACCAGTTGGATATCGCCTTCCTGGAATTGGTAGGAAACCCGGAGTTCGGGCCGGTTGGCGATCGCCTGCACCAGATCCAGGGTTTCGGTCTGTTGATCGGTGATCGCATATTCAGGCCCGAAGCGGGCGCAGGATTGCAGATATTGGCGCGACGTGAAGCGCGACGTCACCTGGCCGTCGGCGGCGCTGAACATGGGGATCGAATACCAGGGCGGCTCGCCGTCCGGCTCCTCGTCGCGCCAATCCAGATAAAACGGCTGATAGGTGACATCCAACAGGTCCGGCCGTTCCCGGCGCAAGACGTTGTGAACGGTGAGCGCGCTGACCAGATGGCTGATACCGCCCGACTTCGCCCGGCGTAGGCAAAACAGGCCCAGCACATCCACCGGCAGGAGATCGCAATGGAAATCCATGCGCTGGGCGGTCTGGTAGCCGCGCGCCGTCGGATCGTCGTAGGAGCGTTTCTCGTCGATCACATGGCCGAGCAAATGGCCCCGGTCGTTTTGCGAGACCGGGCGCCCGATATGAACCCCGAGGCCCCAATAGAGCAACGTGCATTCTTCGTCGCTGTACTTTTTCCGGGGGATGCCGCGCACCACGGCAAAGCCCAGCCCGCCCCGAACCTCGGACATAATTGCTTCCAGCTCGGCGGCGCAATCGGTTAGCGGAAAATCTTCCTTGGCGAACGGAATTTGCAGCCCGGCTTTTTGTACATGGCTGAGGGCGGCGTCCAGATCGGCCAGGGAACCGGCGCTCAAATGATAGATCCAATCGCCCTCGCTGTCCTGGATATCCGGGCCCAGCCAAGCCCCCCGGTGGATAATTTCGCCGCTGATCTGCTCGGTCATGGATGGGTCCTTAAGGTGGGCTGCGCCGTATCAAGGGCGCGATACTATGCCCCGAACATGCGCCCGGCAAGCAAGGCCAATGGGCGCCCATCCGGCCCTTCCAAACGGACCCGGCGCCGCTTACCCGGCGGCGATATCTTCGTCGGCGAAAAGGTACATATTGCCCGAGGCGCCGGCCAAGCGCGCTTCGAGAAAGGGTTTATAGGCGGGGTCATCGTGAAACGCCTGGGCGGCTTCCTTGGACGGGAATTCCATGAGCACCATGATATTGGGTTCGCCACCACCACCCTCGATTATCTCCACCTGGGGGTGCGCACCAGATAATTGCCGCCATGCTTTTCTACCAGCGCCGTGACGTTGGGAATATAGTCTTCGATCCAGGAATCGTCGCTGATGGTCAGCGCGACGGTTTCGTAACAGGTTATAATCGGTTCTCCCGGAGGTAAGAGGATTGGTCCGGCCGAGGGTCTATCAATGGCGGCGGGGTAATTCGATACAATTGATTGCGATTAATTACACCCGCTTTTCAATTCTATCCTATAATCGATGCGCCAAATTTAATCCTTTCAAACACCGGGATGGAGGTCGTTATGGCTGAAAGCGTCTACTAAAGTGATCGAACTAGTCGGGACCAGCGATGAGTCCTGGGAAAGGGCGGCGGCCGCCGCCGTGGAACGGGCCGGTCAGACCCTCAGGAATCTGCGCATTGCCGAAGTCGTCGAACAGGATATGCAAATCGAGGACGGCAAAGTCAGCGCCTACCGCATTAAAATCAAGGTCTCATTCAAATTTGAGGACGAAGGCTAGAGCGGTTCCTGACAGATAGGAACCATTTGACCGGGATGATTTTGCCCCGTGGCGAGGAGCACGTCGCATGGCGATGCGGCGCATCGGCAAAGATGTGCGACGATGTCCACGGGTCAAAAGCACCCGGCCTGCGGTGGGTCAAATCGGCTCCCCGGGTGCGTTGCGGCGCTTGCCCGATGAAAAGGCATCGCGCTGCGCGCCGCGCCTACCCGGAATACCGATTTGTTCCCATCAAATTGATTCATATCTGTCCGGAACCGCTCTAGCCGCGCCGCCCGACGCATAGTGTTTGCTAATCCGGAGGCGGTGGCATCGCCGGCCGGATGGCTTCGTAGGCGATGCCGATGGCCAGCAGTTTCCGATCGCTGCCCATCGGCCCATCGAAGCCGAGGGCGGCGGGCAGGCCCCCACGCGTCAGGCCGGCGGCGACGGTGAGGCCCGGGCTGCCGCCGATCGACGCCGGCTGCACGTTGTGGCCGGACGCGGCGAAGGCGGAAATGTCCTGGCCCCGGTGCCGGTGGCTGCCGGGCTCCTGCAAATCGAACGGCAGGTTGAGGGTCGCCGGGAATACCAATGCGTCGATGCGGTTGCCTTGGAAGCAATCGGCGTAGGATTTTTGCAGGGCCGGGCGCACGGTTTCCATGGCAACCCGGTAGTCGTCTTCGGATATGGCCTTAGGCCCCCGGATGCCGTCCAGCATGGGCCCGAGGCCGCTGGCGGCAATTTCGGTGATCAGCGCTTCGAAGCTGACGCCCGATCCGCTCGCCTCCAGATACTGGGGCAGCGAGCGCACCATCTCATACATGGCGATGTGCTGGCCGGCGCCGCCGACGGCATCGCTGAGCCCGGGTATCGTCACCTCGATAATCTCAGCGCCGGCGTCGGCGAGGCGTTCGGCTTCGGCTTCGAATATGGCCAGGATTCCGGCATCGGCATCGGTGCAGAAATAGTCCCTCTCGATGCCGAGGCGGAGGCCGTCCAGCCGCACGGTTGGCAGGTCATGCTCGCCCGATATGACGGCGTCCAGGAGCGCCAGGTCGGCAACGCTGCGGGCCAGGGGGCCGGCGGTGTCCCGGGTCGGCGAAACCGGCACCACGCCGGCTTGGCTGTAGCGCCCCATGGAGGGGCGGAAACCATCGATGCCGCACCAGGCGGCCGGGTTGCGGACGCTGCCGCCGGTATCGGTGCCGAGCCCGGCGGGCGCCATGCGCGCCGCGACGGCGGCGGCGGTGCCGGTGGAACTGCCCGCCGGCGAGCGCTCCCTATCATAAGGGTTGCGCGCCGCGCCGTGGGCGCCATAGACGATCGCGCCGCCGCCTTCGGGCTTGGAGATGCCGGGACTGAAAGCCAGCTCGTGCATGTTGGCCTTGGCCATGATTACGGCGCCGGCATCGCGGAGCGCCTTCACAACCGGCGCGTCTTGGCTGGCCCGGTTGCCGGCCAGGGCCGGGGTGGCGGCGGTGGTGGCAAACCCGGCGACATCGATGTTGTCCTTGATCACCAGGGGCACGCCGTGCAAGGGGCCGAGGCGGGCGCCCTGGCTGCGGGCTTTATCCGCCGCTTCGGCGGCGGCCAGGAAGCCGTCTGCATCGAAGCCCACCAGGGCGTTGACCGATTGCCAGGCCCGCGCCCGGGCGATCAAGGCCTCGGCTAGACCGGCGGCGGAGGCGTCCCCGGCGGCGATGGCGGCGGCGGCTTCGGTGGCGGTGAGCGTGGTCAGTTCCATGGCCTTCGGCAATCCCCAAAAACGGCCCAAATCGATGATCAATTTGGCCGCTAGTCTGATTTGCGGCGGTCCGCGCCATGGTAACCACCAGCGGCGCGAAATAAAGACCGGATTGCCGATGGAAAAAACGGCAGGTCAAAGAAATCGCCGCCCGCCAAATTATGTCGATCCAGGATTTGGTCGGCGGCCTGATCGACGAATTCCTCGAACGGGAAACCCGGGCGGTGCCGTACCTGGCGAATATTATTAACGATCTCCGCGAAAATAAGGACCATCTCAACGGTCTTGGGATTTCGCATCTGGACCTGTTCGGTTCCATCACTCGGGGCGATGCTGGGCGGGGCAGCGATATCGACATCGCCGTGGAATTCAAGGACAAGCGGGAAATGTCGCTGAGCAAATTCGCGGCCCTCAAAATCAATATCAGCGAAATCCTTAACTGGGATATCGATCCGGCCGAGCGGCAGAAATTGTTGCCGGAGATCAGGCGCGCCTTCGACCGCGACGCCATCAAGGTCTTTTAGCCGTGCGCGGCGATGCGCGGCGCTTGCGCGATATCCTGTCATCCATCGAGGATATTCAGGCCTTCACGGCGGGCATGGCGGAAGAAGATTTTTTGCGCCTGGAAGCAAGCGACCGGATGAAATTCCGCGCCGTCTGCAATTGCGTGACAACCCTGGGCGAGGCGGTCAAAAATCTTTCGCCGGAGATAACCGCCAAAAACAGCGCCATCAATTTTTCCGGTTACGCGGGGATGAAGGACATTATTAGGCACCAATATTTTCGCGTGCAGTTCGACCTTTTGTGGAAGACCATTTCCGCCGTCTCTATAGTTTCAAATATTTCGGCATGTCCGCGACCGTAGAATCCTGTTTATAAACACCCCAAATTAATTCTTGAGACAACATCACATGATACTAAAATGAATTCCGGTGCGCTGATACCGATTTTTGACAATATATGGGAGGCAGAAATGCATCACTTAAAAGGACCGAAATCTATTACCAGCGTTGCGGCTTTCGCCGCCGCGTTTGCGATTACTACCGCCTTGAGCGGTGATTTAACGGCCAAGGCGGACCGTTTGGCCGATGTAAAAAAGGCCGGTATTCTTCATTGCGGCGTTGTCCCCGGCGTCCCAGGATACGCCTTTCCCAATAAGCAGGGTAAAATGGTCGGCTTTGATATTGATCTTTGCCGTGCAATCGCCGCCGCTGTTTTGGGCGACGCAGACAAAATTAAAACGACTAAAATGAGATTGCCTGTTGCGTTCAATGCTATGAAGGCGGGCACCGTAGACGTGGTTACCCACCGATTTACCTGGACTTTTGGCCGTGACGTTGGACAAGGTCTCGACTTTACGAGAGTAATGGTTTTTGACGGGCAAGGATTTATGGTCCGAAAAAAATTAGGCGTAAAATCAGGCATGGAGCTTGATGGCGCAACTTTTTGCCTCACGACCGGCGCGACAACCGAAGCAAATGTTTCTGACTTTTTCCGTGTTCATGGCATGAAGTTTAAACAAGTGACCTTCGGCAGCATGGGCGAGGCTCAAAAAGCTTATGACCAAGGCCGCTGCGATGTGTTTGTCACCGATAAATTTGGTCTTGGTGCGCGTCGTCTGGCGATGACCAATCCCAATGATCATAT
>JAYGEH010000365.1:0-8872 GCA_046582475.1 Rhodospirillales bacterium
CCGGTTCTGGCCCTGGCCTTCTGGCAAATCGGCCACGCCGATCTGGGATTGCTGGCCGGGCTGGCCGCCGTCATCGGCCATAACTTTCCGGTCTGGCTCAAATTCAAGGGCGGCAAGGGCGTCGCCACCTCGATCGGCGTAACGCTGGCCATTGCCTGGCCGGTAGGGCTCGCCTTCTGCGTTGTCTGGCTGGCGGCGGCGGCCTTGTTCCGCTACTCGTCCCTGGCCTCCATTATCGCCCTGGTGGCGACGCCGGTTGCCGCCTGGTGGCTGGCGGACGAACGCGTCGCGGCGCTCGCCGGGCTTTTGGGCCTGTTGGGTCTGGCCCGCCACCACGCCAATATCCGCCGCCTGATACGCGGCGAGGAATCCAAGATCGGTGGTTCCTGAAATTCGTTGCCGCCATTTCCCTTAAAATTGCGTTCGTATTTGATTTTTCTCTTTTTTGATCAGCCGCAACACGGCATCCGCATAATATCCGTCAGGGGCCCCGATATTGAACGCCAAGCGCAAATCATTGACCGAGGCTGAACGGCTCGACTGGCTGCGCCTGATCCGCAGCGAAAATGTCGGCCCGATAACCTTCCACCGACTGCTGGAACGCTACGGCAGCGCCGCCCGGGCACTGGACGCGTTGCCGGAACTGGCGGCCAGGGGCGGCGCCCGGCGCATCCGTATCGCATCGAAAGAAGACACGGGCCGCGAAATGGAACAGGTGGCCGCGTCCGGCGTCCAATTGATCGCGCTGACCGAAGAACATTACCCGCCATTGTTGGGCCAGACCGAGGACGCGCCGCCGCTGATCGCGGTCATCGGGCACCCGCATCTTCTTGTCAAAAAGGCGCTCGCCGTGGTCGGCACCCGCAACGCCTCGGCCAACGGCCTTGGCCTCGCCGAACGGTTGGCCCGCGATGTCGGCGCCGAGGGTTATCTGATCGTATCGGGCATGGCGCGGGGTATCGACCGGGCCGCGCACGAGGGCGCCCTCGATACCGGGACGGCAGCGGTATTGGCCGGCGGCACCGATGTCATTTACCCGAAGGAGAACGCCGACATCTATCAGCGCATCGTCGATCGCGGCGTGGCGCTGTCGGAAATGCCGCTCGGAACCAAGCCGCAGGCGCGCCATTTTCCGCGCCGCAACCGGATCATTTCAGGTATGGCGCGCGGCGTTCTGGTGGTCGAGGCGACGCAAAAATCCGGTTCCCTGATCACCGCCCGTTACGCCGCCGAACAGAACCGCAAAGTATTTGCGGTGCCGGGATCGCCGCTGGACCCGCGCACCCAGGGCGCCAACCAGCTGATCAAGGAAGGCGCCCATCTGGTGCAATCGGCCGCCGATATCATGGAAATTTTATCGGGGCTGTTTCAAGCCAATCTCGGAGAGCCTCAAGCTGTTGAAAAGATTGATGAAAATAACCTCAACCTAGCCCCCGGAGACGTCGAAGCGGCACGAGGCAACCTAAAAAAATTGCTCGGCCCAACGCCCATAGCGGTTGACGAACTGATACGCCGATGCCAAATGTCCTTAGCCGTCGTGTCGACGGTGTTGTTGGAACTTGAATTGGCGGGACGGCTGGAGCGCCACCCCGGCAACCGGGTTTCGACGATTGGTGAGCTTTAAAATTTTTAAATAAGTATAAAATTATGACCGATATCGTCGTGGTCGAATCACCGGCCAAGGCTAAAACCATCAACCGCTATCTTGGCGACGGATACAAGGTGCTGGCCAGCTACGGCCACATTCGTGATCTGCCGTCGAAGGTCGGTTCCGTGCGCCCGGACGCCGATTTTGCCATGGATTGGGAAATCGATGCCAAGGCGAGAAAGCATGTGAACGAGATCGCCAATGCGGTCAAGGGCGCCGACTTCCTTTATCTGGCGACCGATCCGGACCGGGAAGGCGAAGCCATTTCCTGGCACGTGCGGGAAGTCCTTGATCAGAAAAATCTCTTGGATGGCGTCGAGGTCAAGCGCGTGGTCTTCAACGAGATCACCAAAAACGCCATCCTCGAAGCCTTTGCCAATCCACGCGATCTGGACAAAGAGCTGGTCGACGCGTACCTGGCGCGCCGGGCGCTGGACTATTTGGTCGGCTTTACCTTGTCGCCGGTGTTGTGGCGCAAACTGCCCGGCAGCCGCTCCGCGGGGCGCGTGCAATCGGTGGCGCTGCGCCTGATATGCGAGCGCGAAACCGACATCGAAAAATTCAATCCGGTGGAATATTGGTCGTTGCGCGCCAAGTTCTCGACCGGCGCCGGCGAATTTTGGGGCCAGCTTACCCATCTGGACGGCACCAAACTTACCCGCACATCGATCACCGACGAAGCCGCCGCCAAGGCCGCCGAGGCGCGCATCATCGATACCGCCTTCGCCGTTTCCAAGGTCGAGCGCAAGCAGGCCCGGCGCCACCCGTCGCCGCCATTCACCACCTCGACCCTGCAACAAGAAGCCGCGCGCAAACTCTATTTCGCCACCAAGCGCACCATGCAGATCGCCCAGAAGCTGTATGAGGGCATCACCATCAATGGCGAGACCGTCGGGCTGATCACTTATATGCGGACCGACGGCGTATCGATCGCCGGCGAAGCCATCGCCGCCGCGCGCGGCTTTATCGGCGATGCTTACGGGCCCAACTATGTCCCCAAGCAGACCCGTATCTATAAATCCAAGGCCAAGAACGCCCAGGAAGCGCACGAGGCCATCCGCCCCACCGATATGCACCGCCGGCCCGAAAGTCTGACCCAGCTCGATGCCGATCAGCGCAAGCTTTATGAGCTGATCTGGAAGCGGACCATCGCCAGCCAAATGGAATCGGCGGTCCTCGATCAGGTGGCGGCTGATTTGCGCCCCGCCGGCGCCCCGCCGTCGGACGACAGCCTGACTTTAAGGGCGACCGGCTCGGTGATCGCCTTTGATGGCTTCTTGAAGCTTTACCTGGAAGGCACCGACGACCGGGAGGACGAGGAAGGCAATCGCCGCCTGCCCAATGTCAGCGAAGGCATGGCGCTGGAACGCACCGGCATCGAAACCGAGCAGCATTTCACCCAGCCGCCGCCGCGCTTTTCCGAAGCCAGCCTGGTCAAGCGCCTGGAAGAGCTGGGCATTGGCCGGCCATCCACCTATGCCTCGATCATATCGGTGCTGCAGGACCGCGATTACGTAACCCTCGACAAGCGGCGCTTCGTGCCCGAAGACCGGGGCCGGCTGGTCACCGCCTTTCTATCCAGCTTCTTCGAACGCTATGTGGAATATGATTTCACCGCCGATCTGGAAAAACAACTGGACGAAATTTCTGACGGGCGCATCGAATGGAAGGCCGTATTGCGCGACTTTTGGTCGGCGTTCAATGCGGCGGTCGAGAAAACCAGCGGCCTTCGGGTTCGCGAGGTTCTCGATAATCTGAACGAATTGCTGGGCCCGCACTTCTTCCCCGATACCGGCAAGGGCGATCCGCGCGCCTGCCCAACCTGCTCGGAAGGTCAGCTCAGTTTGAAGCTGGGCCGGCACGGCGCTTTTATCGGCTGCTCCCGGTATCCCGATTGCCGTTTTACGCGCCCGCTGGTGGTCGCCGATGGCGACGAAAAGACCATCGCCGCCGATTCCGGGCCGGTCGAATTGGGTCTCGAGCCCGGATCGGGCCTGGCCGTAACGCTACGGCGGGGGCCTTACGGATATTACGTGCAGTTGGGCGAGGCGGAAGGCAAGACCAAACCCAAGCGCGCCTCGATAGCCAAGGACATGGATCCCGAAGCGGTCGATCTCAAGATTGCCCTCGGGCTGTTGTCCTTGCCGCGCGATGTTGGCCTGCATCCCGAAACCAGGGAGATGATCCAGGCCGGCATCGGACGCTTCGGCCCCTATATCAAGCTCGAAGGCACTTATGTTTCGCTGAAAGAAGACTCGGTGCTGGAGATTGGCCTCAACCGGGCGGTGGCGCTGCTGGCTGATGCGCCGCGCAAACCGGCGCCCAAGGAAATCGGCGCCCATCCCAAGGACGGCAAGCCGATTACCATCCGCCAAGGCCGTTGGGGTCCCTTCGTGCAGCATGGCCGTACCCGCGCCGCCATTCCCAAAAACACCAATGCCGATGATCTGACCGTGGCGGCGGCGGCCGAACTTATCGCCGCAAAGGGCGGCCAAAAAGCCAAGGCGCCAGCCAAGAAGAAAGCCAAGGCAGCGGCGAAAAAGAAGGCAAAATCGAAAGCCGCGAACACGGCGCCGGCCGAGAAAGCGGCTGAGCCCTGAGGAATTCCCAAGTGGCGCGCGGCAGGAAGCCAAAAACCTCCAAAACAACCGGCGATCCGGAACGCCGGGCCCTGGAATATCTCGATCGTTCCAAAGACAGCGTCAGCCGGCTGCCGCCGGTCGGCGTCGTCGAAGTGACCGGCGTCAGCGAGGATGGCGAGGTTCTGGCGCGCCATGTCGGCGCCGGCTCCGATGCGGCCGCACCCAGAATCGTGATCCGCGAAAAAAGGCGGCCCGGGCGCCCCGGGCGCGGCGCGCGCGGCGGCGCGGCGGCGGCTCTGCCGGCGCTCGGCCCCGGCGACCGTGCGCTGGTCCGCTTCACCCCCGAGGCGGGCGGCTACCGGGCCGAAATTATGCGCCGCCTGGAAGCGGGACCGCGAACCGTTGTTGGCATCTATGACGGCCGCGGGCGCATCCGGCCCACCGGCAAAAGCGACCGCCATGACCTGTCGGTGGGCTCCGGCGCCGATGCCGGGGCCGCGGCGGGCGAATTGGTGGTCGCCGAAGTGGCAAGCCGCCGCCGGGCCGGCCTGTTGCAGGCGCGCATCATCGAGACGCTGGGCATCGAGCCTGGAACCCGCGCCTACAGCCAGATCGCTATTCACCGCCACGGCCTGCCATCGATTTTTGCGCCGGCGGCATTGTCCGAGGCCGAGTCCGCCGGCGCGGTGCCGGAAGAAGGGCGCGCCGATCTTCGGGCTGTTCCTCTGGTCACCATCGACGGCGCCGATGCCCGCGATTTCGACGATGCGGTCTGGGCTGAGCCTGCCAGCGACAAAAGTGGCGGCGGCTGGAACCTGATCATCGCCATTGCTGATGTGGCCGCCTATGTGAAGCCAGGCTCGGCTCTCGATAGGCAAGCCGAGAGGCGCGGCAATTCCGTCTATTTCCCGGACCGGGTGGTGCCGATGCTGCCCGAAGCCCTTTGCAACGGCTGGTGTTCCCTGAAGCCGGGCGAGGACCGCGCCTGCCTCGCCGTCTATATCCGCATCGGGGCCGGCGGCGAAAGCTTAAGCCACCGGTTCGAGCGCGGCGTAATGCGGTCGGCGGCGCGGCTGACTTATGCCGAGGTTCAGGGGTTTCGGGACGGCAGCGGGCACTTGCGCCCGGCAATCGGCGCCGCGGTCCGAAACCTTTATGGCGCCTTCGGGTCCTTGAAAAAGGCCGCCGCCGCGCGCCAGACATTGAACCTGGATATGCCGGAGCAGAAGATCGAGCTGGATGCGGACGGCGAGGTGACTTCCATCGGTCCGGCGCCCAAATATGACAGCCATCAATTGATCGAGACGTTTATGATCGCCGCCAACGTGGCCGCCGCCGAGACCCTGGAGAACGCGCGCCAGCCGTTTTTGTACCGGGTTCACGATGCGCCGCCCGCCGATAAGCTGGAATCATTCCGGGAATTCATCGCCAGCCTCGGGCTCAAACTGGCCAAGGGTCAGGTGCTGCGCGCCGGCGAATTCAACCGGTTGATTGTCGAGGCCAGGACCCTGGAAGACGGCCACATGGTGGCGGTCGCGGTCTTGAGATCCCAGGCCCAGGCCGTCTATACGTCCACCAATATCGGCCATTTCGGCCTCGGGCTCCGTCGCTACTGCCATTTCACCTCACCGATCCGGCGCTACGCCGATCTTCTGGTGCACCGGGCGCTGATCGCCGGGCTTGGACCGGGCGGCGGCGGCAACGATGGCGGCAACATCGATTGGCGGGAACTGGGCGCCTCATTAAGCGATTGCGAACGCCGCGCGGTGGCCGCCGAACGGGACGTGAAAGACCGCTTCGCGGCGGCCTATTACGCCGACCATCCCGGTGGACGGCTTAAAGGGCGTATTTCCGGTGTGACCCGCCACGGCCTGTTCGTGACTCTCATCGACACCTTGGCCGATGGCTTTGTTCCCATGCGGTATCTGCCGGACGACCACTACCGCCTGGACGAAAAGGCGCGCCGCCTGGTGGGCCAGCGGAGAAAATTGGTGTTTCACATGGGCGATGACGTGGCTTTGGAAATTCGGGATTGCGAACCGATCCGAGGATCGCTGGTGTTGCGAATTGTGCGCTGATGGCTAGTGCCCTTGCAAAATGGTGGATCGTTCCGACATATTGTATGATGCAATGCACATTTGGGAATTGCAACGGGCTGGCCAAATTATCGGGGTGATATGATACAGACGGGGAACCGGTTTCAACGCATCAAGGCGCGGCCGCAATATTTGGCGGCAGCGGTCTTGCTGCTATCGGCCTGCGCCGCCCCGGTGCCGATAACGGAGCCGACCCACACCTTTCCGGCGGCCGAGGCCGAGCAAACATTTTCCGTCGGTTTTCGCCAGATTTCCGATCGATTTATCGAAAAAATTTCGGTACGGAAACTGGCTATCGAAGGCTTAAAGGGCCTCAATACCATTGACAGCAACATCCAGATCAAGGATCGAGGCGAAACCATTGCGGTCCGCGCCGGCGGGACCGACGTTCGGCGCCTGAAGGTTCCCGAATCCAATGACGCGGACGCATGGTCACGCCTGACCGTCGAGACGATCACCGCGGCAAGGCTATTTTCACCGGCCCTCGGCGATGCCAATGTGGAGCAGCTTTACGAGGCCGTGTTCAACTCCTCGATCTCCCTCCTTGATCCCTTTTCCCGCTATTCCAGCGCTGAAAAAGCCAGCCGCAACCGGGAACGGCGCTCCGGTTTCGGCGGTATCGGCGTACGGTTTTCCACCATACCCGAAGGCGCCCGTATCACCGAAGTGTTCGAAGGCACTCCAGCGGCGCGTGCCTTCCTGTTCGAGGGCGACATCATCACCCATGTCAATGGACAGCCCCTTGCGGATGTGCCGCGCCGGCGTATTGCCAAACTGGTCAAGGGCGCGGTCGGCAGCACAGTCCAGCTGCGCTTCGTGCGCGCCAAAGGCGCCGATCCCATCAATATGTCGATCCGGCGGGCGCGGATTGTCCCACCGACGGTGTATTTAAAACATGAGGGCGGCGTTTTATTCGCCCGCATCAAGGGATTTAACAAACGCACCTCCAAGCTCCTTTCCCGGCTCCTCGGCCCGGTATTGAAACATCGGAAAAATACCATACGGGGCATTGTACTCGATCTCCGCGGCAATCCCGGCGGGCTGCTCTCGCAGGCGATAAAGGTCGCCGACCTGTTCCTTGCCGAAGGGCTGATCGTATCGACCAAGGGCCGCCATCCCGCCAGCCTGCACGACTACAACGCCCACGCCTCCCAACTGGCGCGGGATTTGCCGATCGTAATCCTCGTCAACGGGCGCTCCGCCTCGGCGTCGGAGATCGTCGCGGCCGCCCTGCAGGATCAGGAACGGGCGCTGGTAATTGGCTCCGCCTCCTTCGGCAAGGGCACGGTCCAGACCGTTATCCCGCTGCCCAACAAGGGCGAATTGATTCTCACCTGGTCGCGCTTTATCACGCCGTCCGGTTATTTTCTAAACGGCCTTGGGGTGCCGCCCTATATTTGCACAAGCCTGTTGCGGGGAAGTGTTGCCGAGATGGTGGACGCCACGGTCAGCAATGCGCCCTACCTGGCGCGCATGATCGAACAGTGGCGGGATTCCGGCCTGCGCGGCGACGACGAGAAAAAAAGGCTGAAATCCATTTGCCCGGCGACCGATTTGCGCACCGATATGGACGCTAAGCTCGCCGAATATTTGATCGGCAACCGGGAAGCCTATCAGCGGGTCATGTCCCTGTCTCCGGCCATGGCGTCTGCCATAAACTAGAGCGGTTCCGGATAAATATGAACCATTTGACCGGGGCAAAAGCACCCGGCCTCCAGTGGGTCAAATCGGCTCCTAAGGCGGCGTTGCAGTACTTGCCCGATGGACACGCATCGCGCTGCGCACCGCGCCTACCCGGAAAAACCGATTTGCTCCCATCAAATTGCTTCATATTTATCCGGAACCGCTCTGGCCGGGAAACCGGCTTTGAGCCTGGGAAATTCCTTGACAGCAAAGCCGGACCCGCTATGGTGCGCCGGCTTGAAAACCGGATTACCGCGCCTACGGCTTCGCGGCAATTTCATAGAGACGGAATTATCGAATGGCAAAATCAAACACATTGCTGATTAAATTGGTCAGCACCGCCGATACCGGGTTTTATTACGTGACCAAGAAAAATCCGCGCACCCAGACCGAGAAGCTGGAATTCCGTAAATACGATCCGGTGGCGCGCAAGCACGTGCTGTTCAAAGAAGGCAAGATTAAATAAGCCGCGCGCGGCCCCGGGGCGGCTGATGGCGCGCCAAATATCCCTAATAGTATAGTAGGTGCCCAATCCGGTTTTGCGGAAGCTGCCCGGGAGCCGGTCTGATTTGGCCAAGGCCTTGGGCAATTGCCCGTATGCAAGGGTGAATTCGGGGCTCCTATGATCACCCCGGCAGGGCACGACCATCGCCATGCTGTACATAAAATACGTGTGAACGGGGACAGGTTTACGTTTACAAATTTACCAAAATAGAGCGTGGTAATGATTCTATTTTGGAGACGGTGTCGTGATAAATTCGTACATAATTTCGATAAGGCGGTCTGGGAGACTGGCGAAATCGGGATTATTTGGAGCCGCCAGTGCCGCAGGCGCGGCGTTGGGCATGTTGGCATTTGGCGTC
>JAYGEH010000497.1:0-4682 GCA_046582475.1 Rhodospirillales bacterium
GCGAATTCCGCCGCGTCGCCGGATTTTGCCAACAGGCCGGTTTCGCCGTGACGGACGATATCACCGACGCCGCCCGAATCGCCAGCAACCACCGGCAGGCCCCGCTGGGCGGCTTCCAATATGGCCATGCCGTAGGCTTCGTTGATGGCCGGCCAGACAAATATATCGGCGGCGCGGAAATAGCGGTCAAGTTGTGCCGATGATTTGCGCCCGGTGAATATTGCGCCGAGACCGGCAAACAGGGCACGCACTTGAGGCTCGGCCGGGCCGTCACCAACGATTACAAGTCGCCAGGCGGCGCCGGACAGTTTGTTCAAGGCTTCGGCCAACAATTGATAGGATTTGAGCTTGGCGTCATCGCGCATCATGGCGACGGCCAATAGCCAGACGCCGTTTTCATCCAAGCCCAATTGGCGCGCCAGGTCGCGGCGGGCGGTTTCGGGCGCCTTAGCCAAGTTTGGCGCGGCGTCCAGAAAGGGTTTCATGGGCACATAGCGGGCATCGGACCCGAGCAGCGGCAGCACGCATGGGGCATTGGCGGAATTGATGCCGAAGATAAGACGCGCCCCGTTGATGGCGTCACCGGTGGCCTGGTGCCCCGCCTGCCACGGGCCGCCAGCGCGCTTCGGCGCGAAGGATGCCTCGGCGGCCACATAGGGGATATCCAATTCCCGGGCGACGATAGGACCGATCCAATCGGGCGCCTTGTAATAAAGATGATAGGTAAACCAAACATCGGGCCGCCGGGATGGCGGGCCCGAAACAAAGCGGCGGATCAGCCGGTCCGCCAGACGCTTGCCCGTTTCCGCCAACCGCTGCTGGCGGCCGGCATCGCCATGCGGCTCGCGGCTGCGGAAAATCGACGCCAGCTCCACGCTGTGGCCAGCCTGTTCGAGGGCCGCAATCAACAATCGGCCAACGCGCCGGTCCCCGGATGGGATCGGCGAAGTTGGCGGTTTCAGCGGCGCATAGAAGGCGACATTCATGCCACCTTTTCTACCTTGCGGGCGGGCTTAAGTCCAAAATGGGGAAGTACATATTCGATGCAATTGCTGAAATCGAAATCCTCGGCGACGCGCGCGGCGCCGGCGGCGCCCAGTTTCCGCCGCAGCTCCGGACTCCGGATCAGGCTTTCCATGGCGCCGGCGATGTCATCCACATCGCCCGCCTCGGCCAAAATGCCGCTAAGGCCGTCGGTGATTAATTCCGGTATCGCGGAAACCTTAGTGGCGATGACTGGCAATCCGGATGCCCCAGCTTCTACCAACACGTTGGGCAGACCGTCCCGGTCGCCGTCATCGGCGATGCGGCTGGTCAGCGCGAAAATATCGGCGGCCCCATAGGCTTCGATCACTTGATCCTGCGGCAAGGCGCCGCGCCAGGTCACGCGTTCCTCCAGCCCTGATCTTTTGGCCAGCCGTTTCAATGCCGTCAAATCAGCGCCGCCGCCCACATGGGTAAAGTGCCAATTTAGCCCGTCCGGCAAATTAGCGAGGGCGCGCAAGAGATCGGGATAACCTTTTTTGGCAACCAGGCGTCCCACCGACAAAATATGAACCGGATCATTGGCGTTGCTTCCGTCACGAAGGCTCGGTTGGACCCTGGCGGCGGCAAAGCGCCGCACATCGGTTCCATGGTAGGCAAGACTGATCTTGTGCGCAGCAACGCCAAGCGCGCTCAAATATCGGCGGTTGGCATCGGTGCAGGTGAGCAGCCAGTCGAGGTCCGCCAGTTTCTCCCGGATTTCCCATTTCGGCGTCGTATAGATATCGACCGCGTGCGCCGATACGCTCCATTTGAGGCCGAGGATCATGGCCGCGTAGCGGGTCACGGAGGCCGGCGTGTGCAGAAAATGGGCATGCAGATGCTGGATGGTTTCAGGCATTTCGGCGGCCATCACCAGCGCCTGGCCAAAGCGCCGCACCCGGTTCGGCGTCGGGTTGCGAGCCAGGTCTTTTAAGAATGCGGACAAGGCCGATTTATAGGCGCCCAGGCCCCGGACCTTGCGCCATGCGGCGAATACGCGGCCCGGTTCTTGGGTCAAATATTCGGGCAGGTATAGCACCGGCGCGGTGATATCGCCGTGCACCGGATGAACCGCCAAATCGGTGGGATGGCGCAGCGAAACGATCAGGAAATCAAGGCCGTGACGTTCGAGGGCACAGAGTTCCTCGGCAATAAAGGTTTCCGAAAGCCGCGGATAACCTTTCAGAATTATCGCCGTGGACTGGCCCACCGCACCGGGCCTTCAGGTATTGGTGCCGACGACGGCCAGCTCGGCGGCACGTCCTCTGGCCAACCATTGGCCGGCAAGCCGGTTGGTATTGTCGAGCCCGTCGAGCAGCCCGGGCAACACGATCTCAGACGGGCGCCGCTGCTGGGTCAACTGGCGGATAGCCGTCGCCATCAATTTCGGATCGTGCCTTTCGTCATCGTCGAGCATGGAAATCAGTCCCAATTCGGTGGCCCGCGCGGCGCGAATATTTTGTTCCAGGCGCGGTTTGGTCCGGGGCACGATCAGGGCCGGCTTATCGAAGGATAAAATTTCGCAGAAGGTATTATAACCACCCATGCCGACGACGCCGACGGCGCCCCGCATCAGATGTTCGATACGCGCATCGAAGGTGATGGCCTCGATCGCGTCCAGGTGGTTGATCCGCGCTAAGAATTGTTCTTGCGCCTCGGTGCGCATGAACGGGCCGAATACGATCAACGCCGAATGGGGTATTCCGGGATCGCTTTCATAGGCTCTTAAGACCCAATCGATCACCGCTTCGCCGTCACCGCCGCCGCCGGCGGTCACCAGAATATAGGGTTTCTCCAATATGGAGGGATGGGTCACGCTGGATGCGTCGGGAACGCCGTAACGCAGATATCCGGTATAGATGACTTTGCGCAGAACCGAATCGGGCAAATTCACGCCGGACAAGGGATCATACACCTGGGGCAGACCGTAGACCCAAATCTCGTCATAAAGGGATTCTAGGGCCGGTAATACATTTTTGCGCTCCCATTCCGGGGCCAGCAAGCCGGGCTCGTCCATCACGTCGCGCAATCCCAGTATCAGCGGAACGCCTCGTTCCTCCAGCATGAGCAAGGTATCGGCCACCTCGCCGCGAAGCCCGAGGGGCTCCTTGTCGACGATCATGAGGTCCGGATCAAACACATCGGCGGTATGCTGGATGATCGAGCCACGCAATTGCATGGTGTCTTCAATATCCAGGTGCAAATTTAACGACGTATACTCGCCATTGCGCAGCTTGATGACGCCGGGAACGCGCACGAAATCGACGCGGGCGCGGAAGTCGAAACTACCGATAATCGGCGAGCCGGACAATATGAGGACGGATATCTTGTTGTGTTGCCCCACGAGGGAATGGGCAATCGCGCGGCACCGGCGCAAATGGCCGAGTCCGAAACTGTCATGGCTATAGATTAAGACGCGCGCATCGCCCCTTGGCATAACCCCCTGAGCCCCCTCTATTATTGATCGCGCGCACTATGCACGCATTGGCTACAGCGTGGAAGGCAAAATTTAAATTCGCAGCCATTAAGAATGGGTTACCTCGGATTGCCAGGTATTAATGGCAGAGCGTAAACCGGATTTTCAGGGAATTTCACCAAGATAGCGCTCCATATGATAAAAACAGAGTCACCCTTTATCCTTTTCCTGCATATTCCGAAAACCGCCGGAACGACCTTGCGCAGCGTTGCCGACCTGCAATTCGGGCGCAAGAATGTCATCACCTATTATCATCAGAAATCAGCCGATACGCTCAACAATCTGGACTATATGCTGCGCGACGAACGGCACGATTACCGCGCCCTGATCGGCCACTTCCGCTTCGGCGTCCACGAAAATCTCAGCCAGCCGGCCCGGTATGTGACGTTCTTAAGGGATCCGGTCAGCCTGACCATTTCAGCCTATAACGAACGCCGCAAAACCTTTAAGGCGGAATTCGAAAAACCAGACGGCAGCATGAAATCCATCCAGGAACATCTGGCGGAAAACCGTATCGCCTACGCAAATCTGCAAACCAAGCTGGTCGCCGGAAGCCCAAGCGAGGCGACCACAACCGAAAAAGACCTGGAACACGCCATCGAAAATCTGGACCGCCATTTTGCCCTGGCGGCGCCGACCACAAGATTTGACGAGGCGTTGCTGCTGCTGTCCAGCCGCCTGGGCTGGCGCCCCTGCCTTTATGGGACCCTCAACAAAGGGCCGTCCCATGAATTTGCGTCGCCCGAAGTGCGCCAATTGATCGAAGGCTTGTGCGGGTTGGACCGCCGGCTTCTGGAGTATGCGGCCCGGAAATTCGAAACCGAAATCGAGGGCGCCGGCCCGTTGTTTGCCGATGCCTTGGCGGATATCCGGCGGGCGCGCGGCGATCCCGGCTTTCAAGGTCTGGTCGATGCCAATATCGACGCCGCCTGGTTTACGGATTTGCCGTGCCTCGGCGCCTATCTGAACGCCAACCCCGGCTAGTGGCCTGTGTCATCTACCTGCAAATAGCGGACACCCTTCTTCGATGGGGTCGGGAAACAGGGTCTTGATATCAGGGTGATTGGGCAAATCGACGATGGTCCGGTCAATGATATTGGCGCCGCCGCCAATCCAAAACAGGTTTCCGTCCATTTCACCGGCCAGCATCATCGAGCCGATATTTTTATCGCCCGGGATC
>JAYGEH010000209.1:0-11604 GCA_046582475.1 Rhodospirillales bacterium
TGATGCCCTCCAAAGGTCCTAAGGACATCATCCGGTGAAATGCTGAATGAATAATTAACGGGTCCTGAGCCTAGGTTTTGCCTAAAAATTTCCAGCGTCGCAATCTATCGTGAGCACAAGACAAAGATATTTCGGACCAGCATCCTAAATTCCCCTATTCCTTCGTCCTTGGCTCCCTAAAAGACCAAATAATAAAGTAGGCTATCCCGAAATAATCCAATTTATCTATCAAAATTTTGTATATCACAACGATTTTACACGACTCTCCCACTTTTTTGTTGCGTTTTGTATGTATTTGTGTATAATGTATAAAATGGTATTTCCTATATAGGAGGGTTCGATGCCGGAAATAACGGTTACGGAATCTACGTTTGAAAGGCTTCAGCACCACGCAAAGCCGTTTGTCGACACACCTGACATGGTAATAAGCCGGGCGCTGGACGTTTTAGATGAGATTGCCGGTCATGTGGTTCCAGAAAACGGATACAGGATTAAAGCGGAACGCTCGATCGATTCGCATGCGTTGCCAGATATGATACACACGAAGGTTCTGGATGCCTCCATTGACGGAGACAAATTTGCGCGGCCAAATTGGAATTCCATACTGGTCAAAATGTTACTCCGCACCATGAATAGGGTCGATAGTTTCGTAAAGCTTCAGCACCTCATCCCCATTAACATGGTTAAGGGTGAAAAGGTGGACGACGGATTTAGCTATCTTTCGGAAATTGACGTCTCGTTTCAAGGACAGGATTCAAATAGAGCGAGTAGAGCGATTGTAATGGCGGCGCAAGAACTAGGCGTGGCGCTGGACATTGGTTTCCTATGGCGATCCAAGGACGCCGCGGCTTATCCTGGTGAAAGGGGCCGCATCCAAGTGGCCGGCTCGAAGAGCACCCTGACATAGCCTACGGATAAGGACGATGACCAGCGATAATAAATGTTACTGAATTTAGATAATGACTTCGGCGGCGGTGAGGGCGTCCAAACCCCACACTTACGCCGCCGATTTGTCGGGAGCGAACAGGGGCCGGTGTCCATAGCCGGTACCTTCCCATTTCTAAGGTTATTTCTTAAACGATATGCTGTTAGATCACAAGATTTAGCAAATATAGCGGGAAAAACCCGTCGATTTTAATACGGAAAGACATATTTGGCGCCGCCGGGCAATTAAGGGGACACGAAACTTAATCGAGACCGTGGCCTCCGACGGTACTGTTTTAAGGAAATTAAGTATCATGTCCCCGTAATTGCCTTCTCCCTGACTCCCGATCCCTGATCCCTGACCACTGATCCCTAGTGGATACGCGGATCAAGTCCGCCCGTGACAGCGGAGGCGCGGTGAGGCTTTAACCCCGCCCTTTTTGGATCAACGCGAGAATCTGCGGCGGGAAGATCGGGGCGCGGGAAATGTGGACGCCGAAGGGGGCGAGGGCGTCCTCGATGGCCGAAACGATGGCCGCGGCCGCCGGGACGACGCCGCATTCGCCGACGCCCTTGACCCCGAGGGGATTCAAATCGGTCGGCGATTCATGGTGGATGAGCTCTATGGTTGGCATTTCGGTGGCCGTGACCAGAAGATAATCGGCGTAGTTGGTGGTCAGGGGCTGGCCGTTTTCGTCGTATCCCATCCATTCATATAGGGCATTGCCGATGCCGTGGGCGGTGCCGCCGATGACCTGGCCGTCGACGGTCATGGGATTGATGATGCGCCCGCAGTCGTGGGCCAGGACGTAATTGACAATCCTGACGCCGCCGGTTTCGGCGTCCACTTCGACCTCCGCCACCGCCGTGCCCGATACATAGGTGCTGGCGCTGATGACCACATGCTCGGTCGCTTCCATGCCCGGCTCGATGCCCCTGGGCAGGGCATAACCGGGGGTGCCGGCCACCGCGTTCGCCACTTCGGCCAGGGTGACGCTCAGATTGGCTTTCCTCGCGGGCAGATCCCTTAGGCGGATTTCCGCCCCGTCGATTTCCAGGTCGTCTTCGCCGCAATCGAGCATCGCCGCCGCGACGGCGAGCGCCTTTGCGCGCACCTTCATGGCCGCCACATGGGCCGAGGTGCCGGCGGTCACGGTTACCCGGCTGTTGGACGTTCCGATGCCGAGCGCCGTCGCCGCCGTATCGCCGGTGGTAACGCGGATATTTCCGAGATCCCCGCCCAATTGTTCGGCGACGATCTGGGCCAGCATGGTTTCCGTGCCCTGGCCGATGGCGACGCCGCCGGTCAAGACATGCACCCGGCCCGAGGTGCCGATGCGCACCGTCGCCGATTCGAAGGGACCCCGTCCCGTGCCCTTGACGAAGTTGGCGAGCCCGATGCCGATATATTTGCCTTGCCCGCGCGCTTCCCGCTGGCGCGCCGGAAAATCGTCCCAGCCGGCCCGCTTCAGGGCGTCCTGCTGGCATTTGGGGAAATCGCCGCTGTCGAGCACCACCGCTTCGCCGCCCCGGGATATGAGGGGGCG
Source organism: Rhodospirillales bacterium (assembly GCA_046582475.1). Classification (GTDB taxonomy): domain Bacteria; phylum Pseudomonadota; class Alphaproteobacteria; order Rhodospirillales; family UBA2165. The sequence goes on from JAYGEH010000209.1 coordinate 2,472, forward strand.
GGTATAGGGCATGGCGTCGCCGGGGATCAGGTTGCGGCGGCGGACCTCGGCCCGGTCCAAACCCAACTCCCGCGCGACCCGGTCCAGAAGGCGCTCGATGGCGAAGGTTGCCTGGGGGTGGCCGGCGCCGCGCACCGGCGTCACCGGGATCTTGTTGGTCAAGGCCAGCTTCACGTTCATCCGGTAGGCGGGCACAATGTAGGTCCCGGGCATGGCTTCGCCGGAATTTTGCGGCAGGTTGACGCCCCGGGCCGTATAGGCCCCGTGGTCGTGAATGATCGAACCCCGGACGCCGAGGATGCGCGCCTCGTTGTCCACGGCGATCTCCACATCCCAGTACTGGTCCCGTTCCTGGGAGCTGGCGACGAAATGCTCGCGCCGGTCCTCGATCCATTTTACCGGCCGTCCCAATATGATCGAGGCCACCGAAATAACCACATCTTCCGGATAAACCACCAGCTTGGGCCCGAACCCGCCGCCGATATCGGGGGTGATCACCCGCAACTGTTTTTCGTCCCGTCCCAGCATATTGATCAGCACCCTGAGGGTGGAATGGGGCATCTGGGTCGAACACCAGAGCGTCAACTCATCCGCCGCCGGATCATGGCAGGCGACGCCGCCCCGGCACTCGATGGAATGGCCGCCGCCCCGGTGCACAAGCAGCTGCTCGGAAAACCTATGGGCGGCGCCGGCAAAGGCCGTCCCGACTGCGCCGTATTCGATGTCGAATTCGGCGAGCAGGTTGCCGTCGGCGCCCTTGTGCACCGGGTTGGCGCCCGCCTCCAGGGCGTCCCGGCAATCGGTGGCCGCCGGAAGGGGGGCGTAATCCACCTGGACCAGGGGAGCCGCGTCCTCGGCGATATAGCGGTCGTCGGCGATGACCACGGCCACCGGCTCGCCCACATGGACCACTTCGTCGCGGCAGAGGGCGATGCGGTTCCTGCTCTGTTTGTAAGCAGAACTGGGAAGGCCGACGACCAGATATTTGGTAGCCAGGTGGGGCATCAGATCGTCGATGGTCAGGATGGCGTGCACGCCGGGCACGGCAAGAGCGGCGGTTTTATCGATGCCCCGCACCTCCGCATGGCCGTGGGGGCTCCTGACGAAAGCCGCCTCGAGCATACCGGGCAGGGAAACGTCGTCGATGAACCGGGCCTGGCCGCGCAGCAGCGGCTCATCTTCCAGCCGCTTGACGGGCTCTCCGATTAGCGCCCGGCTCATGGGCCGCTCCCGCCCAGCCGCTTGGCGGCGTCCAGGGCCGCATCAACAATGCCCTGATAGCCGGTACAGCGGCAGAGATTGCCCGAAATCGCTTCGCGCACGTCCTGCTCGGTCGGGTCCGGGTTGTCGTCCAATAGCTCCAAAAGGGTGATCAGCATGCCGGGCGTGCAGAATCCGCACTGCAGGCCGTGGTGATCCCGGAACGCTTCCTGCAGGGGATGGAGCTCGGTTGCCGAGGGCGCAATTCCTTCCACCGTCAGGATCGACATGCCGTCGGCCTGGGGCGCCAGCATCAGGCACGAGCGGACACTGCGCCCGTCGGCCAGCACGGTGCAGGCCCCGCAGACCCCGTGTTCGCAGCCGAGATGGGTTCCCGTCAGCCCCAATTGCCGGCGCAGGAAATCCGCCAGGGTCAGGCGCACATCGACATCTTCGGTATAGGCCGCGCCGTTCACCGTCAACGATATCTTGCGTTTTTCGGTCAAGGTTCCCGGCTCCCTGGGCCCGCCACCGCCCTGGACCAGGCTGTTTCAAGGGCGCGCCGGGCCAGCACCGCCGCCAGTTGCCGGCGGTAGTCCGCCGGCGCGTGAACGTCGCCGATGGCGTCGATCTCCCTACAGGCCTCGGCCGCGGCTTCGAAAATTTCGGGGGACCCAGGCTGCCCCACCAACCGGGCTTCGGCGTCCGCAATCCTGAAGGGCGCCGGGCCGGCGCCGCCCACGGCCAACGACGCCCTTGTGATGCGGCCATCGGCTCCGGCGGTCAACAGCGCCGCCGCCGAGACGATGGCGAAATCTCCGTGCCGCCGGGCGAACTCCTGGAAGGCGTAGCCGTGGCCCGATTCCCATTCGGGAATCCGGATGGACAGTAATATCTCATCCAGTTCCATGGCGGTGGTCATGAAGCCCAGGGAAAATTCGGCGAACGGAATTTCCCGTTCGCCCTTTGGACCCTGGACGCGGAGAACCGCATCGGTGGCCGCGCAGACGGTGGGGATTTCCGCCGCCGGGTCCGAATGCGAGAGACTGCCACCGACGGTGCCGCGGTTGCGGGTCTGACGGTGGCCGACCAAGGGAATGGCCTCGGCCAACAAGGGGCACCGGCGCTCTACCTCTCCTGAGAACTCGACATCGCGCTGGCGGGTCATGGCACCGATTTCGAGCCAGCCGCCGCCTTCGCTGATGTAGTCCAGCCCGTCCACATGGTTGAGATCGATCACGTGGTCGGGCTGGGCGTATCGCATATTGAGCATCGGCATCAGCGATTGCCCGCCGGCCAGCAGCATGGCGTTCTCCAGCGACGCCAGCAGCCCGACGGTTTCGGCGACCGTCGCCGGGCTGTGAAAGCTAAACACTGGTGGTTTCATGGTCCCCCGTTCGGATTCCAGTCAAGCGCTTGCGCCGGACGCTCATGCAATGGTGATATCACGGCATTTATATTAGGCAATAATATCTGCCTCCGAAAATTATTTCTTTCCATTTGCACCCTCCGAGGTCAATTTGGCCGCTAGCCGGACCAGACGCAATCGGGGAGGGCGAGAGAAATAGCATGCAATTGGAGAACGAATTCGAGGTCGCCCTGCCGCCGGCCGAGGCGTGGGAAGTGCTTTTGGATATCGAGCGCATCGCGCCCTGCATGCCGGGCGCCGAACTGACCGGGATCGTCGATGATCACACCTACCGGGGCAAGGTTTCCGTCCGCCTGGGACCGGTCGCCTTGAGCTTCGACGGCACCGCCGTTTTCGAAGAGGTGGACGCGGAGAAAAGGCGCGCCCGGGTCAAGGCTGAAGGCGCCGATTCCAAGGGCCGAGGCGGCGCCGCGGCGACGGTGGTCTTCCGCATAGAGCCCGCCGGGGCCGGAAGCAAAGTCATTGTCGAAACCGACCTCTACCTTTCCGGCTCCGTCGCCCAATACGGCCGCGGCGTTGGTTTGATCCAAAACATCGCCGGCCAGTTGATCTCGCAATTTTCAGACAATCTGCAGGCCGAGCTTACCCGCACCGCCGGCGGCACGGACGACGCCCAACCGGCGCCGCCCTCCGCGGCCAAGCCGGTCTCACTTTTGGCGCTCTTCGGAGCAGCCTTGAAAGACTGGCTCGCCCGCTTGTTCGGGCGGGCCTAGCTTCCGCCCTTGTTATTTTCGCGGCACGGCTTCAAGGTCGCGCCATGAAGCATCGCATGCCTGTATCCTCGAGCGCCGAAAAGATCAGGGAATTTTACGACCGCGGCTTCTGGCGCGGCGACACCATCTACGGGCTGGTGCGGGACCACGCCGGGAAAACACCGGACAAGGCTGCCGTCCGGGAAAAGTTCCGTACCGTCACCTATGGCGAATTGGTGGATGCGGCGGACCGGTTGGCGGACGCGCTTGCCGGCAAGGGCCTGGGCGCCGGAGAGCGGGTCGCGGTCTGGCTGCCAAGCCGCATCGAGACCGCGGCGGCGCTGCTGGCCTGTTCGAGAAACGGTTACGTCTGCTGCCCGTCGCTGCACCGGGATCACAGGACGGACGATATCGTTGAACTGCTGGAGCGGACAGCAGCGGCGGCGCTAATCGCCGAGGCCGGTTACGGCGCTGGCGGGGCTGCAGAAGACATATTTCGAGCGGCGTCCGGGATCGAAAGCCTCAAATATGTCCTCAAGCTCGATCCCCGCGCCGGGACCGGGACCAACGAGGATATATTTCCAAGCATTGGACCGGCCCGGATGTCTTTGGAAATCCCGGGCGAAATCCGCACCGATCCCGACACCATTGTCTATCTCGCCTTCACGTCGGGGACCACGGGGCGGCCGAAGGGGGTCATGCATTCAGACAACACCCTCCTGGCCAACGCAAGGGGGCTGGCCGCCGATTGGTCCCTGGGTACGGACATGGTGGTCTATTCCCTGTCGCCGTTGAGCCACAATCTAGGCTGGGGCGCCATGATCATGACCTTGACCGGCGGCGGCGAATTCATCGTCCACGACTTAGGCCGCGGCGAAAGCCTGCTCGGCCGGCTGATCGGGACCGGTGCCACGTTCCTGTTCGGCGTGCCCACCCACGCCATCGACCTGCTCGCCGAATTGCGCAATAGCGGCAGCAAGGATGTGGGCAGATTGAAGGGATTTCGCGTCTCCGGCGCGTCGGTTCCGCCGGTCGTCGCCGCTGGACTTTTGCAACACGGCATCACGCCCCAGTCGGGCTACGGCATGACCGAGGCCGGCTCGCACCATTATACCCTGCCCGGCGACGATCCTCGGGCAATCATCGAGACATCGGGCAAGGCGTGTCCCGGCTACGAGGTAAAAATTTTCTCAAACGACGATCCGGAAAAGGAACTGCCCGCGGGCGAGACCGGGCAGATTGGCGGGCGGGGAGCGTCGCTGATGCTCGGTTATTTCGACGATTCGGAAGCGTTCGAGCGCGCCTTCAATTCTTCCGGCTGGTTCATGACCGGCGATATGGGCTGGCTCGACCAGGCCGGATACATCCACGTCACCGGGCGCAAGAAAGACGTGATCATTCGCGGCGGCCATAATATCAACCCGGCGAAAATCGAGAACTTAGCGCTCCGCCACGAAGCGGTCGAGCGGGCCGCCGTCATCCCCATCGCCGACGAACGGCTGGGCGAAAAAGTCTGTATCGCGGTTCAGCTTCGCGGCGGCGCGTCGATGGATGCGGAAGAACTCCTCGCCCATCTCGATGAATGCAAGCTTTCGAAGTATGATATGCCGGAGTACTTTCTGGAGCTCGATGATATTCCGCTGACGCCGTCGGGCAAGGTGTTCAAGCGCGATCTCGTGGCGTGGGTGGAAGAGGGGCGGATCAAACCCGCTCCGGTGCGGATCGAAACAGGGGACTGAATAGATTGCCGAAATTTGCCGCTTTCAGGGAAAATCGGTCCGGGGTCCGGTAGCATGCGCGCCGTCAGGGTCCACGAGCTGGGAACGCCCTTCAAGGGGGAGATTGCCGAGACGCCCGAGCCGCAGCCCGGACCCGGCGAGGTGGTGATCCAGGTGCGCGCGGCGCCGGTAAATTACGTGGATACCATCGCCATTTCCGGCGGCTACCAGTTCTCGCCCGATTTGCCCTATACCCCCGGCAAGGGGCCGGCGGGCATCGTCACCAATGTGGGCGGGGACGTTGGCGGCATTAAAGCCGGCGACCGGGTCCTGGCGCTGGCCGAACTGGGCGGCTATGCCGAGATGGCGGTGGCGGTTGGAGAGAACTGCTATAAGTTGCCCGAAGGCATGTCTTTTGCCGATGCGGCCACCTTCGGCGTCGCCTTCGATACGGCCTGGATATCCTTGCGCGAGCGGGCCCGGATCAAACCCGGCGAAACGGTCCTGGTGCTGGGTGCATCGGGCGCCGTCGGCAGCGCCGCCGTGCAGCTCGCCAAGATCATGGGCGCCGCCCGCGTGCTCGCCGGCGTTTCATCAGCGGAGAAATTCGAGGCGCCCCAGGATGCCGGCGCCGACGCCATGATCGATCTTTCCGGGGACAATATTCTGGACAGCATCCGCGAGCAGGTATTTGCGGCCAACGGCGGAGACGGCGTGGATATCGTCATCGATCCCCTCGGCGGCGACGTCTTCGCTGGCGCCGTGCGGGCGCTTGCCTGGCAGGGAAGGCTGGTGGTTGTGGGCTTCGCAGCCGGCCGCATCGCGGAGCTTAAGACCAACTACCTGCTGCTCAAGAATATCGAGGTATCGGGCATACAGATCAGCGATTACCGGAAGAAGCAGCCGGATTTGCACCGCCAGTGTTACCGGAAAATTTTCGAATACTATGTTGCCGGAGATATCAAAGCGCCCGCCTCGACGACCATGCCCCTGGAAGACTGGAAAAAAGCCCTGGAAATGATCGCCGGGCGTAAAGCGCCGAACAGATTGATTCTGACGCCATAAGATTGGAAACGGAGAGAAATGCGGAGGCTTGAGACGGTGAAACTAACCTATCATGACCGTTACAATTATTCGCCGATCACGGAACGAGACGATTATTCCTGGCCGGACGGCAAGCGGCTGGCCGTGCATATCGCTCTTAATATTGAGCATTTCGCCTTCGACGGAACCATGGGCCATACCCCGACCGAACTTGCACCGCCGCCCGACCAACGAAACTACGCCTGGCGGGAATACGGTCTTCGGGTCGGCGTCTGGCGGATTTTCGACCTGCTGGACGAGCTGCAGCTTCCGGCCTGCCATCTGACTAACAGCACGATCTATGAATTCGCGCCGCAGATCATGGACCGCGTGCGCGCACGCGGCGACGAGGTCGTCGGTCATGGGCGGACCAATTCGGAAAGGCAGGGGGACATGGCGGAAGACGCGGAAGCGGACCTCATCGGCGAGGCCACGGAAATCATCGCAAAACACGAAGGCGCCCCGCCAAAGGGGTGGATGAGCCCCTGGATTTCGGAAAGCGCCGTGACGCCGGACCTGCTCAAGGAGAACGGCTACGCCTATATCATGAACTGGCCCGCCGACGATCAGCCGTTTTGGATGCGGACCCGGTCGGGGCCGATCCTTCAGGTGCCGTACCCGATTGAAATCAACGACTCGCCGGCCAATCTGAGCCGCCGCCACACCGCCGCCGAGTTCGCCGAAATGGCCATCGATCATTTCGACGAAATGCTCGAGCTGTCGGTGGAACATCCCCTGGTCATGGGCTTGTCGCTGCACACTTTCGTCGTCGGCCAGCCGTTCCGCTTCAAACACCTCCGCCGCATCCTGGGCCATTTTGCGGGCCATCCCGACCGCGACCGGATATGGTTCACCCGGCCGGGAGATATCGCCGATTACGTCTCGGGGCTGCCCAAGGGCACCGTTCCCGGCGACGGCCCGGAATGACGGTATGACGGAGCCCTGTAAACTGTCCGCCACCGAAATGGCCGATGGTCTGGAAAGCGGCGAACTGACACCCCGGAAGATCGCCGTCTCGTGCCTGGACCGGATCCGGGCCCGCGACGGAGATGTCCGCGCCTGGGCCCATCTCGATCCGGACCAGGTCTTGGCAGCGGTCCAATCGCTGCCGCCCGGACTTCTTCACGGCATCCCGGTTGGGGTAAAGGACATCATCGATACCGCCGACATGCCGACGGAATTCGGCTCAAAAATATATCGCGGTCACCAGCCGGTGACCGATGCCGCCTCGGTCGCTGCCGTGCGTGCGGGCGGCGGCGTTGTCATGGGCAAGACGGTGACCACGGAATTTGCCTGGCGGCGCGCCAACCAGACCCGCAATCCCCATGATCCGGCCCATACCCCCGGCGGTTCCTCCAGCGGCTCCGCCGCGGCCGTCGCCGATTTTCAGGTTCCCCTCGCCTTCGGCACCCAGACCGGAGGCTCGGTCATACGGCCCGCGGCCTATTGCGGCGTCGTCGGGTTCAAACCTTCCCATGGCCGTTACGCAATCGAAGGCGTGAAGCCTCTGTCCCGCAACCTGGACACGCTTGGAATATTCGCCCGCTCGGTGCGCGACATCGCGTTTTTCGATACCGCCCTCACCGGCACCAGCCACGCGCTCGATACCGGTCCGCCCCGATTGGCGGTATTCGTTCCATTCCGCGACCGGCTGGAGGAGGCTGGGGCCAAAGCCATGCAAGACGCCGCCCGCCGCCTCGGCGCCGCCGGCGCCAGGGTCCGGGAAATCGAGTCTATTCCCGCCTTCGACGAAGTCGCCGCCGCCCACGAAACCATCATGATCGGAGAGATTGGCCGGGCACTCCATTACGAGCTCGAGAATTTTCCCGACATTCTGGATGATTATTACCGGGAGAATATCGCCCGTGGCGCGGCCATTTCGGACACCGATATCGCGGCAGCCCTAACCGCCGTGGCGGAGAGCCGCAGGAAGGCGGCGGCGGTGTTCGGCAATGCCGAGCTAATTCTAACGCCCCCTGCCGCCGGTCCGGCCCCCGAGGGGCTGGCCTTCACCGGCGATCCTCTTTTCAACAAAGTCTGGACGGCGCTCCATTGGCCCTGCCTGACCCTGCCGGCCGCGAAACATGATGACCGCCTCCCCCTCGGCGTTCAATTGGTGGCGCCCCAGGGCGGCGAAATAGGCCTCCTGGCCGCCGCCGCGTGGGTCGAAGCGGCACTCGAACATTTCGAAGCCGGCGATGAATGATCCGCCTTTGGCCTCCCCCAAGGCTATATGCCTGGCGGTCATATTAGAAAAAGTAGGTCCGATAGTAATGTGGGGTACGGAAATGAACCCTCTTCCATACCCCTCCTAATGTCGGCTTAAGGTTCATGTGTCGACGGCTCCGATTTAGAAATAGCCAATTTCACGATTGCGCAAATTGGTCAGGTGCAGTCGTGTGTCCGGCTTGATTGTGCGGCATTGATAGCCTCTGGCCCTAATTGGATACGCCGGAACGGGTCCCAATCAAAAGCACGCGCTCAATGCGCCTTGACCCAAACGGGTTTTCCCGATCCTCGGCTTGACCGATTTTTGCATTACGTCACGTTCACTCTGCCAAACTCTCAAACTCCTATGTTACATTTTAATTCATGCGCAGCTCCCTTCAAGGTGCCAGAGTCAGAACTCAATAACTATTAACTGATTCAATGGTCAGGAACCCAAAAGGAGGTTCTTGGCCATGCGGCGTCTATTTTGGTTATCGGATCGTCATTTTGAATTGATCAAGCCGCATATGCCCTACCGTGCGGCGGGCCGTCACCGCGCGGATAACCGGCGGATCATCAGCGGTATAATCCATGTGCTCCAGTCGGGTTGCCGGTGGTGGGACTGTCCACCGGAGTACGGCCCATCGACGACGGTCTATAACCGGTATAACCGCTGGTCGCAAAATGGTCACTGGCAGTATCTGTTCGCCGCTCTAACGGTGGTCTTGTCGGGAACGCCGGAACAGATATCCATCGACGCATCCCACGTTAAAGTCCACCGCTGCGCCGGCGGCGGAAAAGGG
>JAYGEH010000570.1:0-3930 GCA_046582475.1 Rhodospirillales bacterium
CGCCGCCGCCACGGATTAGGACGGGAACCTTATGATGCTCCGGTCTCAAAAACCCGATACCGATCGTCAATACCGCCGCTGCTTAACCGGCCACGCAACCGTCTTGCCAAATCCGGCGCCAGAACGTTCCCATCAGCGTCAATCTATGTTGAAAGCAGAAATTATGACCCCGGATGATCTCTGTCAGGGTTCGCCAACGCCACAAACCATCATCAGGACGGTGTCATGCCCGGCCAAATCCACCGCCCAAGCTTCAAATCCCCATAGCTCGAACAAACCAAAACGCCGAGCCTAAACTTCCCGCGGTTTCCTCCCTTGAGGCTTGTCCGACACCTGCCGAACGAGGAGGTCGCTGGCACCCAGCTACGGCAGATGTCCGACAACCCTTAACAAATTCCTCCGTTCAGCCGATTTGCCGGTTGTGACCGCTTTCGGGCGCAAAACGGACGTAGACTACAGTGGTCCAAAGATTCCGGTTCTAGTCTGGGAGAGCATATCGAAGCAGGGAGAAGGTTGCCCTACTGAATGCGGTGCACCAAAATCAAAATGCGCAGAAGAATCGTGTCCTAGGAACACAAAGTATAGGGGATCAAAATGGAGCGCTTGGATTATCGCGAAATTTCCGCGGAAGGTTGGAAACGGCTCGGCCAGCTCTCCCGGTACGGCCGCGACTGCGGCCTCGATGAACAATTGACGGAACTGGTGAAGCTCCGTGCTTCGCAGATCAACGGTTGCGCCAACTGCGTCAATATGCATGTCGAAATTTTACGAAAAATTGGCGAATCTGAGGAACGTCTCCAGAATTTGGTTGTCTGGTGGGAGGCAACCTGTTTCACCGACCGGGAAAAGGCGGCATTGGCATGGGCCGAAGCCGTGACATTGGTTGCTGACAGCCGCGTGCCCGACGACGTTTTCCAGCAAGCGCGTGGGCAATTCACCGACCAGGAACTGGTCGATCTAACCTACGTTATCATCACCATTAATGCGCATAACAGGCTTGCCGTCGCCTTTCGTCGCGTGCCGGGAACCTGATTGGCGCTCATGGACAAGTTGGCGGGTGCGTGCTGGCTTATGTCCGGAAAGGGTCAACGGCAGTCATTCAGCGTGACCGCCGGTTACGTTCGCTTTGAGGGTAACAGCGGACATCGATTTGCCGCGGCTGTGTCACGGCCTCATAAGAAAATCGATTCCAAGTTCCGTGGAAATTGAGTACGGTTGGAGAAGATCGATACGAAGATTGTTTGAGAAATCTCGGATAAATCGTTCGGGTGCGCATCATTCTTTGGGATAAGGCGAATAGGAGCAGTTGCATGATCTTCTTTTCCAATAAAGATCGGCCGTTCGAGTACGGCCCCTATCCTTTGGAACGCCTTAAGAGAGATGACGGCATATCCTCTGCGGAACGGGCACGGCCGAAAATCAGCCGGCCTCAAAGCGAGCCGATCAATGGGCACCGCCCTCTCGGCGAGGCCATCGCCAAATATCATGATATTTTCCGGACCCTCGGAATTGTTACGCCCTTTCCGCCAAAAGCGCCGATCCCGGACGATCTCTACAGGCGTATGGTTGATGTGAAGGGCGCGGCGTATTTTCTCGACGTCGCCCAAGTCGGTATTTGTGAAATATCGGAAAACGTCTGGTTGGAAGAAGCCAATCCGCTGGCCCACAGCCATGCCGTGGTCATCGTGCAGGCTTATGGCAAATATCCCGAAAAGGAAAATCTGGCTCATGATTGGTGCAAAGGCCTGGCCGCCATTGCCGCAAATTTTCGCGTATTCGAAGTGGCCATCGCCGTTGCCGAGCACATCCAGAATATGGGGTATCATGCCAAAGCCCACGATAGTGATACCGGAGACGTCGATTTCGACAGGCTGGCCGTATTGGCCGGTGTTGCCGTAAGGGACGGCGAAAATCTCATCAATCCGTTCCTTGACGATCAGTTCGCGGTGGCGGTCGTGACCACCGACTACGCCCTGGCGACAGATCAACCTCTGCACGCCAGCGCAAAACGAGCAAAAAACATTGGATACTGGTTGGGACTTGGCGGCGGGGTTCCAGGCATCGAGTGGAACCGCCGGGCGAAACGGCGCAGCGACCTGGGTATCTTCCCCATGGAACAAGTGGACCGGGTCGAAGTTCCGACCACGCAAATATTTGACGACGAAGTACCCCGCGTTTCCAAGCGCGCTGCTTTCTTTGCCCGTACCCGCCGCGGCGACCTGGGCGAAAAGTCAAAGTTCGAAGTGACCCGGTTCGCGTTCAAGCATCCGTTTGCGCAATCAATGGTGAGTCTTATCCGTTCAATGGTGCCCCATCAGTACGGTCCGACGGCGGATAAGGCGCCCGGATATGACGACCCGGCGGCCAATTCCAAAGCGATGAAATCGCTTTCTTATTTCTTGGGGTCCGAGATTACCGGTATCTGCGAAATTCCTGAATACGCCTGGTATTCCCATGACGATATGGGCAAGCCAATCGAGCCCTATCATAAATATGCCGTGGTTATGCTCATCGACCAGGGCTATGAGACCATGGAAGGCTCCTCCGGCGACGACTTTATTTCGGGCGCCCAGTCCATGCGGGCCTATATGCGCGGCGCCGAGATCGCCGGCGTCATGGCGGAGATGCTGCGCTCACTTGGCTTTACCTCCCGGTCACAAACCAATGCGGACTCCGACGTCTTGCATGTGCCGGTCACGTTATTGGCGGGTCTCGGCGAGCTCAGCCGCATCGGCGAAGTCATCTTAAATCCTTTTATCGGCCCGCGGCTTAAAACGGTCGTCATGACCACCGACATTCCACTGGAACCGGACCAGCCAGTGGATTTCGGCCTTCAGAATTTCTGTTCTAATTGCTGGAAATGCGCCCGGGAATGCCCCTGCGATGCCATTTCCTGGGGCAAAAAGACCATGTTCAATGGCTACGAAATTTGGAAACCGGACGTGGAGCGATGCACCCGCTACCGCGTGACCAATCCGAAAGGCCTCGCTTGCGGCCGGTGCATGAAGGCATGCCCCCTAAACAAAGTTGTGACCTGGCAAGGCCCGTTAATGACCCGGATCGCCTCCTGGTTCGGGGTCAATGTTCGATGGATCAAGCCATTCCTGGTGCCGATCGCCGTTTGGCTGGATGACGCCTTGCGCCATGGTGTGCGTAATCCCAAGAAGAAATGGTGGTTTGATTTGGAGATCGTCGACGGCGCCTGCGTGATGCCGACCAAAGGGGTCAATCAACGCGACCTTAATCTGGATCATAAAATCGATCCCGATAAGCAGAAAATGGCCTACTACCATGCGAATATGATGCCGCCGCCGGACCAGCCGGACCCCGTTATGGTGGACCGCAAGGAGGCGATGGCCGCCGCCGCGCTTTTGGAAACGCCCGAGGAGGCGTTAGTCCGCCGAAAAAATGGCGGCGGCGTGCCGGCCCACTATCTGCCCACGCCGGCACTCACAACCGACGGCCAAGGCGGCCGGGACCTGGACAAGGGCGTCGTTCCGTGGGACACGCACAAGAAATCTTCCTCTGCCGAATAAGTCAGCCCAAAAGGACAACACGCCGATGGGGGTGATGTTTGCTGTCAGTTCGTGGCGGTAATTTCCCACAGATAAATTGATTTATCCGAATTAACTTTCCAACCGATGCCGACCCGACCTGAATAGCACACCAAGCCAATTGCAACTCACACTCGGCGTATTCATGTTTGGTTTTGGCGTTGGCCAGTTGATGTGGCCCCTAACTCACGAGTATGAGGCTCAGGACCCATTAATTATTAATTCAGCATTTCACCGGATGATGTCCTTAGGACCTTTGGAGGGCATCAAATGAAAGACTTATTCTGGCTGACGCAAACGCAATTGGACCGCATGGCACCCCATTTTCCTTTGTCTCGTGGTATTCCACGTGTTGATGATCTGCGGGTGATCTCGG
>JAYGEH010000008.1:0-1511 GCA_046582475.1 Rhodospirillales bacterium
AAGCCAATCTGACGGACCTGATTGTTGATGGTCCCGAGGACGACCTGGCCCGCGTCCGTGCAGACCACCAAGCCGCCGTCAGCGACCGCGATGCTCTCGTAAGGGGGCTGGAAGAGGCGGAATACCACCTATCCGACGCAAAAACCCTAGCTGATCTGGATGTGGTTCTGGGCAACTGCGCCAAGATCGAAAAGCTGGTGAAGCAGCGCACGAAATTGCTGAACGAGGCCGAGAAGGCGTTTTTGGCGTTCATGGACAAGATCGACGATGCGGAGGCTGTTGCCGTCGAAATCCGCTCTGCTGGTGCCGGCGCCCGTGAGCTGGGCAACGCACTGAACCGCCGCATCGGTCATCTGGGCGGATGGTTCACCACGCGGTTTTACCATCGGTTCGGCTCACCGGAACTGGATCAAGCCATCAGTGGCGCCATCGCGAACCACAACCATGCCATCGCGCAGTTGGACGGCAAAAGCTTGGCCGACCTCGATGAGGACTATGCCGCCCTTTACCGCCAGCACCACGCAGACAAGCTTGAGGGAGCGAATGACAAAGCAGCTTGAACGCACCGAGGCGATCACCACCGCCATTATTGAAGGCATGGAAAGTGGCACCACGATTACGTCGATCTGTGCGGCTGATGATATGCCATCAGTCAGCACGTTTCTGAGGTGGTGCCGTTCCGACGATGACTTGGATGATGCAGTGCAGAGGGCGTGGGAACGTGGTTTGGTCATCCAGTTACATGAAATCCAAGATAAACAGGCCGAGGCGGTCGAGCGCCTGATGGACGAAAAAAAGGAAACCGATCCGAAAAGCTATCAGGCCCTGGCGACACTTCTGCGTGACATGAACCACAATAAGGTCGCCTTGCTCACCCGCCTCGACAGGCGGTTCGCTAAGCGCCACGAAGTCATCCACAACGGCCCGATGGTCATTGGCTGGGATAACAGTCCGCTGTCATGCCCTGAGTGCGGCTGGACCGCCGCCAAGGATATCACGCCCCAGCCCGCCGCCATCGAACACCAAACAACCCTGCCGGTCCCGGCGAACGATGCCACCGGCGGCGATGCCCGATGAGCTATAACCTCGACCATCTGACCTACCAGCACACCGCCCACGTCGAGCCAACCGATGACGGCATCTGCACGGTTTTCATCCGCGCTCCCGGCGCCAAGGCTGAAACCGGATATGTGCTGAACGACATCGAAGCGGCGACAGTATTTTTCATCGCCATCCGGCGGCGTATGGAATTTATGACTGCCGACATCAAGGCGAATGACGGCACGGTCACCTGGATGACCGGACGGCTGAACGACCTGATCTTGGAAATCAACTTGGCGGTCGGAAGCTACTGCGATGAACATCGCGACCGGGAATATCGGAATTACCTTTACGCTGTTCTGGAAGACACGGACGCCATCAAGACGACCACCGGAATGCATTGATGCCCCGATTTGAAATTACGCAGGTCAATAAGCCGGCCTCCATTGTTCCGCTAGGGTATCAAAGCC
>JAYGEH010000036.1:0-3058 GCA_046582475.1 Rhodospirillales bacterium
CCAAAACCTCGCCGCGTTGGCCGAGCTTTCCGGGCAATGGATCGACCGTGTGCATGACCGTCGCCCACCGAAGATGATCATCCTTGACATGGACAGCAGCGTCAGCCCGACCCATGGCGAGCAGGAGGGAACGGCCTACAACGGACACTTCGGCTGCACGTGCTACCATCCCCTGTTCCTGTTCAACCAGTTTGGTGATCTGGAACGGTGTACCCTGCGCCCCGGCAACGTTCATAGTGCCGATGACTGGGAAGGCGTGTTGAAGCCGGTTGTCGTTCGCTACAAGGGGCGGAAGGTGCGGCTGTATTTCCGGGGCGATGCGGCCTTTGCCTCGCCGGAGATGTACGAATACCTCGAAGCCGAGGGATTTCTGTACGCGATCCGGTTGTCGTCCAACCGGGTTCTGCAGGAAAGCATCGCCCACCTGCTCACACGACCCGTTGGCCGTCCGCCGAACCATGTGCGGCGCTATTACGCCAGCTTCAGCTATCAGGCTGGAAGCTGGGACAGGAAGCGGCGCGTCGTGGCCAAGGTGGAATGGCATCCCGGCGAGCTATGCCCTCGCGTTGGATTCATCGTTACCAACTTAAGCCGTCCCGCTGAACGGGTGGTAGCCTTCTACAATCAACGAGGCAAAGCGGAGCAATACATCAAGGAAGGCAAGAACGCGATCAAATGGACGCGGCTGTCGTGCCGCAAGTTCCGCGACAACGCCGTCCGGCTGCAGGCGGTGTCAGACAAAATTGATTTGAGCTGGGCGGGGGAGCTCCGTAGCCTCCGCTGATGCAAAGCCCCTTTCGTTACTTCAACAGTTCACCCGAAGTTATCCGCCTCGCGGTGATGATGTACATCCGGTATCCGCTTTCGTTGCGGCAGGTCGAAGATCTGCTGTTCGAGCGCGGTATCGATATTTGCCACGAGACGGTCCGCTTCTGGTGGAACCGGTTCGGTCCGATGTTTGCTGCGGAGATCCGCAAGCGGCGCCTTCTTCATGGATCCTATTCGAACTGGCGCTGGCACCTGGACGAAGTTTTTGTGAAGATCAGCGGCGAGACGCATTACCTGTGGCGTGCTGTCGATCAGGAAGGTGAAGTGCTTGAGGTTTTCGCCACGAAACGGCGGGATCGCGCGGCTGCGCTGAAGTTTTTGAAGCGTGCTATGAAACGTTACGGTCGACCGCGGACGGTCGTTACGGATCGTCTGCGGTCGTATCGGGCGGCGATGAATGTGATCGGCATCGGCTCCGCTCAGATCTGCGGTCGGTGGCTCAACAACCGGGCGGAAAATTCACATCAGCAGTTTCGACGACGGGAAAGAGCAATTGCGAAAATCAGGGACATCAAGACCCTGCAAAAATTCACCTCCGTTCACGCCTCGATCTGCAACCATTTCAACCTTCAGCGCCACCTCGACCACCGCGACGTCTTCAAACAAAACCGTTCCGCCGCGCTGGCAGAATGGCGTCTACTGGCGGCCTGAACGGTTCAGATCCGACACGCCGCGACAGCCTGATCTGTTTCAACCCGATTTGCTCTGACAAAGCCGTGCGTTATGATTGTGTTACAGAACAAAACTTTTTTCATAGTAAACTATTATCGCTTTCCATGCCCAATAGTACGCGGCCGTATGTAGTGGCGTTAACGTCAAATGATTGGGTTATCTGGGCATGGGCACCGTGAATATCTCGGAATGCACGGGAGATAGGATTCCGATCGTACAAACCACCTCCTCCGCTTGCTGTAAAAAGTAGATCCACGGCGTTTACACACAGGCGCGCAGCGAAAGCCCCTTCCCCTCGCCATCGAGTGCGTTCATCAATTGTTGGTAAACGGTCAGATTGGACGATACCCATCGCTTCATCACAATTTTGCAAATAAATCCGCCGTGCAGTATCGACAGACATACGTGCGTCGGCAACCTTAATCTGTATGGGTGTAAAATCCCTTAAATTGTACGCGCCGTGATCGGTAACTCGCGTTTTAGTAACATTAATAAAATCATCAACGGATCCTTGTGCAATTCCAAGAACAACAGAGCCAATCCATGAAAAGAACATTGAGAATATGGGCAGTTTATAAACAGGGCCAGTATTTATTTTGCAACCTGGTGCACAGTCTCCCAGCTGCTGTTCGACTGAGATAGTGCGGTAACTGGGGACAAACTTGTCGTTCACTTCTACATCATGGCTACCAGTTCCTCGAAGGATTGCCGTCTGCCATGTGTCGATCGTTGACCAATCTTTTTTAGGCACTAAAAACATCCGCAATTCTTGCCCGCCCTGATTGTGCTCGGCTTCAACTGCGGCGCCGAAAATATTCCAAGACGAGGCCAGAATTCCGCTTCCAAACGGCCAACGGCCTGAAAGGATATATCCGCCCTCCACCTTTTTAGCTTTCCCTTTTGGAAATATGAGGGTGCCTGTAATAATCGTATCTATCGATTTTCCCCAAATTTCATCTTGGGCTTTTTCAGGCCAAAGCGCAGCTGTTAGCGTACAGCCCAACATATTTGCGGTGACCAACCCTGTTGATCCACAGCCACGAGAGATTGCTGCACAAATTAGCATAGCTGTGTGATAGTCGATTTCGCTGCCTCCTAAGCGCTTCGGAACAGTGCTTCTAATCAGCCCGCCTTGGACCAAATCACTTATTGTTTCATCAGATAGGCGTCGTGTTTTTTCGCAAGAAGGCGCGCGGTTTCGCAATTTTGGGATCAAATACTCTGCATAGCTAATTAGTTCTGCTTCTGGCGCCCCAGGAGATTCACAGTAATTTATCATTGAAAGGCTCCTCTTACGAGATCTACAGGTCATATCCAAAAGTTGGTAAAAATTTGTTTTCGATGTAGCTACCGATTCAGATGATTACTCAATCAAGCGCCGCGTTCAAGCGGCTGCTCGACCGGTGCTTGGCACCATCGAGCCATATCAACGATTGTTTCTGAGAGCCATGTCACTTGTCTTAAGGTGCCTAGTAAAGTCCCCGTGCTATGTACCACTACCTGATAGAGTCTCGGGCACCGGCGGACGCATGTTCAGAGCCTGATGCGGGCGGATGTG
>JAYGEH010000047.1:0-4785 GCA_046582475.1 Rhodospirillales bacterium
GAATGCCGGCAGGTTTGGATTGATGGCGGCTGGCAAAACACCGATATCTACCGGCGGCTGGATTTGCCCATCGGCACGGTGGTGCTCGGCCCGGCGCTGCTGGAACAGCCCGATGTGACGATCTTTATCGATCCCGATCTGACAAGCAGCGTCGATCGCTTCGGCAATCTGGTAATCGCGCGCAAAGATCAGCCCTGACCGCCAGAGACCCGGAATTCCGCCAGCAATCGATCATGGCGTTTGAGGGCGCCGATCAGGGACCGGTCGCGGACATGCCCGAAGCCGCGAATGGCGTCCGGGATGGCGGCGATCTCGGTGGCCAGTTGCAGGTTTCCGGCGTCCAGATGTTCCAGCAATTCTTCCGCCGTCGCCTCGTACTCGGCGATCAGGTTGCGGTCACGCTTGCGGTCACGGGTGAAAAAGAACGGGTTCAGAACCGAATAACGCAAGGATTTGAATTTCCGCGCTAGCCCGAGGGCGGTTCCGAACCAGGGGCCGAAGCGATGCTTTTTGCGCCCGCCGCCGCCCAGGCGCCCCACGTGATAATGCACCCGGTACCCGTCCTCGAACAGGGCGCCGAGTTGGTCGTCGAAGGCGCCATCGGTAAACAGACGCGCCACTTCGAACTCGTCCTTGATCGCCAGTACCTTGTAGTAATTATCGGCGACCGCCCCGGTCAGCGCGCCCGGCCCGCCCGTAATCCCGGTTTCCCTGGCGCGGAATTTATCGACCAATTCGCCATAGCGGACGGCGTAGGCCCGGTTGCGATAGCGGGTCAATTGCTGCATGTGGAAGGTGATCCTGTCGCCGAGGCTGTTGTCGCCGGCACCGGCGGCCAGGCCGGCGCGTTCGAGAACCCTTTGCCGGTCCACCGCCAGACGCCGGCCCCAGGCAAACGCCCGAAGGTTATTTTCCGTCTCGGTTCCATTGAGCCCGATCGCCTGCTCCACCGAGGCGCCTGACAGCGGGATATGCCCTTTCTGAAATGCGAACCCGGTAAGCAGCATGTTGGCGTATATTCTGTCGCCGAGGAGGGCCAGCGCCAGCCCACCGGTATCGGCGAAATTGCCTTCGTCGCCGGTGATGTGTTCGGCGATGGCGGCAAGCACCGCGTCCCGGTCGATGGGGGTTTCCGGGTCCAGCGCCTCGGCCGCGGTCGGCGCCATGTGGGAATCGACCACGGCGCGGGTCCGGCCCTTTTGGATGCGGCTGGAAACCTCGGGCCCGGCGGCGACCAGGGCATCGCAGCCCAGCAACAGATCGGCGCCCGCCACATCGATGCGCGGCGCATCCAGCAACCTGCCCGAAGGCGCCAGCCTGAGATGGGTGGTGACGGCGCCGCCCATGCGCGCCAGGCCGGTATTATCCAGGACGCTGCATTCGATGCCGTCCAAATGGGCGGCCATGGCGAGGATGGCGCCGATGGTGATCAGCCCGGTGCCGCCGACGCCGGCGATCAGGATATTGTAGGGCGCCGCCAGTTCCACCGGTGCCGGCTCGCCGATCGACCAGCCGCCGTCTTGCACAATCTGCGGGGCCCGGAGCTTGGCGCCGGTGACCGTCACCATGGCCGGGCAGAACCCTTGCAGGCAACTGAGATCGGAATTGCAACTCGATTGGTCGATCTGGCGCTTGAGACCCAACGGCGTCGGCACGGCGCGCACCGCGATACAGCGGGATTGCACCGAACAATCGCCGCAGGCTTCGCACACCCGCTCGTTGATGACCACCCGCGCCTCGGCGGGGGCGCGGCGGCCGCGTTTGCGCTGCCGGCGTTTTTCGGTGGCGCACATCTGATCGTAGATCAGCACCGACGTGCCAGGGAAGCTGGCAAAATCCTCCATCACCGCGTCCAATTCCTGGCGGTCATGAACCTTGGTGCCGGCGGGCAGACCGGCGCCGGAATACTGCTCCGGCGCATCCGACACCACCGCCAGTTTCGCGACCCCCTCGGCGGCCATCTGCCGGGCGATATCCGATACCGTCGGGGCGCCCTCCACCGGCTGGCCGCCGGTCATGGCGACCGCGTTGTTGTAGAGGATTTTGAAAGTGATGCGGCTTTTGGCCGCCAGCGCCGCGCGGATGGCCAACAATCCTGAATGGGCATAAGTGCCGTCGCCCATGTTCTGGAACAGATGATCCCGCTCCACGAAGGCGGCGGCGCCGATCCAGTTGGCGCCCTCGCCGCCCATGTGCGAGAGCGTGATGGTGTCCGAGCCGGGCATCCACATGGCCAGGGAATGGCAGCCGATACCGGCCATCGCGACGCCGCCGTCGGGCAATTTCGTTCCCTGGTTATGGGGACAGCCGGGACAGAAATGGGGAATCCGGACCGGGATGCTTGTCCGCGAACGGCTTTGCTCCGCCGCCCGCTCCAAGCGCGCCAGATTGCCCCGGATCACCGGATGATCGGCCGCCAGAAGCAGGCGCCGGCCGATCAGCAACGCCAGCTTGCCGGGCTCGGTCACGCCCAACGATGGGATCAGCGGGCGGCCGTGTTCATCGGTCTTGCCGATGATCCGGGGCCGGTTGCTGGCCGGCCAGTTATAGGCGAGCTCCTTAAGCTGGGTTTCGACGAAAGCGCGGCGCTCCTCGACGACCAGGATTTCCTTGAGACCGCGGGCGAAGGCGCGCATGCCGTCTGGCTCGAGCGGCCAGATCAAGCCCAGCTTACAGACCGAAAGCCCGATCTCCAACGCAACGGCTTCGGTGACGCCCAATGCGTCCAGGGCCTGGCGCACATCCAGATAGGCCTTGCCGGCCGATACAATGCCCAGGCGCCGCCCCGGCGCGTCGATCACAATCTTATTGAAACCGTTGGCCTTGGCGAAGGCTAACGCCGCCGGCAGCTTGATGTCTTGCAGGCGCTGATCCTGGCTCCAGCGGTCGTCGGGCCAGCGCTGGACGACCTGCCCGGCATCAAAACCTGGCGCCTCGGGCAAGGTGATTTTTCCGACGCTTGCGTCCATGGTAATGGAGCGGGTGGTTTCCACCACGTCGGCCACCAGCTTGAAGCCGGCCCAAAGGCCCGAATAGCGGGACAGCCCATAGGCCTTGAGACCCAAATCCAGCATATCGGCGATATCGGCGGGATAGATGACCGGCATCATCGCCGATGCGAAGGCCTGCTCGGATTGATTGGCGAGGGTCGAGGAGGAGGCGCCGGGATCGTCGCCGGAGACCGCCAAGACGCCGCCGTGGCGTTCGGTGCCGGCGGCGTTGGCATGTTTCATGGCGTCGCCGGAGCGGTCCAGCCCCGGGTTCTTGCCGTACCACATTCCGAAAACCCCATCGACGCGGGCGGGGCCGAGAATATCGGTCTGCTGCGAGCCCCAGACCGCGGTCGCCGCCAAATCCTCGTTTAGGCCCGGCTCGAACTTGATGTTTTCCTGGGCCAGGAATTCGCTGGCGCCCCAGAGCGCCATATCAACGCCGCCCAGCGGCGAGCCGCGATAACCGGACACAAAGCCGCCGGTATTCAGCCCCGCGCGGGCGTCGCGGCGGCTTTGTTCCAATAACAATCGCACCAGGGCCTGGGTGCCGGACAGGAACAGGCGCCCTTCGCCGAGGCCGTATTTGTCGTCCAGGCCATATGTGTCATTGGCGTTCGCGGGCACGGGCAACGTTCCATAATCAAATTACATTTCCAACGGATCCTTATTTGCCGGTGCATCAAGCCGAAATGCAATACCACCCGTGATTGACGGATTTCGACCGCGCCGGTTATGATCGCCCGTTGACTGCAAATATCACATAATCATACCCACGGAGGAGGCTTCCATGATTACCAAGATTATCAGTTTAAGCGCCGTTGCCGCGATTGCCGGCGGGATTGCGCTCAGCGCGCCCACCGATGCCTCGGCGGCCACCAAACTTACCCTGGTCTATCCGTTCCCGGATTTTTTGGTTTACACCAAGAACTGCAAGGCGCTGGCGGCGAAAATCAACGAGCGCGGCAAGGGCGAGATCGAGATCGAGGTGCTGCCATTCAACTCGATCAAAATGTTCCAGCAGCCGCCGGCCGCCTCCAAGGGGCGCGTCGATCTGGTTTGCACTCCGGCCGCTTTCTACGCCCGCGCCATCCCGGAAAACGAAGCCGTCTCCACCGCCTCATCGCTGCCCGAACAAGTGCGGGCAAACGGCGGCACCAAAATACTCGATGAGTTGCAGCAAAAGCATTTTAATGTGAAATATCTTGGCTGGACCGCGGGCGGCGACCGCTTCCGCATCTATATGAAGAACGCGCCGAAATTCAATGCCAAGGGCCTGCCCGATTTCGGCGGCGTGAAAATGCGCGACAATCCGATTTACGGCGCGTTTTTGCGGGCGCTCAAGGCCTCGACCCATCCGCTGCCGGCGACCGCCGTGTTCGGCGCGCTGGAAAAAGGCGTGGTTGACGCCAGCCCCTGGGCGACCGTTGGGCTGAAGGGTCTGAAATGGGACAAATTCCTGCGCCACGCGGTGACGCCTGAGTTCTTCCAGACCGATATCGGCTGGACCATGAATCTGGCCAAGTGGAACGGGCTCGGCGGCAAGGCCAAGACCCTGCTGCAGGATACCGTGATCGAACAGGAAGCCGTCAACACCGCCCTGCTGCAAAAGCTGAGCGCCAGCGAGGAAGCCTCCCTGAAAAAGGAAGGCATGAAGTTTCATGCCGCGCCCAATAAGGCCGGTTATCTGAAACTTGCCGTGAATTCGGCTTATGCGCGGATGATGGAGCGTCTTAATAAAGCCAAGCGCGGCACGGGCCACGTCTCGAAACTGCGCGCGGCGTATCAGCAGTAA
>JAYGEH010000049.1:0-3735 GCA_046582475.1 Rhodospirillales bacterium
ATGGGTATGGTAGCGGCTGGAAAGATCGGCCTCGGTGATCGCCTGGGCGCCGCCGACGCATTCGGTGACATCCTGGCCGGTCAACTCGAAATGGACGCCGCCCGGATGCACGCCTTCGCCGCGCACCACTTGAAAAAACTCATCGACTTCTTGAAGGATCCGATCGAAAAGCCGGGTCTTGTAGCCGTTGCTGCTTTTCACCGTATTGCCATGCATGGGATCGCAGGACCAGACGACGAAGCGCCCCTCGTCCTTGGTGCGGCGCAAAAGCCCGGTCAAATGCGCGCCCACATTGCCGGCGCCCATGCGGCTGATCAGGGTCAGCCGTCCCGGCTCGTTATTCGGGTTCAAGATATCGATCAGCCGGATCAGATCGTCGGCCTCGGTGGTCGGGCCAACCTTGGAGGCGACCGGATTGGCGATGCCGCGCAAATATTCCAGATGGGCGTTGTCCAGCTGGCGGGTGCGGTCACCGGCCCACAACAAATGCGCCGAGGTATCGTACCAATCGCCGGTGAGGCTATCGACGCGGGTCATGGCCTGCTCGTAAGGCAACAGCAGCGCCTCGTGGGACGTGAAAAACTCGGTCTCGCGGATCTGCGGCGTGGTGTCCGAATTGAGCCCGCAGGCGGCCATGAATTCCAAGGTCTCGTTCAGCCGGTCGGCCAGATCCCGGTAGCGTTCGGCCAGCGGGCTGTCGGCCACGAAACCCATATTCCACTGGTGCACCCGGTGCAGATCGGCAAACCCGCCCTGGGCGAAGGCGCGGATCAGATTGAGGGTCGCCGCCGATTGGTTATAGGCACGGATCATGCGCTGCGGATCGGGCTGGCGGCGGGCTTCGTCGAATTCGATGGAATTGATGATGTCGCCCCGGTAGGACGGCAATTCGACGCCGTCGATGGTTTCCGTCGGCGCCGAGCGCGGCTTGGCGAACTGGCCGGCCAAGCGGCCCACCTTGACCACCGGCAGGGCGGCGCCGAAGGTCAGCACCACCGCCATCTGCAACAAAACGCGGAACATATCGCGGATATTATCGGCATGAAATTCGGCGAAACTTTCGGCGCAATCGCCGCCCTGCAACAAAAAGGCTTCGCCCGCCGCCACCTTGGCCAGATGCTGTTTGAGGCTGCGCGCCTCGCCGGCGAAGACCAGCGGCGGAAAGCCCGACAGCTCGGTCTCGGCGGCTTCGAGAGCCGCTTGGTCCGGATAGTCCGGCACCTGCAAAATAGGTTTCGCGCGCCAACTGGCCGGCGTCCATTTCGTGCTCATCGTTCCTGGTCCCAGGCATGTATCGTGGAAGGGCGCAGTCTATACGCCTCTCCGGCGTTGATTTCCAGGGAAATAAACTGATTTTCGAGAATGTCCATGGCTTACGTCTTGATCACTTCCAGGGTCTGCTCGGCGAACAGATCTTCCGGTTTGAGCTTGCGCCAGGCGACCCCCTGCTGGTGGGCGAATCGGGTGAAGGCTTCCAGGGTTGCGCGGTTGGGCTCGATGCCGTAGGGCCAGATGTCTTCGCCGAACAAAGTTTGCGCCTCCTTGGCCGCGTCCGCCCCCCAGGGGATCGGATAGATGGCGTGGCTGCCCTTCAGGGCGCGCGCCACGGCCCGGTTCTTGGCTTCCTCAAAGGCGCTGTAAAGATTGGCGGCCACCCAGGGATGCGCTTTCAGGACGCTGCGCTTGATGACGATCACATGCATGATCGGGAAAATGCCGGTCTCTTTGAAGTAATCCACCTCGACCTTGCGGGAGTTCTTGATCAGGCGGCGGACCCGGGGATCGCCGTCGCGCACCGGCTTCGGCGGCAAGGCCGACAGCACGCAATCGACGGACCCGTCGAGAAGAAGATCGCTTAAAGATTTGTCGGTCACCGCTTTTACGCGCACGCCCTTGGGCAGCTTCGGCGGCTGCGGTTCCGGGCGGCCCGGCATATCGACGCCGGTCTGCAGCCAGGTGATGGTGCGCAAATCGACGCCGACGGTATTTTGCAGCCAGCCGCGCGCATAGATGGTCGCCGTCTGCGTCCATTCCGGGATACCAACGGTGGCGCCCTTTAGATCTTCCGGTTTCTTGACGCGGCTGCCCCGGGGCACGAAAAAGGCGCTCTGGCGGGCCACCCGGGATGGGAAGATGGGGATCGCCACCAGCTGGTTTTTGCGCCTGGATACCAGCGACACATAGCGCCCGAAGGACATTTCCGAAATATCGAAATCGCCGAAATTGGTGGCCCGGTGGAAAATGTAATGGGGCTCCTCGAAGATCATCGGCGTGATATCGATGCCTTCGGCGCGCACCACGCCGCTCATCAGATCGCGCACATGATCGTAATCGCAGGTGGCCAGGGATAGGTTGATATTGGGCATGGTTTCTCCGTTATGCGGTGATTGGCTATTCCGCGGCCTGCGCCGCGTCCGGCTCGGCGCGCTTGGTGCTCATGGTGACGAACTCTTCCGCCGCCGACGGGTGGATGCCCATGGTGGCGTCGAACTCAGCCTTGGTGGCGTTGCATTTGAGGGCGATGGCGAGCCCCTGGATGACCTCCGGCGCGTCCATGCCCATCATATGGGCGCCCAGCACCCGCCCGCCATTGGTATCGACCACCAATTTCATATAGGTGCGCTCTTCGCGCCCCGACAGGGTGTGGACCAGGGGCCGGAAGCGGGATTCGTAGACTTCAATGGCATGGCCGCGTTGCAGCGCTTCGGCCTCGGTCAATCCCACGGTGCTCACCGGCGGCGTCGAGAACACCGCCGTCGCCACATCGGCGTAGTCGACCGTGGTGGGGTTGTTGTTGAACAAAGTCTCGGATACGGCGCGCCCCTCCTGGATGGCGACCGGGGTCAGCTGCATGCGGTCGGTGACATCGCCGACCGCATAGATATTGGCGGCGCTGGTGCGGTTCCAATCATCGACTTGGATGGCGCCGTTGTCCTTCAAACGGGCGCCGGCCTCCTCCAGGCCGAGGCCCTTGGTGTTCGGCGTGCGCCCGGTGGCATACATGATGCAATCGGTCGCGATGGCTCGCCCGCCCTTGAGGCGCAGGGTGAATTCGGCGCCGTATTTCTCAATGGAATCGACCACCCCGCCGGTGATCAGGTCGATGCCGTGATGGCCGAGCTCGGTGCCGAGGGCGGTGCGGATATCCTCATCGAAGCCGCGCAGCACGTTATCGGCGCGCACGATCTCGGTAACTTGGGTGCCGAGGCTGGCAAAGATGCCGGCGAACTCGACGGCGACATAGCCGCCGCCGACGATCACCATGCGTTTGGGCAATGCGGGCAATTCCAGCGCCTCGTTGGAGGAAATCACATGCTCGATGCCCGGAATATCCGGCGTCGACGGCCAGCCGCCGACGGCGACGAGAATGTTCTCCGCGGTGATCGACTTGCCGTTCACCTCCACCGTGTGCGCGTCGCTTAGCACGCCCCAGCCCTCGTGGAGGTCCACATTGTTGTTCTTGAGGATGCTCAAATAGATGCCGTTGAGCCGGTCCAGTTCGGAATTTTTGTTGTCGATCAGGGTGCGCCAATCATGGTGCGCGCCCTCAATGGTCCAGCCGTAATTGACCGCGTCCTCGAAATGGTCGGCGTAATGGGCGCCATAGATCAGCAGCTTCTTCGGGATGCAGCCGCGCAGCACGCAGGTGCCGCCGACCCGGTCCGCCTCGATCATCGCCGAGCGGGCGCCGTAGCCGCCGGCCAGGCGCGACGCGCGCACGCCGCCGGAGCCGGC
>JAYGEH010000101.1:0-17619 GCA_046582475.1 Rhodospirillales bacterium
GCTGGCGCTCACCAAAGCCATCAAGGACGGAACCGACGCCAACGGTGACGGCAAGATCACCTGGGTCAACGGCGAGGGCGGCTTGAAGGACGCCCGCAAGCATATGGGTTTCATGAAAAAGGTCGAGGGCCTGTCCAGCTAAAGCTGGCCACCCGAACCGCCCCGGCGTTCCGTGTTCGAGCCGCTACGCCCTGCTACGGCTTATCGGGCGCGACGGCGCGCCTGCTGTATCAGCCTTGCGCCGCCGGCCCAAATGTTTCGCGGCGAACAAGACAGGCGTTGATCGAACCGAAATCGTGTGCTGCAATAAAATCCTATGCTGCACCATAAACGGCCAATATCGGGGAATCATAATGGCGGACAAAGCCGCAAAACAGACACGCCTGGGAACCAATCCGCTGTTCAACGGCCGCAAGCTCAAACTCGGCACCTTCAGCACCAATCTAGCTTACGCCGGCGCCTTCTCGACCGTGGAAGGCACCCATACCGCCGACTGGCCGGCGGTATTGTCGCTCGCCAAAATGGCCGACGAGATGGAGTTCGAAGCCATCGTTCCGGTGGCCCGCTGGCGCGGCTTTGGCGGCATCAACAATGTGGCGGGACCCGGCTTCGAGACCTATACCTGGGCGGCCGGCCTCGGCGCGGCGACCAAATATTCCTGCATTTTCGCCACCTCCCACGTGCCCCTGGTGCACCCCCTGATGGCCGCAAAACAGATGGCGGTGATCGATCATATTACCGGCGGGCGCAGCTGCCTCAATGTCGTAACCGGCTGGAACCGGCCCGAGATCGAGATGTTCGGCATCGAGCTTATCGAGCACGACAAACGCTATGACATGGCCGAGGAGTGGCTGCAAATCGTCGACCGATTGTGGACCCAGGAAGAGGAATTCGATCACCAGGGCACCTATTACACGATCAAAAAGGGCTACCTGGAACCGAAACCCCTGCAAAGCCCACGCCCGGTGGTGATGAATGCCGGCGGCTCGGAGCGCGGCCGCCATTACGCCGCCAAGTACGCCGATGTGTCCTTCGTGCCGCCCAAGAGCCGGGATTTGGACGTGCTCAAGGAGATGGTCGCCAGCTACTACGAGCTTGGCCGGGACGACTATGACAACGATCTGCAAATGTGGACCAATTGCTACGTCGTCCAGGGCGAAACCGAAAAAGAGGCCCAGGACAAATTGCGCTATTACATCCACGAAAAAGGCGACTGGGAAGGCGGCGGCCAGCTCATCGAGACCATGGGCATCAACGCGGAAACCTTCACCGATGAGGAATTGACCGGCATGAAGGCGCATTTCATGGCCGGCTGGGGCGGCTATCCCCTGGTCGGCACCAAGGAGCAGATCGTCGACAAAATGATCAAGTTGGGCGAATGCGGGTTCAACGGCATTCTGCTGACCTGGGTAAAATTCGAAGAAGAGATGCGCGAATTCATGACCGAAACCTATCCGCTCCTGGAACAAGCCGGCGTGCGCTGAGCGGGGCGGCGATATCGGAACCTGGCTCCGTTTATGGCATCGCCGGAACCAGGTTCAGGGGCGGGGAGTCACAAACTCTCATCGAGACCGGGCGGGCTCTGCCGCGGCGCAATCATCGACAAAAAGCGTGCGCCAGCGGTCGAATGAGGATTAGGTGGCCGCCGATCGGGGCCCGACGGTGAGGCAGAGTTGTGTCCCGGACACGGTCAATCTGCCGTCATCCAGAAGGGTAAATCTCTGTAGCTTCGAGGTTTCGACGAAAGGCACCGATTCATTGCATCTGCGCAGCAGTATCGACGCGCCCGGCAGGGCGCCTGAATTGACGCCGGCGACCGTCATGCAGCGTTCCACCGCCGGAAATTTAATCAGCCCATCGGAGGTAAATACCACGGCGCTATCGCTGGTCAGCGACGGCTTGCATTTGTGCACGAACAAAGGCACGTCGAGGCGCATGTTCCTCGGCGTTCCGGGAATATCCAGGCAGTAGCCATCGCCGGGGCGGTCGAGGCGGTCCACCAACCGCAGATGCGCCGGCGCGCCCGGCGCGGCAGACCATGCCGGACCGGGGCCAAGGATCCCGGGCCCCAGAATAACCAGCCCGCCGGCGATGATGTAGATGCCGGCCCAAATACCGGTTTGAGCTATCCGCCGCCGCAATTCCCGTGGTTGCATGGGTTCCCCCTTTCGTCCGCGCCATGCCAGCCCGTGCGAACCGGCATGATTGTGACGGGAACAGTATAGCCTAAATTTATTGGATCGGCGGAAGCGTTGGCGGTCAGGCAAGGTCCTCGACGGCCAGGTCCGGGTGTTGCTGCGGCACGCCGATGCGGTACCAGATAAACGGGATGAGCGGGTTCGGCAGCCAATAGAGCCACCCCAGCATGCGCGCCTTCTCGCCCGATTTGGGGTTAAGGTCCATCCACACATAGAGGAATTTATAGAAGCAGATGCCGGGAATAAACGACGGCTTGAAGCCGCCCGTGCGAAGATATTTTTTCTGAATGTAATAATTCCCCTCAAACGGGGTGATCCCCCAGCCCACCGGCCCCTCGGCGATGACCTCGCCGGACGGGGTGTGGGTAATGCGTATGTTTTTCTTCGCCAATTGGGGGGGGGCTCCTTCTGGGGCAAAGTTAGCGGGTCGGCAGGGGGGTGCGCCAATCACGATCGGTCACGAGGGTGCGAGAGGGGGGGCGGAATTATAGAGTCCAACGCAATATCTTTAGCGCACGCCGCCGTCTCCGATATTCCAATCGCGGCGGGATATGGTTACTGTCCAAACGGAATAAAAAGATACCGGGGAATTGTCGGTTTGAAATACGCCCTTTCGCTTTTGGCCGCGTTGTCGTTCTTCGCCTCTGCCGCCAGTATCGCGGCGCCCAAGGCAGAACTTTGGCCGCGTTGGGCCGCCCATGATCCCAATTCGACAATAAAAATCGATCATGCGCCATGGGGGCGCTTTCTTGAAAAATACCTGGTCCAGGCCACGGACCGCCCCAATCTCATTTCCTACCGGAAAGTCAAACCCCAAGACCGCACGGCGCTTGCAAAGTATTTGGACTATCTTTCTTCGCGTCCGGTTAGCCGCATGCCGCGTAGGCAGCAGCTACCGTTTTGGATCAATTTTTATAACGCGCTTACGGTAAAATTGGTGCTCGACCACTATCCGGTGGAAAGCATCCTGCGGATCAATATCTCTCCCGGATTTTTTTCCTTCGGACCATGGAAAAAGAAACTGGTGATGGTCGAAGGAGAGAAGATCAGCCTTGACGATATCGAGCACCGAATACTGAGACCGATCTGGAAAGACCCGCGGCTGCATTACGTTCTTAATTGTGCATCGATGAGTTGCCCGGAACTAAGACCGCTTCCCTATACCGAACACAACGTGGCCGACCAGATGACCGAGGCGGCGCGATCCTATATTGCCGGTTACCACGGTGTCTGGTTCGAAGAAGGCAAGCTCGGAGGTTCAAGTCTTTATAAATGGTATGGCGAAGATTTCGGGCGCGATGACCCGGAAATCATCGCCCACATCAAGCGTTATGCAACGCCCCATCTCCGCGCCCGCCTGGAAAGCATGCATGAGATCAGCGTCTATTATTATGACTGGTCCTTAAACGACGCCCGCTGAATTTGTCTACGGTTGTTTAACCCCCGAAGCGGTCATTCCCGACAAGCGCGCTTGGCCGCCGGACGGGCGGTGGGTGAGCCGGATGTGTTTCTTGGGCAAAGGTGGTGCTCGTTCGGGGGCAAAGTTAGAGCGGCGGCGATGGTGGCACCAATCACGATGGGTCACGAGGGTGCGAGAGAGGCCACTAACGGACATTCTGCGATTTCGAATATTGCGTCTAGGTCATGGACTCATAAATGGCGACGACTGTGACGTGTGTTATTTTGTTTGTTGGCAAGGAGTTAGGAGGGATTGATGCCAAAGCATCATGACCGAAGACACGACGCCGTCCAGCGGGCAAAAGAACCACGCCCCAAGGGGGGTCGGCAAAAAGCCTGTTTCGGTGCGTCCGGCACCCTCACCGGGGCGAAGGCCCCGCTTTCGCGCACCCTCCTACCGAAACAGGCTATTTGCCGATCACAGCTCGCCGCCATTTATGAGTTCATGACCTAGTCCTGGATCAAATATTTGGCCGACTGCAGGGCATGTTCGGCCTCCAAGGCCAACCGCTTTATGATTTCACCGGCCGGAAGGATATCCTGAATACCCCCGGCTGATTGACCCGAAACAGGTAAATTAGCGCGGCCTGCACCCATCAGCTGTTTGAGTACTTCGTTCGGAGCGGCACGGGCTTCCTCTCGCTTCGCCTGCCACGCATCAATGAGCGGGGTCCTGATCGACCTCAGTACCGTTCCGTAGCCTACCGTACCCGGCACCGGCAAAATATCGTTCAAGAATTCCACCTGAACGGTATCTTCGGACGCCGCACCCTTGATCGGTTCCTTCCACTCATGAAATGGGGCCTCGTTGGAAGCGAGAAAACGCGTTCCGACGTTCACGCCAACTGCCCCCAACATAAGGGCGGCGGCAATCCCGCGGCCATCGAATATCCCGCCGGCGGCGACCACCGGTAAGGGAGCAACGGCGTCGACAACCTGCGGAATTAACGGCAGGGACGCCACATTTCCGCTGTATCCGCCGGCTTCGCTGCCTTGCGCAATGATGATATCCACGCCGCATTCCGCCGCCTCCTCGGCCTGACCAACATTGGTCACCTGATGCATGGCCAGCGCGCCAATATCGTGAGCGCGCTTCACGTATTCACTTGGTTCGGCGAGGGCAAAAGACAGCACCTTTGGACGCGCGGCAAGCGCCGCTTCGAAGGTATCTTCCTGGAGCGACGGTATGACGTGATTGAGAGCGAAGGAGCGGTTGGTGAGCGAACGCAACGCCTCCAGCTCCCGTTGAAATTCACCTGGCGGCCTGAATAATGTGCCGAGACTTCCGAGCGCCCCGGCGTTCGAAACAGCGGCGGCCAGCTCGGATGAAGTCGCCGAACCCATTCCGGCCTGAATGATCGGGTATTCGATGTCCAGAAGTTCACATAATGAAGTCCGAAGCATTGGGCCTCTTCTTGGCTGAAAAAATCGATGCTAACCTATATTAATGGCTCGCCGGCGTACAAGCAGCATGCGTTAATCAAGATGGGCGTCTGTTTTTCTAAAAAACTAACATAACCGCTAACCCCTTTCTTCCTTCTCCCGATCCTCTTAAACTGATCGCCAGACTTCACAAGAGGACCCCGACCATGGACGCCAAAATCCCCACCCCCTTCACCTTCGCCACCTCGCACACCGCCTCCGCCGTCTGGGCGGACGGCCTCCGCGACTTCTTCCAGTACCGGGACTTAGGCATCTCCGGCGCGACCCATGGCAAGTTCAACGCCCATGTGATCCGGGTGCGGGACGGCGGCGACGTGAGCGGGCTGCATACCACCGGGCTTCACACCCACGCGCTGGATTTCCAGATGATCTACATCCTCAAGGGCTGGATGCGGTTCGTCTATCACGTCGATGACGGGGCCGGCGGCACCGAGGCGCGCGAACACAAATTCGGGGCCGGCGATTGCTGCCACCAACCGCCCGGGATTTTGCACAACGAGCTGGAATGCTCGGACGATCTGGAGCTGATCGAAATTACGTCGCCGGCAGACTATGAAACAATAGCAGTAGAGGCGGCGGAGTAGCTCAGCCCGCTAAGGCGTGGCTGGGTCGGCCACGCGGGCGCCTCGATGGGGTGATCCACTTTTTAGCCCCCCCATCCCAACCTTCCCCCGCCAGGGGGGAAGAGGTAACGAATTGATCCCAGATCCCTGACCACCCCCTTGCGCGGTTCTATAAACGTTTTATATCAGTTGTGGATTGTTCGGGGCAAAAAACCGGCGCTGAAAATGACGATAAATGATGATGAAAGACGAGGAATGACGATCATTGGCGATGGGGGATTTTTGGAAAATATGTCGCATAAACAGCGCCGTGCGCATGGAGGCGGCTGGCACTTCGGTCCGAGCGTGACGCACGGGATTCGGTATTCCCTGGCCGGCCAATCGAAGTGGCGAACAACAATCCGAGGTCCAAGATCGACGCCGGTCTGGCCGAGCAAGTCACACAGCGAGTTGCCGGGAACGGACGGCCAATCGGCCAACCCGTGGCCATCCCCGATTGGCCTGCTCCCTTGGTACCCCCATAAAACCCCACAAACCCCCAACCACCCCCATGGTCGATTTTCTGAAATGTGTCGCATTCCGGTGCAAACTACCAGGGATGGTATGGCCGGCCATGCGCACGCCGTACCTCGCACTTGGGTCCGGGCGTTTTTTACGCCCACATGGCCAACCGGGCCATCCCCATGTGGGCTGGGCCGTATGGCGAATTAAATGACGGTGCGTGTTATTTCGACTATACCTTGCCGCGTTAAGTGGTTATTTTGCCGCCAATACCAAAACCACCAACCAATACAAACAGAGAGATAGATTGATGAATATTTCGAAAACCGTTGCAACCCTGGTGCTGGCCGGCGCGGCCGGCGCCTTTGCCTTGACGGCGGCCTCAACCGCCGACGCCAAATTGAAGCGCATCACCATCGGCACCAACCCGGCGGGGACTATGTATTTCGTCCTCGGCGGCGCCTTTTCCAAATTGTTCCAGGAAAAGCTCGGCGTGCGCGCCAACGCCCAGCCGCATGCCGGCTCGTCGGTGTATCTGCCGCTGATGAACAAGAACGAGATTACCATGGGGCTGAATTCGAGCTTGGATTCGGCGATGGCCTTCAACGCCCGCGCGCCCTACAAGACGGCGACCAAGGACGTGCGCACCCTGGCCCGCGTCTGGACCCTGCCGTACGCCTATTTCGTGCGCGAAAGCTCCGGCATGAAGACCATCGCCGATCTTCGTGGCAAGAAGGTTGTGGTTGGTATCAAATCCAATGTCAGCCTCGCCCAATTGAACCGGACCATCCTGTCAACCGCCGGATTGACGGTTAAAGACGTGAAGGCTCTGCAAGCGGGCGGCATTGTTCCGGGAATTAATATGGTGATCGAAGGCCGCGCCGACGCCGGCATTACCGCCCTCGGTATTCCGGTCATCCGGAAGGCCCATGCGGGCATTCCGGGCGGCATCCGCATCCTGTCCCTCGGCCCAAAAGCCACCGACGAGTTCATGGGCAAGGGCATGGAAGGCTCGCGCACGCTAATGGTGAAACCGTCGAAGCGCTATGTCGGCGTCAAGGGGCCGATCAAAATCGCGGCGTTCGAATCCTATCTCAACATCTCCGCCGCGGTCAGCACCGAAGACGCCTATATGCTGGCCAAAACCCTGCACCAGAACTGGAAGGCCCTGAATAAGGACTATGGCGCGACGCGCAGCGTGCCGGTGGACAAATTGGCGCCGCCCATCAACCCGATCCCGTATCACGACGGCGCCGTCAAATATTAGAAGGAAGCCGGCATCTGGTCCGCCGCCAACGACAAGCAGCAGGCAATGCTCAAATAGACACTTAAGGGAAGGCGGAACCAAAGGCGTAACCAAAGGCGTAACACGTTCGTGGACGGCGCGATCGACAAGCTGACCAACACCTATCTTGGTCTGATTCCGATCTTGGGCGTATTGTGGGTTCTCGACATCCCGCAATCCTATCTCGGTATCGCCATCGTCGGCGAGGAAGCGGTGACCACCATTTTGGGCGTCGCCTGCGCCGCCGCCTTCCTCAAATACCCCTATGGCAAAAAGGCTGGGCTGCTAGAAATATTGCTCGGGGTGATCGCCATCCTCACCTGGATGTGGGCGGCCTGGAATTACGAAGCCTGGATCGTCGGCATGGCCGACCGCACCCCGGACAAGTGGGTGCCGGGGATGTTCGCCATCCTGTTGATGATGGAGGCCATGCGCAAGGCCAGCGGCCTGCCGATCACCATCCTGGTCTGGGTGGTGATCGCCTACGCCTTCTTCGGCCACAATCTGCCCGGCGTGTTCGAGGCCGAGCATCATTCGGTGACCAAGACCATTCTTTACAACTACGCCGATTCCAACGGCGTGCCGGGACTGGTGTTGCGCGTCGTCGCCTCGATCGTGTTGGCCTTCGTGATCCTCGGAAAATTAATGGAAGTCACCGGCGCCACCCTCTTTTTCACCGACCTGGCCTTGGGTTGGATGGGCCACCGCCAGGGCGGGCCGGCCAAGGTGGCGGTGGTCGCGTCCTCGGCCTTCGGCATGGTATCAGGCTCCACCGTCGGCAACATCATGTCCACCGGCATCGTCACCATCCCGCTGATGAAACGCACCGGCTTCAAGTCCCACTACGCCGCCGCCATCGAGGCGGTGGCCTCCAACGGTGGCCAGATCGCGCCGCCGGTGATGGGTGCCACGGCGTTCCTGATCGCCGAGTTCCTCGAGGTCGCCTATGTGGATGTGGTGATCGCGGCGGCGGTACCGGCGCTGCTCTATTACGTGGTCCTGTTCCTGCAGGTGGACGCCATCAGTGCGCGCTTTGGCCTCAAGGGCCTGCCCAAGGATGAACTGCCGAACCCGCTGCGCGTCCTCATCACCGGTTGGATCTATCTTATTCCCATCGCGGTGCTGCTGTATTACCTGTTTTGGCTGGGCTTCAATCCGGGGTCCGCGGCGATGCGCGGGGTCGGGGTTCTGCTGGTCATGTTCGTGGTGATCAACTTCATCAGGGAACGCCGGCTGATCTCGCGCAAGGAAATCGCCGATTTTGTGTTCGGCAGCGGCGAAAACCTGCTGGCGCTGGTGATGATCGGCGGCGGCGCCGGCATTGTCATCGGGGTCTTGAATTCCACCGGCCTCGGCTTCCAGTTGGCGCTGGTTCTGGCCCAAGTGGGAGCCGAGGCCGGCTTGCTGGTAATGTTGATCCTGACCGCCATCATCTCGATCGTCCTGGGCATGGGCATGCCGACGGCGGCGGTCTATATCCTGCTGTCCATCGTGCTCGCGCCGGCGCTCGCCAATATGGGCGTGGTGCCGATGGCGGCGCATCTGTTCCTGTTCTATTTCGGCCTGCTGAGCATGCTGACGCCGCCGGTCGCCGTGGCCAGCTATGTGGCCGCCGGCCTCGCCGGTTCCAACATGTGGATCACCGGACTGATCGGCGTGCAATTGGCGGCGGCGGCTTACCTGCTGCCGTTCCTTTGGGTCTACAATCCGGCGCTGATATTCATCGGTACGCCGCTGGCCATAACCTTGGCCACCTTCTCGGCGGCGGTGGCGGCATGGTTGCTGGCCCGGGCGTTGCAGGATTTCAACGTCCGTTCGGTGGCCGCCCTGTTATGGTCCAGCGCGCTGCTCGCCGGCGCCTTGCTGATCGGCTCGTCGACGATTTGGCTGGGCACCGAATCCTATTGGGTGGTGGGCCTTTCGCTGGCTGGTCTGGCGCTGATGATCTACCTGCGAAGGCGTGAAAAACCGCTGCCCCAATCACCGGGCGAGGTATCCTCGGAGGCGGCCCCAGGCGAATAGCCGCTGCCTTACTTCTCGTTGCCGGCACGCAGCCAGCCGAAATAATCGTCGACGCCGGCGGCCACCGAATAGGCCGGCTCGAATCCGAACTCGCCGCGGATGCGCGAAATATCCAGATAGGCGTTGGTGCGGGCGCCGGGGGTGGTGCTGGGCTCCAGGCTGATTTCGGCGCCAGGGACGGCGGCGCGCACGGCCGCGGCGAAATCGCCGGCGGTCTGGCGGACACCGCCGGCGATGTTGTAGGAGCGGTGCTCGAGGCTCGGCGCCAGTTGCAATATTTGCGCCGCCCGGGCGCAATCCTTGACGTAGGCCGACGGCACCTCGTCGTCTTCTTTCGGGTCCGGGCGGCGTCCCGGCAGCGGGCCAGGGACGCCCTGGTGGGCGGCGTGCACCATGCGGCTGGGCAGGTTCATCATGCTCTGATAGCCGGCGCCCCAGACGCCGTTAAATCGTAAAAAGACAACATCGAGCCCGGTCTGATCGGCATAGAGATAGCCCATGATCTCGTAACTCTTTTTGGTCGCCGGGGTCGATCCCATGGGCGAGGCGATCGGCAGGTTCATGGTTTCGCTATAGGGGCCCTCATCGATGCCCGAATAGATGGTGCCGGACGAGCCGATGGCGATGCGTTTCAGCTCCAGGATGCGGCCGGTTTCCAGGACGTTTATGAGGGCATTCATATTGACCCGGTAATCCTCGGCCGGCGACCAGCCGGTAACCGGCGGCGCCGCCAGATGGACGATGCCGTCGACGTTGTATTTGCGGGCGGCGCCGATCACCTCCTGGGGAATGGTCAGGTCCACCGGTTCGATGAACAGGCGCTTATCCACCTCTGCTTCCAGATAGCTGGGCATGCGGCTCGAGCGGTAGCGGGTGATCACCACGTCCTCGCCGGCGTCCAGAAACGCCTTGGCGGTGTGCAGTCCGATAAATCCCATGCCGCCGGTGACCATTTGCATGCCGGTTTCCTTATGAAATTATGTCATTGCCGAAAGGTCCGAATTAGAAAAATACCAGGGCCCGGGATTCGACACTTTCCCGGGGCCGCGCATCCGCCGGCGTATCGGGATGGTCGAACGCGGTGTGGGCGGTGAACGGAACGCCCTCGGTTTTGTCGCTGTCGAAGACCTTGAACACCAGCACTTCGTCGGGCGCCATCTCCGGGAAATAATACCATTCGAGACCGGCGGAATAGGAAATGTGATAGGTCTCCGCCGTCCGGTGCTGGTAGCGCCGCTGGAGCGCGATGAAGCCGGTTTCCGGGATCGTGCGCCCGTCGCAAAGGGCGAAGGGTTCCGATTGCACCGGATGATTGATCGGCCGCCATGTCTGGACAATGGCGAAGCGCTTCTTAAGCCGCGCCTCGGCCGCATCGGCGGGCAGGATATCCAGCACGCGCTGGCGCGCCGAGCCAGCGGTGTAATCATTGTGCACCGCCTTGACCGGCGCCCTTGTATTGTTTTCGGCGGCGATGGCGTCATCGGCTGTGCGGAAGGTGTGGTCGAACACAACCACTTCGGAAGCGCCCATCTGGCTTTTGATCAGGTCCGATACCTCGGCCTCATAGACCGCCTTGATCTCGTCCGGGTCATAAAAATCGGCGACCTTGGAGGGGTGGTTGAGAAAGGTAAAACCGAAGACCGAAAGCTCGAAATCGCCGGCCATCGGGCGCCCGTCCGTAATGCGGCAGCGATGCGCTTCATAAGACGGCGGATGTGCCTTGTGGGCTTCCTCCGGCCAGTCCACGTACATGACCGGCGTCTGGCCATCGTCGATGATGTAATTGAGGTCCACTTCCACATAGGCGGCCTGGTTTGCTTCAAGGGCTGTTTCGCTCATGGCGGTTTCCGTATTTTGGTTTGTGATGACTAACTTTAGTTCCTGGCGGCGGCGATTTCAAATCCGCCGGGCCCGTGATAGGATTTGCCTCGACCGCCGGTGACCAGCGTTAATAAAGGTGACCCCATGACCAGCCAAAACGAAAACGAAATTCTGACCCGGACCGGCCCCGGGACGCCCATGGGCGAGCTGATGCGCCAATATTGGATTCCGGCGGCCAAGTCCGATGAAATGACAGCCGACGGCGATCCCATGCGCCTCAAACTGCTGGGCGAAAAGCTGATCGCCTTCCGCGACACATCGGGCCGGGTCGGCATCATGGACCACCGCTGCCCGCACCGCTGCGCCTCGCTGTTCTTCGGGCGCAACGAAGAGAACGGCATCCGCTGCGTCTATCACGGCTGGAAATATGACGTGGACGGCAACTGCCTGGACATGGCCAACGTGCCGCCCCACCAGGATTTCAAACACAAGATCAAGGCGAAAGCCTATAAGACGGCCGAGCGTAACGGCGTCGTCTGGGTGTTCATGGGCGACCAGGGAAACGTGCCGGAACTGCCCATGGTGGAATCAACCCTGGTGCCGGAGGAGCAGTTGGACATCCGCCTCACCCTGCGTGAATGTAACTGGCTGCAGGGCGTCGAGGGCGAGCTGGACACCTCCCATGTGGGCATCATGCATTTCGGCAGCGTCGGCACCGAGGTTTTCGACGACGACGATTACCGGCGCTACGTGGTGACCAACCGGGCGCCCGAATACAAGCTTCAGGTAACCGATTACGGCTATATGTATGCCGGCTACCGGCCCGGCGATCCGGGCGAGATCTATTACCGCTTCGGCCAATTCCTGTTTCCGTTCTGGACCATGCCGCCGATCAATTCCATCGAGACCAATGTGCTCACCCGCGCCTATATCCCCATCGACGACGAAAACTTGATGATCGTCGCCTTGATCAAGGACGGCGCCTATGTGAACGGCGCCTCGGCCGCGGCCCAGGGCGTTACCGGCGGCTCGCAAAACTTTCCCTACCTTCCCACCAGCACCGATTGGTTGGGGCGGTGGCGTCTGAAGCTGAACGCGTCCAACGATTACGGCATCGACCGCGAGGTGCAGCGCAGCAAGAGCTTTACCGGTATCGAGGGTGTCCAAATGCAGGACCAGGCGGTGCAAGAGAGCATGGGCGCCATCCTTGACCGCACCATCGAGCATCTGGCGCCGTCGGACCGAATGATCACCACGGTGCGGCGCATGCTGATCCGTGCCGCCGGCGATTTCAAAAAGTCCGGCGCGCTGCCCAAAAGCGCTACCGATCATACGGTCTATGACCGGGTGCGCGGCGGCCATTTCAGCGCTGATGAAACCCGCGACTGGCTGGAGGCCTATGGCGAGCGGGTGGCGGCCCATCCATGGGAAGCGGTCATGCCGCAGGCGGCGGAGTAGGGGTATTTCCAAGCCGGCCACGGTCGGCGGAATAACCCTCGAGGCTGAGTACCGTGATTAAAGTGTATTGACCCAATCGGCGAAGGTCGTCATCTGGCTTTCGCTTTCAAACCGGACGCGGCAGGTGACGGCGCTTTCCGGCGGCTCGTTGTCGTTCGGCCCGATGGTCCAACTGTCGTCGGCGTTTTCGATCAGCCAAGTGAAGATATCCTGAATTCCCTGGTCATCGGATACCATCAGATTTACAAAGTAGCCGCGCCGGTCGTCGCCCTCGCGGCGATCCGGGTGCGAGCGTTTGTCGTCGTCCGTCGGCGCGATGGCAATACGCCTGGACTGGTCGGAACGCCGGTCGCTGGTGTCGTGGCTGGGATGGGTGGCGCCGGTCATGGATCGATCTTCTTTTATAGTTTTTAAAGCCAAAATGGTGACGCTGAGTATAGCGCGGAATCTTGGATTACGCAGTGGAAACCGCGCCATCAGTTTGCGCCAGGGTTAGCGGCGCTATTAGTTCTTCTCCCGACTAAGTAAATGCCTCATAATATTGGCCAGTTGGAGGGGAGGCGCCGGCCATGTTATCTCGGGAACAAAATGATCTTTTGACTCAAACCAGCGCCGGTACCCCCGGCGGCAAATTGCTGCGCTCCTATTGGCAGCCGGTCGCCACGTCGGAGGAAATGCCGGTGGGCGGCGATCCCATGCCGGTCAAAATCCTGGGCGAAGAACTGGTCCTGTTCCGGGACGGTAAAGACCGGTTGGGCCTGATCGGCCTGCACTGCGCCCACCGGGGCACCGATTTAAGCTATGGCCGGGTTGAAAATGGCGGTTTGCGATGCCTCTATCACGGCTGGCTGTACGATATAAACGGCAACTGCATCGACCAGCCGGCGGAGCCCGAGAATAAGAAATTCTGCCAAAAGGTCCGTCATCCCGCCTATCCGGTGCAGGACAAGGGCGGCGTTATCTGGTGCTATATGGGCGAAGGCGAAGCCCCCTTGATTCCCGATTTCCAGTTCCTCACCTGCCCGCAAGAGAACCGCATGGCCTTCCGCGTGATCCAGCAATGCAATTGGCTGCAAGGTCTGGAAAGCTCGACCGATCCGGCGCACACATCTTATCTGCACCGGATGCGATCGGGCGAAGGCAACGCGCGCAGCAGCGGCGATGGCCGCTTCTTCGGCGACGATACGCAGCCCAAGCTGTCCATCGAGCACACCAGTTTCGGCGTTCGTATCTATTCCTTGCGCAAATTGGCGGGCGGCGAAAACTATCTCCGGGTCAACAATTACATTTATCCCTGCGGCACCACGCCGGTTACGGTTCCGCCAAAAATCGAAGGTTACCAGGGCCGCTGGTACGTTCCCATGGACGACGAGACGCATTGCCGGTTTGAATTTTTCTACAGCCCGCAAGCGGTGGACAAAGACGGCTTGCGCCAGGTGCGGGCCGAGAATGTGGCTCCCGACGGCCGCCATATCCGGCGCGCCGATAACCGCTATTTGCAGGACCGGGACGAGCAAAGGCGCGACGATACCTTTTGCGGTTTGGGCCGATACATTCCGGCCCACGACGCCTACGCCATCGAAACCCAAGGGCGAATTCAGGACCGGACGCGAGAGCATCTGGGCTCCACCGACATTGTCATCATCGAGGTCAGGAAGGCGCTCTTAGGTGCCATCAAGCAAATGCAGGAGGGCGCCGAAGCACCGGGGCTCTTGCGCGATCCGAAGGAGAACCAGTTCCCCGACTTTATCTGCACCTCGGACTATATCGAAGACGGCGAGGACGGTCCCGCCTATTGCCGGCGGACCCTCGGCCTGGCCGCTGAATAAGCGGCGATCCATTCATAATATGCAGGCAACAACACGCACGTAGGGGAGACGTTAAATGATTATCGATGCACATTCACATATCAGCGCGCCGGTCGATTTGGCGGCTTACAAGGCCGGGCTATTGGCATCCAGGGGCAGTCATGGCCGCGGCGGCGTTAAAATCTCCGACGAAGCCATGATGGTCGCCCTCAAAGGCGAAATGGCGGGCGCCACCTTTGGGCTCGGCCATCTGCCTTACATGGATTTGCTGCACCACGACATGCACGCCATCTCGCCGCGCCCGTTCCAATTGATGCATTCGGAAAAGCCGAGCATCATCGTGCAATGGTTCCACGAGGAAGTGAACAACGCCATCCACCAGCAGACGGTCATGCTGCCCGACCATTTCATCGGTGTCGCCGGCCTGCCGCAGCCTTGCGGCGAGCCCCTCGACATGGCCATTGCCGAGCTGGAGCGTTGCGTCAATGAGTTGGGCATGCGCGGCGCCCTGATCAATCCCGACCCGTACGAAAATTCGGGCACCAAGGCACCCGCCATGGGCGACCGCTATTGGTATCCCCTCTATGAGAAGCTGTGCGAACTGGATGTGCCCGGCCATATCCACGGCGTCGGCTCACGGGAGGTTCCGCGAGAGCCTTATACCTTGCACTTCATCAATGAGGAAACCACGGCGGTGTTCGGGCTTTGCAACTCGGACGTCTTCATGGATTTCCCGGACCTGAAGATCATCGTCAGCCATGGCGGCGGCGCCATGCCCTATCAGGTGGGCCGCTTCGAGGCGCCGACCTTGCGCGCCAAGGCCCGCAATCCGGAAGTTCTCCTGTTCTCGGAGCGCATGCGCAAGCTCTATTACGACACCACCCTCTATACCCAAAAAGCGATCGAGCTTTTGATCGATGTGGTTGGCGTCGATCAATGTATGCTGGGGTCCGAATGCCCGGGTACCGGGTCTGTGGACAACCCGGCCACCGGGCGCAAGCATGACGACGTGGTGTCCCATATCAACAATATCGACTGGCTGTCGGACGATGACCGGGACAAGCTATTCTATAAAAACGCGATCAAGGTGTTCGGCTTGAAGAACCTGAAATCCCGCCTCGACAAGGCCGCCGAATAAGACATCAGGGGTGGCGATCAATCGAGTCCGCCTGTGAGTAAGGTGGATTTGATGCTGGCGACAAAATTTAGCCAGCCTTACTTCGGGCCGTATTTGGCCTGCCGTAGGTCGTGGCCGCAAATTTACTGGTATCAGCAACGGCTAATCAAATATGCCGCGCATTCGCTGCCTATGGTGCGCATGGATATTCTCGAAATCGGGTCCTGGGCAGGCGCATCGGCCTATTCCTGGTGCGAAGCGATCTCGAGGTATTTTGGCGGCGCCGGCGAAGTGACCTGCGTCGATCTGTGGGATGATGCCTCCGAATTTGAGCGCCAATTCAAGGATGACACCTATTCAATCAAGGACGTATTCAATCACAATATATCGGCCGCCGGGTTTGAAGGCCGCGTTCGGGCCATACAAGCGAGCAGTGATCAAGCGTTCGCGGATTTGGCTGGGCGTCAATTTGACCTGGTCTACATCGATGGTGCGCATTCCTATTCCCAAGTCTGCCGTGATCTCGTGAACGCCATGGAACTAATCGGAACCGGCGGCATATTATGCGGTGACGATCTTGAGATTCAGGCCGAGGAGTTGGAGCCCGCGCAACTGAAAGCCGCATCGGAGTTTGAGGCGGGATGGGCCATCGATGCGGCCAGCGGTAACGGCTATCACCCCGGCGTCACGCGCGCCGTTGGCGAAAATATCGGTCCGGTATCCAATTGGGGAGCGTTTTGGGCGGTTGCGAATTCAGGGCATGGCTGGGAGCTTATCAATCTGGATGGAATTGAAGCGGAGATACCGAGGCCGCTGGTGCAGTATGACAACGAAGGCAATAAGGTATTTGATTTCTAATCCACGGCCCGGCGGCGCTCGAACCGGGTTGGGTTTTGCGCCGACGCGGTGTAAATCGGTGTATGTCGAATAATTCGTTTTGGCAATCCCTGGGCGCGTGGTTGCGTGCCCAGGGGGTGGTTCGCGTCATGCGCCACGGCGCCTACGCCCGTTTCATCGCGTCTTCCTGGGTCTACACCATCGGCTTTTGGATGCAGCGCATCGGCGTCGGCTGGCTGACTTGGGAGCTGACCCATTCCGGCGCCTGGCTGGGCGCGGTGGCGATGTCTTATGCCCTGCCGGCGATCCTGTTGACGCCGTTTGCCGGCGCCATCGCCGACCGCATGGATCGGGTCCGTTTGCTGACCATTTCCCAGGGCCTCCAGTTTCTGACCGGAATATTGCTCGCCGGATTCACTCTCGCCGACCTGGCCGGCGTCTGGCTGATCATGGCGATTGCCCTGGTGCTCGGCATCTTGGAATCCATGGCCACCCCGGCGCGCATGACCATCGCCCCCAATCTGGTGCCGCGCGAGGATCTGTCAGGTGCCATCGGGCTCAACGCGGTGTCCTTCAACTCGGCCACCTTTATCGGCCCGGCGATCGCCGGCGCGGCCATCGCCAGCATCGGTATCGGCTGGACCTTTGCGATCAGCGCGGCGGCCTTCGTGCCGCACTTTCTGGTTTTGCTGCGCACCCGGCTGCACACGGATGAGCATGGGGGCCGAGGCACGCAAAGCCTGCTCGCCGATATTATCGAAGCGGTGCGCTACCTGGCCCAGCACCGGGGCATCGCGCCGGTACTGGCTGCGGCCATGGTCGGCTCGCTTCTCGTCCGCCATTTGCCGGAACTGATGCCGGGCTTCGCCGGCGACGTGTTCGCCCTGGGCCCGGAAGGGCTCGGCGGGCTGATGTCGGCGTTCGGCGCGGGCGGAATGCTGGGCAGTCTCTGGATGGCCAACCGCAACCGGGTTCTGGGCACCACCACGATATTTTTCGTCGGGCTTTTGGGCAACGCCGCGTTCGTGTTTGCGTTCGCCAGCACCGATATATTCCTGGTCGGGCTGGCGTCCCTGGCGTTGTTCGGATTTTCCATGTCCACCTCGGG
>JAYGEH010000140.1:0-18666 GCA_046582475.1 Rhodospirillales bacterium
CCAATGGATCGTCGCCAAGCAGCACGAAATGATGCGCACCATGCCGGACGCCAAACCGATTCTCTTTCCCCACGACAAAGCCGTCGTCAAATCGGGCCAGGTGCTGGATAGTTTGATTGCGGCGGAACAGGCGGGCGAGGCCCAGGCGGCGGAATAACGCGCGTCTCCTAGCAAACTGCCCGCCCGACCAGCCTTCCTTGTCGAGGCCGATGATGCCGGACAGCCCGTGGCCGAATTCATCCTCGTAGACTTTGGTGCAGGCAGCCGCGATCAAATCATCGTTGTCACCCATGCCTTTGAGCCGCATGCTTTCCCGGAACAGCGCAGCGGCCGCCTTCGGTGAAGCGGCTGGCGCGGGACGCCGCGTTTGCCATGCTGCTATTTGTGCGCCGGATTCAGGACGTATGCAGACGCGCCGCCAGTTTTGGCCAGGTGATGTAAACGGTGTCACCGGGGGCCGCCTGGAAGCGTTCGCCGGTTGTGGTTGATCTGGCGATAAACTCCTGTCCATCGGGCAGCCGGATTTGATGCTGGGAGCCGAATCCCACATAGGATTCTTTTTCGTAAACGGCCTGGAGCACCTGTGCGCCGCCGGTCTCTTGCGGTGCTTGGTTGGCGATCTCGATCTTTTCGGCGGGAACCGAGACGGTCACTTGGGCGCCTTCGGCCGGACATTGCTCCGGGCGCGCCACATAAAGCTTGGTAAATCCCAAATCGACAACCACATGCTCGCTGTCTACCGCGGCCACTTCGCCGCTGATCAGGTTGTTCTGACCGATGAATTCTGCGGTAAATTTTCTGCTGGGCCGCTCGTAGATATCCCTCGGAAGGCCCTCTTCGATCATTTTTCCATCGGCGATGATGGCAATGCGGTCGGCAATGGCGATCGCCTCATCCTGATTGTGTGTGACGTGGATGAAGGTGATGCCCACCTGCTCCTGGATGCGTTTCAATTCGAGGCACATATCTCTCCTGAGGTTCGCATCCAATGCCGCGAGGGGCTCGTCGAGAAGCAGCACGTCACTTTCCAACACCAAGGACCGGGCCAATTGAACCCGCTGCTGCTGGCCACCGGAAAGCTCGTGCGGCATGCGCCGGCCATAGCCTTCAA
The DNA here is from genome assembly GCA_046582475.1 of Rhodospirillales bacterium. Classification (GTDB taxonomy): domain Bacteria; phylum Pseudomonadota; class Alphaproteobacteria; order Rhodospirillales; family UBA2165. The sequence continues at coordinate 1,112 of JAYGEH010000140.1, forward strand.
GACCGACCAGAGCCAGCATCTCAGTGACCTTCCGCGCTTGTTCGATAAGCGGCATCTTTTGCAGTTTCAGGCCGTAAGAGACATTCTTTTCCACCGACATATGGGGGAAAAGCGCATAGGATTGGAACACCATCGATGTGGAGCGTTTGTTCGGCGGCAGGTCCGACACATCCGCCCCGTGCAGCAGAACCTGGCCTTGCGTCGGCCTGACGAAGCCGCCGATCAGGCGCAGCAACGTGGTTTTGCCACCGCCGCTGGGGCCGAGCAGTACAAAATATTGCCCGCTTTCAACCGTCAACGAGACGCCGTCAACGGCCCTGACCTCACCATAGAATTTGGAAACGTCAACGGTTTCGACGGCCGTATCCGAATTAAGTTGATTGGCGTTCACGTTTCTAATTTTCACCCATAAGACCAATTATTCCGACATGAGAGGTTGCGCTTTGGCTCTCGCCTCGCGCTCCAGCCGCCCCGATTTGATAAATGTGTAAGTCAGGATCAAGCCGATGACAGTTATCGAGAGGATGCTCAAGGTGCCGGCCATGGCGTAGGATTCGCCCGACATTCCAATATTCATCACTTCGCCGACCAGCACGTTGGAAAACGTATCGAAGCCGCCTTTAAGGAGGGCGGTCCGGGTGGCTTCGTTGAAGGACAGTATGGTCACAAATGCACAAGACGAAAATACGCCCACCCTGATTTGCGGAAACTCAACTTGCCAGAACGCCTGCCAGGCGGTCGCGCCGCAACCCCGGGCCGCTTCGGTCTGCTGGTCACGGTAGCGCGACATGGTGATCAGGATAACCACGAACGCGTAGGGTATGGTGTAAACAATCTGGCCAATGAGAGCCGTCAAGAAACCCAATTCGAACCACCCATAAAACAAGCCGATACCCAGCAGATCGCTCAAGCTCTCGAAAAAGCCGTTAAGATTTTTGAAATAAACAAGCAGCGCGGAAGCCAATATGTCGGCGGGCACGAACAGCGGCGCCAGCATCAAGGTGACGAACATGATCTTGCGCTGGCTACGTTTATAAAATTTTGCCGCTATCAGCCCCATGGGCACGGAGGTGAAAATAACGGCTACCGCCAGGTAGAACGTCCACTCCAGGGAAGCCACCAGGATCGTATCGGCGAGGATCTGACGGTACCAACTGAATGTGAATTCGTAGATCCTGGCGGCGAAGCCATGTTCGTTGAACGATACATAAATGATGTGGAATGCCGGTGCCAGCAAGGCGAATACCACTGCCAGAAGGTAGCTCCACTTCGCCCGGTAACTCCATTTGCTTCCGTATTCATCCAGCATTTAGCCCAAGGTCCTTTTGTCAGCTAATCGGCTGTAAAATCTTGGTCAGATCAAACAGGCGGTGACCGATATAGAGCAAGATGACCAGCGTGAATATCACGATCGCGCTGGTCGCCATGGCCAACGGAAAATCCAAGGCAACGATGGCCTGATTGACGATCAGGCCGGCATTGACGGCGCCCGGCCCGCCGAGGATGGTCGGCACCAGCGCCACGCCAAGTCCATTGACGAAGATGAAAACGCTGCCGGCGAAGATCCCCGGCGCGGCCAGGGGAACGATCACATCTTTAAAGGTGCGGACGCGCCCGACGCCAAGATCGTCGCAAACGTCAAAAATATATTGCTCGACCGCTTCCATCGCCAGGAAACCTGAAAACACCATGAAAGGCAGGAAGGAGACAACTTCGCCGATGACGACGGCAGTCGGGGAAAACAATATGGATGTGATCGGCTCGGATATAACGCGCATATCCATGAGCAGATTATTGATGATCCCAAAGCGCCCCAAAATTGGGCGCATGGCGAACACCCGCACCAGTTCGGAAATCATAAACGGCAATATGAACAACAATATGACCCGGTGCTGTGCCACTTGCGGCACCCGGCGGCGAACGAATACCGCGATCGGAAAGCCGAGGGAAAAGGCAATGATCACCGAAATCCCGGAATGCATCATGGAGAATAAATAATTCTCGGCACGGGCCGAGGTGAAAAAACTTTCATAGGCGAAAAGGGTAAATCCGGGTTCCATCCAGAATGTCGTGCGTTCGAAAAAGCTCCAGACCAGGGTTAACGCGACCGGCAGGGCAAAAAACAGCACCATGAAAATCAATGGCACGTAGAAGCCCCATTTTTGCAGGCCATTCTCGCCGGTCAAGCGCTGCCAAATACTTGGGGAGGCCGGCATCGGCCGGCCTCCCTCGTAGCGGTTGGTTGGCATGTTGGGATCAGGCCGCTTGCAGGCGCGCCCACCAATCCTGATAGGCCCGAAGATTTTTCGGGAACACGTTCTGCCAGGCATTGCCCTTGATCGCGTAGCGTTTGCTTTTCAATTTCAGATAGGCATTTGCTTCTTTCTGCTTGGCCGCTGGAAAGGCGTCCGCATTGGCCTTCATATAGGCATCGACACCGATCATTTGCGGGGCGAAGCCCAATCCGGACAGAGTACGCGCCCCAAACCAGGGCGACAGATAAAGATTGGCCAATTTATAAAAAGCCGCGTCTTTACCGCGCTGGCGTCCGCCCCTGGTCAACATGGCGACGTTGTTCCAAACCTGATGGCCTTCCTTCATGGTGCCGTAACGAATGTCGGCCTTATCGCCGGTCTTGCGGTTGGCGATGATGGTGATCGGCTCCCAACAGGACGACAAAACCACTTCGCCGCTGGCCAGGATACCGACGCCGTTCCCGAATCCATCCCAGAAGGTTCGAAACTGGCCCTTCTTTTTAAGATCGATCAGGAATTGGCATACCGCCTGCACTTCTTTCGGCTCCATATTCGACGGATCGCCGATTTCGACCTTGCCGCTTTGTTTCAAATAGATCGCGGTGTTGGTAAGGGTCGGGCCAAAATCGTTCTGCATGGCAACGCGCCCCTTGAACTGAGGATCGAACAACACCGCCCAACTGTCGGGATGGAACCCGATGGCCTTGAAATCATAGGCCATGGAATCGGCATTGGCGATATAGGGTATGGCGTACACTTTGCCTTTGTGGCGGATCGTGTCGGCGGCGGCTCCGCCTTCGTTATAGACCGGCAGGATATTTTTAAAATTCGGAATTTTGCTGGTGTCCAAAGGCACGATTGCCTTTTGCGATGCCAGCGCATCTTCCATGCCGCCGCCATTGTCGGTCAACGCATCGAACACTTTGTTGCCATCGCCAACCACCATCTTTTGGATGGATTCGTCGGCGCGGGCGCTTTTCGTCGTCACCGCCAGTTTAACCCCGGAATTTTTCGACATGGCATCCCAATTGCGGCCGCCAACTTTGGCAACGCCGGACGCCCAGAATTTAAGTTCCACCATTTCCGCGGCCGACAGGCCCGGAATCCCGCCCAGCGCCACGGCACCGGCGGCGCCGACCAGGCTCCGCATAAACAGACGTCGCGTAAATTCACTTTGGTTCATTGTGCTCTCCCTGTGATAACGGTTTAGCCCCCCCATTTGCACCCAAATTTTATTCTCCTAATGGCTTCTATTCGGACGAATGTCACATATTATAGTAAATCGTAAGAAATGCTTATACCAAATTGTAAGAAATGCGGGCAATGTAATTCCGGCCATCGCGTTGGCTGCCGCGGTGTGCCCCGGCAGTTTCAAGCCATCGCCTGTTCGGCGCGGGCGTAGTCGAACGGCTCGGGCTCGATGTCGCCGGTGAAGATCGCCTGCACCCGGTCTTCCGAGAGCGGAAAGCTGAATTCGGCGTTGCGCATGTGGATGCGCAGGCGAAGCTGTTCGGCGACCAGTTCGCCCATTAGCGCAAACTGCTCTTCCGACCAGCCTTCCTTGTCGAGGCCGATGATGCCGGACAGCATGTGGCCGAATTCATCCTCGTAGACTTTGGTGCAGGCAGCGGCGATCAAATCATCGTTGCCACCCTTGCCCTTGAGCCGCATGCCTTCCCGGAACAGGGTGCAGTAGCCGCCTTCGGTGAAGCGGCTTGCCCGGACGCCGAGGCTGCCATGCTCTTTAATATGGTGGTGGCGGGTCTCGGTCAGGACCACATCTTCGTCCCAGGTTTCCAGCTGGTGCGGATTGATAGGAGGTGTCTCGGCACCGCTAATGGCGTCATGGACATCGGCGAAGCGGCTGTAATGCTCGAACTCATCACCCAGCATCTCGATCAGATCGCGGACGTAAGCGCGGTCAACGCCGCCATCACCGGTATCGATCTTCGCGAATATCTCGCCGAGCTCGGTAACCGGTCCCATAAAAACTCCGAGGTTTTTGTATTCGCCAATGCCGGAGCCATTAAATTCCTTGGAACATTGCCGGCGCAGCCACAACAAATCGGTATCCAGGTTGCGCAAGGTCGAGGTCCAATAGGTTCTGACCACCTCGGCCTCGCCGGCCCATAGGGGCGCCGACAGTTCGACAAGTTTGGTGAGATTTGCGCTCAAGCTCACGGCTAATCTCCGCCCGGGGTTTGATCCGGGCCGGCTGTCCAGCAACGGCCCGTTAGGCGAAATCCTACGATGAAGCATGGCGAAAGTCTATCGCGGCGGCCCACCGATTGTCCTGTCGGTCCCCGGTGAACCTTATTCCCTTGACGCCGGCAACCGCTAGACATTTAGTTATACAACGGAGGAATTCGAGGAGCAGCTTATGAAGTTCGGTCATTTTTGCCTGCCGACCTATTTTCCGGACACCGACGGCGATGTCGGATTGTTGATGCGCCGCTGGGTCGATCTGCTGGCCGAAAGCGAAGCGCTGGGCTTCGATTCGGTTTGGGCCAACGAGCATCATTTCGATTCCTACGGCGGCCTCATCCCGTCGCCGCCGGTCATGCTTGCGGCCCTCTCGCAGCGCACCACGCGGGTGCGGCTCGGCACCTCGATCATCGTGCTGCCGCTGCACAACCCGCTCGAGATAGCCGAACAACTGGCCATGGTCGATCTGATGTCGGGCGGGCGGGTCGAGTTCGGCATCGGCCGCGGCTTTGTCGATTTCGACTATGACCGGCTCGGCGTGCCGCGCGAGGATTCGCAGGAGCGCATGTTCGAACAGCTCGATATCATCCTCAAAGCCTGGTCCGGCGAGCCCTTCAGCCACCAAGGCAAGTATTACAGCTACCCGAAATTGGAGCTTTGGCCGCGGCCCGAGCAGCGCCCGCATCCGCCGATCTGGCTGTCCTGCTCGCGCACCCCGGCGAGCTACGAATGGGCCGGCCAGCGGGGCTATAAGATCCTGACCATTCCCTATCTCAGCGTCGAAATGGCTGCGGCCAACAATAAGTTTTACCGTGCGGCCTGGGACGCGGCCGGTCATCCCGCCAAGGAATGGCAGATTGCGGCCCACTACCACTGTGTCTTGTGCGAGACCAAGCAAGAGGCGCGCAAGATCGGGCGCGAAGCCTGGCGGCGCTACCTCGAGGCGACGACCCACACCCGCGGCCGGGGCAGGATGGACGCCGACCGTCCCGCCGCGCCCAGCCAGGGCGGGGCCGGCCAGGAGCCCCCCGACATCGACCGGATGGTCGAAGATTTACGCACCGTCGCCTGCACCCCCGACGAGGCGGTGACGCTGCTGGAGCGGGCCCAGGACGCGATGGGCTTCACCCAGTGCGACTGCACGTTTTTCTTCGGCGGCGTCACCCACGATCAGGCGCAGCGTTCGCTGCATCTGTTCGCAAACGAAGTGATGCCCAAGCTCAAGGATCGGCAGCCCCGGATCGGGGCGTGATTACCGGTCAGGCGGTGCAACGCCGATGCGCAAGATCGGCGCCGCCTGATGGTCAAATGGAGGCTGCCGCGAGGCTGGGAATAGAAATTATTTACACGGGCGGTGGATTTTGCGTAGCATCGGATTGGAATTGACGGTGGCTTGGACCGGGCTTGAAATCGGCGATCGATGGCCCGGCCAAGGGAAGGAGGCATGCTTTGAGCCAGCATTCGAATAACCAGCCGGTCCGCCTGACCTTGGCAAACCAGCCCAGCCGGGAAGGCCGCTACGCCGACATTGGCGAGCCGCACCGCGACGGCGATGACGTTTGCGGGTTCGAAATCCTGGATAATTTCGAACGCTTCAATCAAGCCAACGATATCTACACGCGCGGCCAGTGGGATTCCCGGATCCGATCGGACAAAGTCATCAATTGGTTCAAGGGAATGTTTACGCCCGGCATCGGGGTCAAACAAAGCGAGGGCTATTCGGCCCGCGACTTTGCCCTCAAGAACGCCGGATGGATGGCGACCAATCTCATCATTCAACGCAATCGCCATGCCGATAGAACCGATGGTTTCCTCGATTACATCCAGGAGTTTTGTCCGCCGTCTCCGGTAAAAATGGAAATCGAATCGGTCGCCCAGATGACGGCGGAGCTTAAACATGCCTGCCGCACCTTCGGCGCCAGCGATGTCGGCATCACCGCCTATGATCCCAGGTGGCATTATACCAAAAACTTCTCGGCTAAAAATCTGGCGGAGAAGGACTATGGCATTCCCGAAGATCTGCCCAATGTGATCGTGGTGTTGACCGAAATGGACCATGACGTGATCCGCACCTATCCTTCGGCCACCGCCGGCATGGCCACCGGCAGCGGCTATTCCCATGATTGCGCGATGACCCTTTCGATTGCCACGTTCATTCAGAACATGGGATACCGGGCAGTGGCGACGGTCAACGACACCTCCCAGTGCATTCCCTACGCCATCCAGGCGGGCATGGGGGAATACGGCCGCCATGGTCTGCTGATCCATCCCAAATTCGGTCCCCGGTTGCGCATCGGGCGTATTCATACCGATCTGCCGCTGGACCATGACCAGCCGATCCGGTTTGGCGTCAAGGAGTTTTGCGAGATTTGCCGCCGCTGTTCCGATGCCTGTCCGCCGCAGGCAATCCCCGGCGGCGCGCCGCAGGACGAAATCATCAATCAGTCGAATATCGTCGGAGTGCGAAAATGGTCGGTCGATGCCGAAAAATGTTTCCAATATTGGGTCAACCAGGGAACCGAATGCGGCATTTGCATTCGCGTTTGTCCCTACAACAAGGACCCCGCCCGCTTGGTGATCCGCCTGTATCATCGGTTGTGGTTGTCCCTGGCGGCATCGCCATTCCGAAAACTGGCCTTGTGGCTGGATATTAAACTTGGCTTCGGCGGCCGGCTGCGCACCAACGAATATTGGAAAACCAAACTGCGCAAATAGGGCAGGACCGGCACCCCAGGGGGACAAATGGACAAGCGTAACCTCGGTCAGGTTCTGGCATCCAATATCAACCATCGCGGCGACCGGGTTGCGATGATCGAGGGCGGCGCCAATTGGACCTACCGGGAATTTGGCGCCCGGGTATTTAAGTTGGCCGAGGTTTTCGCCGATCTCGGCCTGGCGCCCGGCGACCGCTTTGCGATATTTGCGAAAAACAGCAGATCATTCGAGGAATTGCGCTGGGCGGGGTTTGTCAGCGGCATCGTTCCGGTGGCCATCAATTGGCGCTTGGCGCCGCCGGAAATCGCCCATGTGCTTAAAGATTCCGCATCCGCAATCATCTTCATCGATGCCGCGTTTGCGGCGGCCTTCGATAGCCCCGAGCTCAGCCAATGGCAGCCGGGATTACAACCCCTGGGGCCGGAATTGGAGGCGCGCATCGACGCCGCCCGGCCGGCCGGAAAACCGGCGCAAATGAACGCGCCCGGCCCGGGCGACGATGCCATGCTGTTTTATACCGGCGGCACCACCGGGCGCGGCAAAGGCGTTCGGCTGAGCCACTGGAACATCATTTCCTGCGGCCTGGCTTTTGGTCTCGGTGTCGGCGCCAGGGCCGATGATGTTTACCTCCACGTTGCGCCGATGTTTCACTCCGCCGATTTGCTGGCAACGGCCTGGTTCATCAATGGCGCCGCCCATTGCTACTTGCCGTCCTTCTCGCCGGCCGGATTTTTAGAGACAATCGCCGAGCACCGGGTCAGCGTCACGGTGACGGTGCCGGCCATGCTGATGGCCGTGGCCGGTGGCGGCGAAGTGCCCGATGCCCAAATAGCATCCCTGCGAACGCTGATATTCGGCGCCGCGCCGATGGCCTTTGAATGGACAGAACGGGTCGCCGCGGCCTTTCCGAATGTGGATTTTCTGAATTGCTACGGTTTGACCGAAACGGCGCCGGATTTGACCATCTTCGAGCCCGATGCGTTTCGGGCGGCGATCGCAAGCGGCGACCGAGGCGGCATTGTCACCTCGGTCGGCAAACCGAATGTGCTGGTTGATCTGCGCATTGTCGGCGCCGGCGGCGAAGACGTTGCGCCCGGAGAGGTTGGCGAGTTGTGGGCCAGCGGCCCCAACATCATGCAAGGCTATCTGAACCTGGCCGGCGAAACCGAGGCGGCGCTAAGCGGCGGCTGGCTGCACACCGGCGATATGGCGCGCATCGATGGCGACGGCTACGTCTATCTGCTCGACCGCAAGAAAGATATGGTCATCTCCGGCGGCGAGAACGTCTATTCCTCGGAAGTCGAGGCGGCGCTGCATCGCCATCCATCGGTCGCCGAGGCCGCCGTCATCGGTCTTGCCGACGCGCGGCTCGGCGAAGCGCTGTTCGCGGTCATCGTCTTGAACGAAGGCAGCGACGTCACCGAAGAAGAACTGATCGACCATTGCCGGGACCTGATCGGCGGCTACAAGATTCCCCGGCGCTACGCATTTGTCGGCGCCCTGCCGAAAAGCGCCCTTGGCAAGGTGCTGAAAGCGGATTTAAGAAACCAATATTCGTAAACGCCGAAGGATCGCGGCGGTCCGTGTCGAACCCCATCGTCTCCGGCGCCCCGCCCGGCCGTGCGGCGGGCTTGGCGCTAGAATTATTTCACCGGGATACATACAAACGATTTCGCACCAATTTTCTCCCGTTTTCCTTTAATGTACTTGTAATCGCCATAACAATTGAGGCGCCCAGAAATGCATCGTTTTATCGCTCTCGCTCTTTTCCTCGCATTGACTGCCTGCGTCTCGGCGTCTCACAATTCGTTGGTCGAGCGCGGCGAAGCCGGCGATGCAGCGGCGCAGTTCGAACTAGGCAAAAGCTATGCGCGCGGCGCGGGCGTGAAACAGGATTTCGCCATCGCCGAGAACTGGTTTGCCAAGGCAGCGGTCACCGATCCCGTCTACATCGGGCGGATTATTGATTTCTACGGGGACGATTTTGGCGATTTGGAGCGCTCTGTTGCCTGGTTGGGCGAAAAATTCAACCACTTACTGGCCCGAACCCAGAGCACATACCGCTTCCTCGGTTGCCTTTTTACCGATAAAAGCCAGTCCCGCCTGGTCAATCAGTTCGCACGCAGGCTTGCCGCCGCCGACCTTGGCGAAGAAGGCGCAAAGCGGGCGGCGCGCTTCTGGTATCTAAGGGCCACCGAAACTGAGCGCATGGCGGCAAACGCGTTGGCCGACAGGTGCGTAAAATCGGTTCGCGAAGGGGTGGCGAAGATGGAGCGGTTGAAACTGAATTTCCGTTGAAACAAGCGTTAGGCGTCGCCTTCTTCTCCCCTGATAACCTCTAGTTCACGCAAAAGCTCGTCAACTTGATCTTCGATACGCTCTCTTTCTTCTATAAGCCTATCTTTCTCCTCCTGATTCTCCGCAGCAATAATGGCTCGGTATATCGCCACGATTCTGTCTTGGAGTGCTTTTATCCGTCGATCAATGGCGATTATGCGAGGGTCATTCTCATCAATATCCCCTGGCATTTTCGGCCGCTGCGCCTCTTGTGTCCTGGCCGCCTGCCTCCGGTCCCCCGACTCATAAAACTCCGCCATCGCCTTATTAAGCGCGGTGCCGGTTTCGCTGTCCTTGTTCTTGACCGCGCCGTCAACGTTAAGTCCGTTCGATTTCTGGAACTTTTCCAGACCGTCGAACACCGCCTCCGGTTCGTTCTCGATGAATATCGTCGGATGGGGTTTCGGGGCGAAGCCCAAGTCCTGGAGCACGCCGTCCAGTCTGCGGAGATCGACCGCGCCGTTCTTGCGATCCTGGCGGCCGGACCGGCGCCGTGGCTGGCCGGGCGGCAGGCGGCGGGGTTGGTTGAGCGGCCGGCGCAGCGGTTTGTGATTTTCGAAATAAGTGATCATGGAAATATCCTCGCCTGGGTTATCAATACACCATTATAGTATATAAAGGGAACAAATATCAACCTTTAATTATAATATTAGAAAATAACATTAATTTTCATGATTATTATATGTATAATATATCGACTTCTTTACAAAATCAGGAGACCAAAATGACCCTCAATTCGAGGCAGGAAGCCATTTGCCGCGCCTATGCGGGCGGCGCCAAAGGGGCGCTGGCGGCGCGCCAGGCGGGCTATGGCGCCGCCGGCGCGGCATCCCAGGCGTCGAGAATGCTGCATAACCCCGAAGTGGCGGAGCGTATCGGCGAATTTCATAGCGAACACGCAGCGTTGCGGGCCGAAGCGGCGCGCGAGCTTTTGGACAAGCTGGAGCCGGTCTACCAGACCGGCCTCGATGCCGGCGATACCGGCACCGTGTTGCAGGTGGTCGAGTTGCAGGCGCGCATCGCCGGGCTGATCGTCGGCGGCTCCATCCTGCCCCGCAGCGGCCGGTCCGGCGCGGCGCATCTGGGCGCGGCGAATACGGCCTATGGATCGGACCGGGGCCATATGGAATTTCTCGCCCTGCTGGACGAAGAAGCCGATGCAGCGGCGGCGGCGGAAAATGTCCCCGAATGTTAACAAATGTGCATAAATGACAACAATGTTAATGTTATTTGGCGTGTTGCATGTCGCACCAAACGTGCCCAGCCGGTCTGGGGATGGCCCAGGGGGCATTTTTGGGGGACACCCCCAACCCCAATGTTGGCCAGACCGGCGTCGATCTTGGCACCGCGGTCGTTGGGTCGGCCCGGCGCATTGCCGCTCCCCGAGGCGGCGGCTATGATGGTCGAAGCGCGTGGCGGCAGCGCCTGGCATCAAATCCCACAATCAAATCGCAAGGGGAATGACATGAAAAATTATCAGGATGGCGGCGAAGCCATCGTCGAGGCGTTCCGCAATCTCGGCATCAAATATGTCATATCCTCGCCGGGCTCCGAATGGTCGCCGGTCTGGGAAGCCCTGGCCCGGCAAAAGCACGAAAAGAACCACGGGCCGGACTATATCCAATGCTGGCACGAAGCCCTCGCCGTCGCCATGGCCACCGGCTACACCTGGATCACCGGCCAGGCGCAGGCGGTGCTGGTGCATGCCGGGGTCGGCTTGCTGCAGGGCGCCATGGGCATCCGCTGCGCCATGCAGGCGGAAGTGCCGATGCTGGTCATGTCCGGCGAGTCGATCACCCTCGGCGCCGATCCCGACCTGGCGATCGAGCCGCAATGGTACGGCGGCGTCAGCCCCGGCGGCGCCGACAAGCTGGTGGCGCCGTTCGTGAAATGGGCGTCGCACGTGCCCTCGGCCCCGACGCTCTATCAATGCGTCATCCGCGCCGGCGAGATGGCCCAGCGGGCGCCGCAAGGGCCGATCTATCTGGACGTGCCGCTGGAACATATGCTCGAGGACTGGGAGCCGGGGGGCGCCTTGCGCCCGGTGCCGCCGGCGCCCCGGACCCAGGCGGCGCTGGCCGAACTGGAAGCCCTCGCCGCGGACATCGCCGCTGCCAAGAACCCGGTGATCGTCACCGATCATTCGGGCCGCGACGCGGCTGCGTTCCCCGCCCTGGTGGCCTTCGCCGAAGCCGCCGCCATCCCGGTTATCGGCGGGCGCGGCACGTCCTACGCCAATTTCCCCACCGACCACGAATTGTGGCAGGGCATCGATGCTTACGGCCATCTGGCCGACGCCGACCTGGTCATCCTGGTGGGCGGGCGGACGCCCTGGTATCCGCCCAAGCAGCGCCCGAGCCCGGGCAGAATCGTCGCCATCGGCGATCACCCGCACAAGGAGTGGCTGATCTATCAGGACCTGCACGCCGACGCCTACCTGGAGGGCGATATCGCCGCCACCCTGGCCGCCCTCACTCCCATGCTCCAAGCTGGCATCGACGCAAACGCCAAAGCGGCGCGGCGCGCCAAATGGGCCGGGGAAAGCGCCAAGGCCATGAACGCGCTGCAAGGCGAGCGCGACGCCGCCGCCGCCGAGGGCGGGCTCGGTCCGGCTTCCATCGCCGCCGCCATGCACGCCGTGATGCCCGCCGAAACCATCTATGTGGATGAAACCATCACCCATTTCCCGCCCTTGCGGAAGCACCTGCCGATGACCGCCCCGCAAACCCTGTTCCGGCACACCGGCGGCGCCCTCGGCCAGGGTCTGGGCCTGGCCCTCGGCGTCAAGCTGGCGGCGCCGGAGCGCCCGGTGGTGCTGTTCATCGGCGACGGCGGGCTGCTTTACAATCCGGTGCTGCCGGCCTTTGGCGCGTCGCGCGAGCACAACCTGCCGATCATCGTGGTGGTCATGAACAATGGCCATTACAAGGCCATGCGCCAGGGCCACGTGCATCACTATCCGGACGGCATGGTGGCCGCCACCGAGTTGACCATGGGCATCGAAATCCAGGGTCCGGACTATGAGCAGCTAGGCAGCCATTTCGGCATCTCGGGCGTGCGCGCCGAAACCTACGGCGCGTTCAAAGCGGCTCTGGAAAACGCACTGCAAGAGACCAGCGGCGGCGCCACGGTGATTATCAATGCCATCCTGCCGGACTGAATATGCGGCAATTGCGTTAATACCAAGAATCAGTGATGGGAAAGATCGTTCAAACGGCGGCGCCGTCCAACGACGGCAAGTCCGCCAAGCCGTTTATCGCCAAGCTGCTGCACATCCTCGCCGCCAACGTCCGCGCCAACAGCGCCTTGATCGCCGGGCCCTAGGATTAGCGCCTATTCGGCCGCTACCGCCATGCCCTTTTCGGCAAGCTGGCCCTGCGCGTTTTCGGTTTTTTGCAAGCCATCCAGTCCCATGCCGCGGAGCACGTGATCGGCCTTGGTGAACTGGATATCGTCATAGGGCACCACCTCGATGCGGTTGCCCCACGGGTCATGAAAATTCATGCGCGTGATCAATTCGACGCCGAGCGCGTCCAGCGCCGCCGTCACCGGTTCGCGGTCATCGACCACGAAGCCGAAATGACGGCGCGCGTCGGGGGTCGTGTTTTCCGACAGGGTCAGCTGAATGAACTGATCGCCCAAATCGATAAAGGCGTTGGTCTCGCCGCGCCCGCGCAACTCGAACTCGAAGATGGCGCCGTAAAATTCCAGCGCTTCATCCAAGTCGCCGACTTCGAGAACCACATGGTTGATACCCACGGCGCGGGCTTTCTTAGGTTTGGCTTCCATAATGAAACTCCTTAAGGCCATTGCCAGCCGATGATATCCACCAATATATCAGACATCGGCACATTTGCGATCACGAAATCGGCGCTGATGGCAAGAGTGAAGGCGCCGAGCAGGGAGATGAAAATCCCCAACAAGGTCCGGAAACTGAAATCCTCGTGGCTCCGGTTGAGGAACCAGCCGAAGATGACCCGGAAGATAATCAGCGTCTGCAACAGCGGCGCCACCACCGTCACCGGGGCGATGGCGAGCGCCATGAAACGGAACATGTGCGACAGGCAGACCAGGACGCCGGAAAAAGAAAACCAGCGGAGCGAGCGCGCGTCGACGGCCAGCATATGGGCCCGCCGGCGGCGCCCGAGGAGCGTGACCGCGATGACCGCCGTGGCCGCCAGGTAGGAGATCACGCCGCCCGGCAATCCGGCGCCGGGGCTGGAGCCTTCCAAGGCGGCGCGCACGAAGACCGAGGAGGAACCGAAGCCCAAGACCGAGAGCGCGGCGAAGATATAGCCTTGCAAATATTTGGGCTCGAACCTGGGTACGGAATTCGCGTCTTCTATCACCGCCTGGCTGCCGCCTTGTCTTGCTTTTCGGGTTTTCAGGATGGCCAGGGACCCGAGAACAATAAGGCCGATGCCGAGCAAGCGCAGCGGCGTCAATACTTCATCCAGAAACAACACCGCGCCGCCCAACGATACGATCAGGGTGGTTTGCTGGACCGGCCCGGCCAGGTTGGTACCCAGGGCCCGGATGGCGCTGTAACTCCAATAGCGCCCCCAGACGAAATGCACGATGCCGGCCAGGGCCAAGAACAGATACGCCGCCGGAGAAAACGCCAACATCAACCCCGCCGTCCCGGCGATCAGCGCGCCGATCAGGAATACCAGCACGCCGACCGGCAACGAGATGGCCATCGCCTGAAACGGCGTACCGGTGAGCACGCCCCGGCGGATGGCGACATCGTTCAGCCCGAAGCTGGCCGCCGACAACAGTGCAAGGATACCGCCCAGCATGCGAATTTAAGCGTCCGGGTTGGGATAAGCGAAAGCTTCGATGACGCCGGCGCGCGCCTGCATCCGCTGCCACCAGGCGCCGAGCCTGGGCCGCGCTGAATAATCGGCGAGGCGGTCGAGGCCGTTGGCTTCGATCCGCTCCAAATACGGCCCAATGGAAATATCGGCCAGGCTGAATTGCCCAAGCAGCCAGTCGCCGCCCGCCAGCATGGCTTCCATTTCATCCAGGATATCGGCCAGACGCGACTCGGCGCGGGCTTCGGCCTCGGCCGATACGCCGGCGTCCAAGCGCTCCAGCATGCGCTGGCGCCGGTCGGGATTGCCGATGCGCAGGATCAATTCCCTTTGCTCGTCTTCGGAAAGGTGGCTGACCCTCGGCAGGTGGCGCCGGTTATAGCTGATGGTATTGATATTGGCGTGCACCACATGCTCGAACTTATCCAGCATTTCGCGCATCTTGGCGCGGCGCAAGGGATCCTCGGGGGTCAGGGCCGGGCCCGGAAAAACCTCATCCAGATACTGGATTATGACGTTGCTTTCGATCACCACATTGCCGTCGTGATCGATGGTCGGCACCACCCCATTGGCGTTCAGCGCCAAATACCAGGGTTCCAGATTGTCCATCTTCTTGGTGATATCGATATGCCGGCTTTGCCATTCGATTTGCTTTTCGGCAAGGCAGATACGCACCCGCCGGGAGCAGGTAGAACTCCAAAAGTGATACAAAATCAGCATCGGTTACGTTAAGCGCCGGGCAGTCTCCAACTGTCATAGCTAAGCGCATCGATATCGATGGTGGTGCCATGCCCGCGCGCCACGCCGCGCGGCAAATCGGCGGCGCCTTCGAAGCCTTTTTCGCAGAACAGCTCGATCACATTGCCCGATGGATCGCGGAAGAACATCAAGGTTTCAATTCCCTGGCGCGTCCAAAAGTTCGAGCTGGGCACGCCGCAAGCGGCAAGCCATTCTTTCGTATGGGTCATCGTCTCGGCGTCCGCGAGGAAGGCGAAATGGGGATACTCGGAATGTTCCTCCATAAAGGAGCAGCCCGCCGAGCCGATTCCGATGCGTGTTCCGGCGATGTTGAAAAGGGCAAAGGCCGCCTCCTGCACCACAAGCTCGCCGCCCAATACGTCCCGGTAAAAGCGGATGGCTTCTTCCAGATCGCGGTACGGTACGCTGAGATGATCGACGGATTTGAATTTCGGCGGACCGCTGACATTGGTTTTCGACTGGGTCATCGTATCGGGTCCTGGCATGGCTGCCTCCTTAAGGGTTCATCCGGCCGCTTGCAGATAAAAGCCGGGTGTCAATCGGGATATTTCCCGCTCTTTGTCGTTCATGTCGGTTTCGATTTCGGCGAACACCGGCGTGCTCAGATGGCGCTCGCCGGTATCGGGCGGCATGCAAAGAATATTGGCGCCGTCGGCGGCCTCTTGGCAAACTTCGAGCCCGCCGGCCAAGGTGGCGCCCGCCGAGATGCCGACGAAAATGCCTTCCTTGGTCGCCAATTCGCGGGCGCATTTCATGGCATTGGGACCGGCGATGGTGATCAGCTTGTCGATCACATTCATGTCGATCACGTCACCGGTGATTTTCGGAACGAAGTCCGGGCTCCAGCCCTGCATGGGGTGCGGCTTGAAGGCGGGATGGCCGGGCTGAAGCGCGCCGGATTTCTCCGCCTCTTCGATCACGCCGAGGACGCGGCGGTCCTTGACCGGTCCCAGGGGATTAAAGGCTTCAATTTTGAAGAACAGGTTCACATTGGCGGGCGCCGACCTGTTAATTTTGACAACCGGGGTGTTGCCAATGGTCCCCAGAATTTTTTCGTATCTTTGTCCCATGATTGGAAAATTCTCCTGAAGATATTTTAAATGGCGGCTAAGATTTTGGTCCGCCCACCTCGATCAATTCGATGGTGACGCCGTCGGGATCGTCGAAAAATATCTGCCGCACCGAAAATTTTTCGTTCGCGGCCAAGCGATACTCGATACCGAGCTTCTCAATCCTTTGCTTCGCCGCATCATGGTCGGTTATGCGAAAGGCGATATGCTGGAATATTTCACTATTTTTGGGAGCGTCGCCCTTGTCGGCGCCCGACTGGGATATGTGGATGATCGGGAAATCGCCGGCATAGACCCAATGCAAAGGCCGGCTGGTTTTCGGGGCCGGGCCGTCTTTCAGGCCCAACACCTCTTCATAAAATTTCACCGAGCGGTCCACATCGCGGACGTCGATATTCACATGGTGCACATTGGCAACTTCAATCATTTTCGCCTCGCTTGGTTCCCGGCAATGCCCTCAGTCCCAGAACATCATGGTCCGGATTTCGATGCTTTCCCGGGGCGCCGCGTCGGCGGGCGTGCCGGGAATATCGAAGGTGCCGTGGGCGGTCCAGCGCGCCGTGCCGTCGGTCAGGGAATCATAGCATTTCAGTAAAACCACTTCGTGGCGCTGCATATTGGAAAAATAGACCCAGCGCTGATCGGGATTATAGGCGAGGCTCAAAATGCCGCCGATCCTGTCCTGGTAGCGCCGTTCCGAAACGATCATATCGGCGTCGGCCAGACTGTCCCAGCCGCAAACGCCGAGGGGCAGCATGACCACCGGCCCCTTGATCGGCCGCCAAACATTAATCGAGCCGAAGCGTTTTTTGAGGCGTGCCTCGGCCTCGTCGGCGGGTAGCAAATCGCGCACCCTTTGCTCGGCAGCGGGAATGGTGAAATCATTGTGCATGGCGCGCACCGGCGGGCGCAATTTCAATTTATCGCGCTTGGCTTCATCGGCTACCCGGATGGTGTGATCGAACACAACCACCTTGGAGGCGCCGGTGACACCGGCCACCAGATTTTCCATCTCCGGGTAATAGACGCTGCGCACCTCCTCTTCGTCGAAGAAATCCTTCATCTCCGAGGTGCAATTCATAAAGGCGAACCCTTCGCGGTCCATATCGAATTGATCGGCGATGGAGCGCACGTCATGGACCGTGATTTCATGCTCGGCGACGGCGCCCTTGCGCTGATCGCCGGAGTTGCCGGGCGGGTTGGCGATGGTAACCGGCACCTCGCCGTCATCGACGGTAAAGGACGCGCTGGTAACAAAGCTTTCCAGGGTTGATGTATCGAACATTGGAACACCTATTTAATTCGGTGGAACAGAATGACTGGGACTATAAGCGACACCGCTAAAAGCTTCACGACATTATTTGACCTTCGCCGATTTGAGGCTGTGAACGGGTGCCATG
>JAYGEH010000144.1:0-19776 GCA_046582475.1 Rhodospirillales bacterium
ATCGCCGAGCAGCACCGCCCAGCGCGCCTGGAGTTTGCCGGCGCGCTTCATGCGTTTGCCCACATTGCCGGAATAGCCAAGATCGACGGCAACGCCGGAGCGGCGCAGCTCCTGGGTCAGATCGAGGGCCGCCGCTTCCGCCGCCTCGCCCACCGGGACCACCGCCACCAGGCGCGGCGCCGGTTGCGTCTCGCCGGTCAGCAGCGCCAATCGTTCGACCCCCGCCGCCCATCCGATGCCGGGAGTTTCGCGGCCGCCCATCTGCTCGAACAAGCCATCATAACGCCCGCCCGCCAGAACCGTACCCTGGGCGCCGAGATCGTTGGTGGTGAATTCGAAAGCGGTATGACAATAGTAATCCAGCCCGCGTACCAGGCGATGGTTGATCTCAAATGCGATCCCCAGCTTGTCGAGGCCGGATTTGACGTTATCGAAAAATACGCGGGATTCTCGGTTCAGGCATTCGCTCAAATTCGGGGCATTCTCGATCACCTTGCGGTCGCCTTCGTTCTTGGAATCCAGAATGCGCAAGGGGTTCCGCCGCAACCTTTCGCGGCTGTCATCGGACAGTTTATCCGCGTAGCCTTGCAGATAGTCGACCAGCCGGTCCCGGAAGGCGGCGCGGCTTGTCGTGTCGCCGAGGGTGTTCAATTCCAAGGTCACGTTGGCGCCGACGCCGAGCTGTTCCAGAAACTGATGGCCGAGGGCAATCACCTCGATATCGGCGAGCGGCCCGGCGACGCCGATCAGTTCGACGCCGACCTGGCCAAACTGTCGGCGGCGGCCCTTTTGCGGGCGCTCGTAGCGGAACATCGGGCCGCGGTAAAAAAATTTGAGCGGCAGGTCTTGGCTCAGACCGCCCGACATGACCGCCCGGACAACGCCGGCGGTGCCTTCCGGGCGCAGCGTAATGCCTTCGCCGCCCCGGTCTTTGAAGCTGTACATTTCCTTGGTGACGATGTCGGAGGTGTCGCCGAGGGTGCGCGAGAAAACATCGGTGAACTCGAATATGGGCGTCGAGATCTCGCCATAGCCATAAAGCTCGGCGACATCGAAGGCGACGCGCTCCACATGCCGCAACTGGCGGTTCTCACCGGGGAGCACATCCTGGGTGCCGCGAACGGGTTTCAATTTCGCCATGCGCTGATAATGCCCTAACTGGAGGGGTCGATGGAAGAAAATCTGCCGGCGATTACCCGGCATTCGAAACCGATTGCGAAACCGCTGGACTATTGCGTGATGGCCGTGCCGCTGGTCAGCTTTTCCGCGTCGAGCGCCACGTTGCGGCGGACGGTGCCCACCGGTCCGATCGACGGAACCAATTTGCCATCCACTTCGATTTCCAGGGCGCCGGCATTGCCGGTCAAAAGACTGAGGCCGCGCCGCGCCGGAACCACGTAGGTATCGCCACTGCGCAAAAGCTTGGTCATCACCAATTGGTTGGCTTCAATATCGCGCACCTGAATCCAACTATCGATGACCGCCCGGATAACGATTTGCGGCGGTGGCGCTGGTTGCGCTTCCGGGGCCGGTTCCGCCGCCGGCGCCGGGCTCGGGGATGCGGTACTGGTTGCATCGGCCGGGGGCGCGGCAGGCGCCTGGTCTGATCCTTGGCTCGATCCTTGGCTCGATCCCTGGTCCGTTCCTGGGCGGGCATCGGTTCCGCCGGGCAGGGCGGCAAGCTGTTCGGCGGGCAGTGCGGCCGGTTCGGGCGGAGCGGCCGGTTCGGGCGCGGCAACCGCGGCAGGCTCAGGCGGTGCGGTAGACGCGTCAGGCGCGGCCGCTGTAGCCGGTTCGGACGTTGGTTCTGGTACCGGCGGATTGGCAGCCGTTTGCTCCGGAGCGGTGGGCGTTTCCACCTTTGCCGGTTCGGCCGTGTCCGTGGACGGCGATCCAGCTACGGGTTCCGGCTGCGGCTGCGGCACGGCTGCCTGTACCGGCTCCGGCTGGGCCGGCTCCGGCTGGACAGGCTCCGGCTGGACAGGCTGGACCTCCGCCGGTGTACCGCCGATCTCGGACGCCGGGCTGGCCGGCGTATCGGGCACCGATTGAGAAGCGGTTGCGGCGGCAATGGTTTCAGCAATTTTGTCGAGCGGATTTTGTTCCTTCGGCTTGTCTTCGCTGGCCTGCGCCGGCGCGATTTCCGTTGTCTCGGTGACCGTGGCGGGCGGCGGCGCGGCGGGGCTTGCCTCCACCGGCGCGGCGGCGGCGCTGGCCGGTTGGCTGGGCTCGGCGGCGCGCGAGGTCACTTGCGGCCCGGCCGCCGCGCTGCCCACGTCGCGCTGGATTTGCTCGGGCACCGGCTCGACCACCGCCACTTGAAACTGGTTCGCGGAATTCAGGAAAAACCAGGCGCCGTAGCCAACGGCGACAACCAGAAACCCGATCATCATCATGGCCGCGCGCGGGATGCCGTTTTCGGGAACCACCGTCGGGAAGGTCAGGCTTTGCTCGGCGCCGTCAGCGATGATCTCATCCCGGTAGCGTTCGACCACCCGGTTGCCATCGAGGCCAAGATACTCGGCATAGGTCCGGATGAACCCGACCGCGTAGGTGTTACCCGGCAACAGATCGAAACGGCCATCCTCAATGGCTTCCAGATAGACATTGCGGATGCGCAATTCGGACGCCACTTCGGCCAGGTCCTCGCCGCGGCGAAGGCGCGAGGCGCGCAAAAACGCCCCGACGGCGGCGCCGGAATTTGCGTCTGATGCCGGTGTCATTTCCGGATGCATAGAATCGTTCATCGAATCGCTTTCGGCTTCATTTGCGGCAATCGAATACCGGCAAAAGGGCTGCCGCCCGATAGGTGTGCCGATTACTCCAGTCCAATCGCGTAAATGCCTTTGTTAACTGTCTGCAATCACACGATTATTCTGAAAATTCAATTGATTATAATTAATCTGCTAATTTATAGACAAATACGCATTCCCACAAGATTCTTTTGGGCTTATTTCTCGCGGCGCCGCCGGCAGGTGTTACCCTAAAGTGCGGTGTTAAATGATGACGCCGTGATCGACCGCAAATTCCCGCAATTTTTCGCGCAAGGAGTGTTCGTGGG
Source organism: Rhodospirillales bacterium (assembly GCA_046582475.1). GTDB lineage: Bacteria > Pseudomonadota > Alphaproteobacteria > Rhodospirillales > UBA2165. Next base: position 3,062 of record JAYGEH010000144.1, read on the forward strand.
ATTGCAGCAAAATATCCAGATAGCGCTTTAAGTCACCGGCCGAAAGGCTTCTGACCATGGCCTTTACCGGCCCGATGGCCGATGGCGCCATGGACAGATTACGAAATCCAAGCCCGACCAGCGCCATGGCGTCGAGTGGACGGCCAGCGATTTCACCACAAAGGCTAATGGGAATACCCGCATCGTCGCACTGGCGAACCAGATCGCCCAAGAGGTTAAGCGCCGGCGGCGACAGGGGATCATAGCGGTCGGCGAGAAGCGGGCTGCCGCGGTCGGAAGCAAACAGAAACTGAAACAAATCGTTCGAGCCGACGGACACGAAATCAACCCGTTGCAGGAGCGCCTTCATCTGAAATGCCAGCGCCGGCACTTCCAGCATGGTGCCGATTTCCAATTTCCCGGGCAGCTTGCGGCCGCGTTGTTCCGCCGTTTTTAACTCGCGCATCAAAATTTCACGCAGGGAGTCGAACTCGGCGACCTCGGTTATCATCGGAAACATGATCTTGAGATCGCGGCCCTCGGCGGCGCGGATCAGCGCCCGGAATTGATGGCGCAACAGCACCGGCCGGTCGAGGGCGACGCGCACGGCGCGCCATCCCATGGCCGGGTTTTCCCCCTCATCGACCTTCCAGTAAGGCAGACCCTTGTCGCCGCCCACATCCAGGGTCCTAAATATCACCGGCCGGCCCGCCGATTCATCGATAACGCGTTTGTACAATTCCGCCTGACGATCCACATCGGGAAAGTCGTTGCTTTCCATGAACGGAATCTCGGTGCGATAGAGCCCGATGCCATCGGCCCCGGTATCCTTCATATTCTGAACATCGATGAACAATCCGGCATTGATGCTCAAGGACATTCTGATCCCGTCCTTGGTTTCGGCGGGCACATCCAGTAGCGACGAATAGGCTGCAATTCTTTGCTGGCGCTGGTTCAAGGTGTCGGAAAAGCTCTGCAGGGTTTCTTCCGAGGGGCGGATATGCACCTCCGCATTATCGCCGTCGAGCACCACCCGGTCGTTGTTTTCAACCGCCCCCATGACGTCGGCGGCGCGCCCGATCACCGGGATATCGAGGGCCTTGGCGACGATGGCCACATGGGTGGTGGCCGAGCCTTCCTCGAGAACCAGGCCCTTCAGGTGCGAGCGGTCATAGTCCAAAAGCTCGGCCGGACCCATATTGCGGGCGAACAGGATGATGTCCTTGGCGCCTCCCGATTTGGGCGCCGGGTCGGGATCGCCGGCCAAATGCATCAAAAGGCGGTTGGCCAGATCTTCAAAATCGTGCAGTCGCTCGCGCAGGTACGGATCCGTCTGCTGGCGGAAGCGGACGCGGGTATCGTTGCGCACCTTGATGACTGCGGCTTCGGCGGTCAGCCCGGTATCGATGGCTTCGTGAATGCGCGCCAGCCAGCCGGCGTCTTCGGCGAACATGCGGTAGGTTTCCAGAATGTCCCGGTGCTCGCCGCCGCTGGCCACATCGGACGCCGCCAGCATCTTGTCGATGGCGCCGTGCATCTCGCCAAGGGCGCCGGCGAAGCGGCGTTTTTCGTCCTCGGTGTCCTCGGCGACCAGCTTGTCGATGGAAATGCGCCGCTCGTGGCGGAGCGCCGTGCCGATCGCCAGCCCGCCATTGAGGCGCACCCCCTCGACGCTGACCGGCAGCATGGTCAACCCTTCGATGGCCTGCAACTCGTCGGTGGAAATCAGGCCGCCGCCGGCGATCAATTCGGCGACCACCATGGCGATGGTTTCCAGGGTCTCCAGCTCTTCTTCGGTATATTGGCGCTGGGTCCGGTTCTGCACCGCCAGCACGCCGGTCACGCGGCCATCGCGCAGGATCGGAACTCCGGCCAGGGAATGGTAGCGTTCCTCGCCGGTTTCCGGCCGGTAGGCGTAGGCGGGATGATCCTGCAGGTTGGTCAGGGCCATGGGCCGGGCGCGCTGGGCGATAATGCCGATCAAACCCTCGCCGATACTCAGCCGGGTCAGATGCACCGCTTCGGGGGTCAGGCCGGTATTGGCGAACAGCTCCAGCACTTCGCCGGCGCGCAGGACATAAATCGAGCACACCTCGGCGACCAGGTCGGCGGCGATGGTGGTGGCGATGCCATCGAGGCGTTCCTGCGCGGTCCCGGCACCGGCCATGGTGTCGCGGACGCGCGCCAGCAACCTGCGTGATCCGGACATGATCGGACTGCGCGCCATACGGAAGCTCCGCTACGCCCGCCTGGTATCCGCAATATATGCGCAATTCATCTGCATCGACGGCATCATCGCACTAATCGCCGTCGAGACCATAGGCCGTATGCAAGGCGCGCACCGCCAGTTCCCCATATTCACCGGCGATTAAAACACTGACCTTGATCTCGGAGGTGGTGATAACCTGGATATTGATGCCCTTGTCGGCCAGTGTCTGGAACATCTTCTGGGCGACGCCGGCGTGGCTGCGCATGCCGACGCCGACCACCGATACCTTGACCACGTCCGCATCCTGGATCAATTCGTCGTAACCGATCTTGGCCTGATTATCCCGCAACAATCCGGCCGCCATTTCGAGATCGGATTTGCCCACCGTGAAAGTCAAATCGGTTTTGCCGTCCTCGGACACATTCTGGACGATCATATCCACATTGATGGCGGCCTCGGCGAGGGGGCCGAAGATGCCCGCCGCCACGCCCGGCCTGTCGGCGACCCTTAGAAGCGTGATCTTCGCATCGTCCTTGCTGTCCGATATGCCGCTCACGATTTGCTGTTCCACGATTTGCTGTTCCACGATCTCATCCTCGTTGACAACGAAGGTTCCGGGCGCGCCTGAAAAGGCGGAGCGCACCTGGATCCTAACGCCATGTTTCATGGCCAGTTCCACCGACCGGGTCTGCAACACATTCGATCCCAGCGACGCCATTTCCAGCATTTCCTCATAGGTGACATAGGCCAGTTTTTTGGCCTTGGCCACGATGCGGGGATCGGAGGTATAGATGCCGTCCACATCCGTATAGATATCGCAGCGCTCGGCGCCAAGGGCACCGGCCAGGGCCACCGCCGTCAAATCCGATCCGCCCCGGCCCAGGGTGGTGATGCGGCCATCCGGTCCCAAACCTTGAAAACCGGCCACCACCGCAACCTCGCCGGTGCCTAAGCGCCGTTCCAGCTCGTCGGTCTCGGTGCCGGTGATGCGCGCCTTGCCGTGAACGCCGTCGGTGCGGATGGGAATTTGCCAGCCAAGCCAGGAGCGCGCCTGAACCCCGAGGGTTTGCAAGGCCAGCGCCATCAGCCCGGCATTGCTTTGCTCGCCGGTGGCGACGATGGCGTCATATTCCCGTGCGTCGAACAGGGCGCCCATTTGATTGGTCAGCGCGACCAACTGGTTGGTGACCCCGGCCATCGCCGAGACCACGGCCACCACTTCGGTACCGGCATCGGCTTCCGCCTTGATGCGCAGCGCCGCATCCTTGATGCGATCGACGTCGGCGACGGATGTCCCGCCGAATTTTACTACAATTCGTGCCATATCAATTACTTAAGCCGATTACGCTCCCGCAGGCCCTTCCCTTTAGGGGAAGGAACAAAAAAATGCCGCTCAGCGGAAATCGATCTGTCCAAAGAGCGGTCCGGTTCCGAGTTGCCGAAATGCGGGCGCGCGTATACATACTCTTTATGCCGGTGCCATGGCAAGCGAGGGCGCCGGCTCGAGATTATATCAGAGGCACGGAAATGAACCCGCCAAGCCAGGCAACAGGCGCGCGTTCGAGCGTATCGGGAGACGAAATCAGCCATTTCGATGATCTGGCGCGGCAATGGTGGGATGAAGACGGGGATTTCAAGGCCCTGCACCGGATCAATCCGGCGCGCATGCACTATATCCTGGACCGGCTGAGGCGGCATTTCGGCATCGCGGCGGGCGGGCGGACGCCCCTAACCGGTCTGGCGATCATCGATATCGGCTGCGGCGGCGGATTGATCACCGAGCCCTTGGCGCGGCTCGGCGCCGAGGTTACCGGTATCGATGCGTCATCGGATTCCATCGAAATCGCGCGCCGCCACGCCGGCACGTCCGGGCTGAGCGTTACCTACGTCAATGCGCCGCCGGAATCCCTGGCCGAAGGCGAGCAAGTTTACGACGCGGTGATATCCATGGAGGTGATCGAGCATACGGTCGATGCAGGGCTTTTTATCGAAGCCTCGGTGCGCCTGATCCGGCCCGGCGGCCTGTTCATTGGCGCCACCTTGAACCGGACCTTGAAATCCCTGGTGCTGGGCAAGATCGCCGCCGAATATGTGCTCGGCTGGGTACCGCCCGGAACCCACGATTGGCGCAAATTCGTGCGCCCGTCCGAGTTTGCCGCGTATTTGCGCCGGGCCGGGCTCGAGGTGTCGGATTTCACCGGAATATCCTACGCGCCGCTGGAGGGCGACTGGACGCTGAGCAAGGATTTGGGGGTCAACTATATGCTGGCCGCCGCCAAGCCGGGCGGCGAATAGGGAAAATCAGGAATCCCGGCGCGGTCCGAAAGGCAGGCGCTGAACCGGAATATCCTCTTCCTCCAGCCCCTTGGCTTCGTCGGACGTGGCTTCGCCGTAAATGCCCCGCTCCTCGGCCTCGCCATAGTGGATGGCGCGGGCCTCGTCGGCGAATTTGTCGCCCACATAGTCGCAATTTTCCTCCACATGCTGGTGGACTTTTTTCATCGCTGTGAGGATTTCCTTGGCCACTTCGCGGGCGCGGTTTTCGGCGGGCGACTTGGGCGTTTTCAGCTTCGGGGTGGGCCTATCGGCAAGGCCCGATTTTTCCAGACCTACTTTCGACAGGCGCGGCGCCATCGGTGCTTTTTCGATAACCGTGTCGGAACAGGACGGGCATTCCACCTCGCCGCGCTTGGCCTGGGTGTCATAGGCGGCGCTGTCCCGAAACCACGCTTCGAAATTATGGCCGTTCGCGCATCGAAGTTCATACAGTATCATGTCCGCACCCTTGTGACGCTGATGGGGCACTTGCCTGATTCGTGATGTATCCCAATATGGGGCGCTTGCCAAGTGTTTGCAAATTTCACGCCATCCTCGGTACATACCAATACCATGAGCGATACCCATGATTTGAACGCGCCCGCTGGCTGGGTCCGGCGCCATATGAACTTGATCCCGAACGGCGGCCGGGTGCTCGATCTGGCGGCTGGACGCGGGCGCCACAGCCGCATTTTGCTGGCGGCCGGACACACGGTGACAGCCGCCGACCGCAATGTGGAGGGCTTATCCGAGCTGGCCGGCCAGCAACGCCTCGAAATCGTCGCGGTTGATCTGGAGGCGGAAAGCTGGCCGTTTGGGATGGAAGAATTTGCCGGCATCGTGGTCGTCAACTATCTGCACCGGCCCCTGTTCGGCCATTTGACCGATAGCTTGCGGGACGGCGGCGTGCTTATCTACCAGACCTTCGCCGCCGGCAACGAAGCCTACGGGCGCCCGAAAAATCCGGATTTCTTGTTGCAGCCGGGCGAGTTGCTGGACGCCTTCACTCCGGCCCTCACGGTGATCGCCTATCAACACGGCATCGTCCAGCGGCCCGAACCGGCGGTTATTCAGCGGCTCTGCGCGGTCAAATCGGCGCCGCCGCAAACGCTGGCGGAGGATTAGAGGGACCTCATACCAAGGATCAGTGATCCTTGGTATGAGCCGGGACCTTGGTGGCCGAAACATGCTGGTTGAATTTGGGCATCACCTCTTCGGCCAGCAGGCGCATGGATTGCCGCTCCCAGGCTTCGTTGGGACCGCTCCAATCGGCGCCGGTCAGCAGCAGCGTTTCGAACGGCCCGACATGGTCGCGGAACGCCACCAGCTTATCCAAGACGGTCTTCGGCGAGCCCCAGGTGACGCATTCCCGGACGATCACTTCAGGCGTGCACTCGGCGTCCGCCATATCGGGATCGGGCTTCACCAGGATCAGGTAATCGATGGCCGAAAAGACACCGTGCATATAGGTGAAGTAATAGCGGATGGCGGCATCGGCGTGGAAAACGCGGTCCTCGGCTTCGCTTTCAGACGACGCCACCAGCATATTGCGCGCCACCCGCCATTGCTTGCCCGACGCCGGGCGCCCGGCGGCGCGCGCCGCGGCGGCGTAGATGTCCCAGTGGGATTTGACCGAATAGACCGGGCTGATATTGGCCGAAACGATGGACCACTGGCGCTCGGCGGCGAGCCGCGCCGAGCCCGAATGGGGGCTGGCGATACTGAGCGCAATGGGCGGGTGCGGGCGTTGCAGCGGCTTGGGCATGTGGCCGATACCCAACGCGTCGATGATGCCGTCCTGGATTTTCACCGACCAGAACTCGCCGTCCAGATCGAAGGGCGGATCGCCGGCCCAGATATCCAGGATCATGTCGATGCACTCGGTGAATTTGCGCCCACGGACGTCGCCGTCCAGGTTGCCGAACAGCTCGAAATCGGAGATCAGGCCGCCCGGTCCGATGCCGAAAATGAAATTGCCGCCGGACATATGATCGAACTGCGCCACCTCGCCGGCGACCACGGCGGGATGGTGGTTGGGCAGATTGATGACGCCGGTGGCGAATTTCAAATTCTTGGTCTGGGTCAACAGATTGGCCAGGAACATCATCGGCGCGGCAAAGGGCTCGGTGGTCGCCGTGAAATGCTCGCCCATCCATAATTCCTCATAGCCGAGCTGGTCGGCATAGATGGATTTTGCGGTATCCTCCGCCAAGGTTTCCGACAGGGTGCGCGCCGGCGGATGCAGCGGCATCATAAACAGGCCCAGATGCATGAATTGCTCCTTCAAGAGGCCGCTCCCGGCGCTTCGGCTTGCCGTTTCATGCGGGCATTATATTCGCCGACGGTCTCGTTTTCGCCTCGGTACCAATCGGCGATTTCCGAGCCGGTGGCCAGCCAGACCTTGTCATGGCCCGTGATATAGCCAAGCGCCTTGTCCAGATATTTCGACCGGAAACCGTGGCCGATCAGGAATGGATGCAGGGCAATGGCCATGATGCGCCCGCCTGCCTCGCCGTCTTCGTAAAGTACGTCGAACTGATCGACGATGGTCTGATAGAACTGCTCGGCGCTCCAGCCGCGGTCGATGAAGGCGGGGATGTCGTTGACTTCGATGGAATAGGGAACCGACAGTAGGCGCCCCGATTTCACCGTCAACTCATAGGGCTGCTCGTCGTTCACCCAATCGCACACATAATCGAAGCCGGTCTCGGCCAGGATATCGGGGGTGTTATGGGTTTCGGTCAGGGCCGGTCCCAGCCAGCCCCGGGGCTTGGTTCCGGTATGCTCGCTGATGGTCGCGTAAACTTCGGCGAGGATGGCGCGCTCTTCCTCGATTTCCAGGCCGGTGATCATTTCCGAATTGTTGCGCCCGTGCCCCATCCATTCCCAGCCCAATTCGTTGCCGGCCTCGATGATGCGGGGGTAATGAAGACAGACGTCGGAATTGAGGGCCACGGTGCCCTTGATGCCATGCTTTTCCATGACCTCCATCAGCCGCCAGATGCCGACGCGGACGCCGAAATCCCGCCAGGCGTAATTGAGCACGTCGGGATCGAAGTTAATGGTCGCCGCGGTGATCGAGGTGGACGGCTTGCCGAGGAGGAAATGTTCGATATTGGGGATCACCCAAAGACCCACATGGGCGCCGCCCGGCAGTCGCAGAGGCGCCCGGTCGACAATGGGCGAGAACGCATAGCGGTTATGTTCCATGGCATCCCCCTGTCCGGAACCACTCTAGTTGCCGCTGTTGTCACCGATGCTATTGAGATAGCTCACCGCATCATCCACCTCGACCACGTCGGCATATTTGGCGTCCAGGTCAAACAGGCTTTGATCGTGGGCGGCTTGGGAGCGGTCGCCCACGGCCTGGCGCACCACCATCGGCCGGAAGCCCGATTGCACCGCATCGACGGCGGTGGCGCGGACGCAGCCCGACGTGGTGCAGCCGGTAATGATCAGCGTATCGATGCAGCGCGCGTTCAATTGCGCCACAAAATCGGTACCGAAAAAGCACGACGCATATTTCTTCTTTAATATGGTGTCGGCGCCGAGCACCGGCAATCGTTCATCCACCTCGACGCTTGCCGTTCCGGCGCGTAAAGTTGCCGAGCCTTTCATCTTCAAGCCCCAGATGCCGGCGTCGCGGAGGTCGTCATATTCATAAGCCACGGTGGAGAAGAACACCGGTGTTCCGCGCGCGTGGGCACTCTCCAACAGCGGCGTGATGGCGTCGATCTGATCTTCCAGCGGCGCGCCCAAGGGCATGTCCTTGTCGGTAAAGGCGTTGATCATATCGATGATGATCAGCGCCGGACGGTCTCCGTAGCCGAGACGCTGGCCAAAGCCCCGTTGTTTGAAGAATTCTTCGTCGCTGGTATCGGACATGGCTTTACTTCCCTCTGGGTTCTAGTGGCCGCCGGTGTCGGGTTTGCCTTTTTCCGATGCTTCCAGCATGCCTTCAACGGCGCCGGCGATACTGCCATCGACGGTGAAGCCTATCTCCTCGCCGATCTTCTTGAGGGCCGGCATCTGCACCGCCATGTCGAGGATGGAATCGATGGCCTGGTTGATGACCGACTTGCCGCCGCCGGCGCCCCCGCCGTCGCCGGAGCCATCACCGCCGCCCGCACTCGGCCGGGCGCCGAGGCCGGTCACGTGATGGATTTTGATCGACTCGATTTTTTCCGCCGGCTTGACCATTTCGGCGACGATCTTGGGCAGCGCCTCCAGCCGGTTGCGGTTCATGCGCATCACAACCAGACGGTCGCTGATCGTATTTTCGGCCTCGTTGAGGGCGCGCTTGCCGTCCGCCTCGGCGATCATTTCCGTTTTTCTAGCCGCGGACCGGACATTTTGCGCGGCGGCGTCGCCCTTTGCGAGTTCCAGCGCGGCGGCGGCCTTGGCGCCCGCCGTCTCCTGTTCCGCCTTGGCCTGGATGCGCATATGGGTGCCGGCGATTTCCGCCTTCTGCACCGCTTCCATGAGCGCCAATTCCTTGCGCCGCTCGGCCTCGGACAGGCGCTTGACCGTGGAAATCTGTTCCGACGCCTTGACCGCGTCGGCCATGGTCAGATCGGCGAGCGCCCGGGCCTTGTTGGTTTCCTGGGATTTTTTCGCGAGGGCGATCTGGCGGTCCTGGTTGGCGACCTCCACATTCAATTCGTTGGCGATCTCGGCGGCTTTCAATTCCCGGTCCCTGGTGATCTCGGCGGCGCGGACGGTTTGCTCGCGGGCGATATCGGCGGTGCGGATTTTCTCTTCCATTTCGATGCGGGCGTGCGCCGCTTCGCGCTCGCCGTCGGCCTTGCGCTTTGCAACCTCGGCCAATTGCGCGGCCTTCAACTCCTCGATCCTCTGGATCTGGGAAATTTCGGCTTCCTGCTCCTGCAGATCGATTTCCAGGGTCTGGCGGGCCGCCTCCATGGCGGCGCGGCGCACCGATACGTCAGCATCGGCATCGATCTCGGCCCGGTCTTTTTTCGATTTCGCCACCACCTCGGCCAGGCGGCGCATGCCGACCGCGTTGAAGGCGTTGTTTTCATCGAGGGCCGCGAACGGCGTCTGGTCAAGGGCCGTGAGCGAAACCGAATCCAGCTCGAGGCCGTTGCGCGCCAGGGTGTCGGTAAGGCTGGCGCCCACTTCGGCGACAAATTTGCCGCGGTTTTCGTGCAACTCGTCGAGGGTCATGCGCGCCGCCACGGCGCGCACCGCGTCGATCAATTTGCCCTCGATCAACTCGCCCAATTGGTCCGCCTGAAAGGTGCGGTTGCCGAGGGTCTGCGCGGCGCGCGCGATGCCGTCCGGATCGGCGATGACGGACACGTAAAATTCCACCCCCACATCGACGCGCAGGCGGTCCTTGGTGATCACCGAGGAATTGCCGGAGCGGTCAACATGCAGGCGCAGGGTCTGCATGTTGACCCGGGAGATTTCGTGGAAATAGGGAATCGCGATGGTGCCGCCATCCATGATCACCTTGCGCCCGCCGACACCGGTCTTGATGATGCTGACTTCCCGGGTCGCCCGATTATAGAAGCGCGCCAGAACGACAATGATAATTGCCAGAACGACGACTGCAAAAATCACCCAACCGATTGCGCTAGACATCTTAAATTCCCATCTGGTTTTGCGGCTTGGGTCTCAGGACCCGATATTCGCGCCGCGTTTCCTCACCCAAAATAAGCTCGCCGAAATCCCCGCCTCTCAAAAGCCGGGCGGGAAATTGCGGCCGCCCCGCTCCATGGTAATCCACCTAGTTTCGGTGAACGTCTCGGTCGCCCAGCGACCGCCGTGGCGGCCGACGCCGGACGCCTTGGAGCCGCCGAACGGCGCGTGCGGCTCGTCGTTGACCGACGAGCAATTGATATGGCACATGCCGGTTTCAAGCTGGCGCGCGATGCGCAGGCCCCGGTATTCGTCGCGGGTGATAACCCCGGACGACAGGCCGTATTCGGTATCGTTGGCGATCGCCACCGCCTCCTCGTCGGTTTTGAACGGGATCACCGGAACCACCGGGCCGAAATTTTCTTCCCGGTAGATTCGCATATCCGGGGTTACGCCCAACAGGATGGTCGGCTCGACAAAGCGGTCCTTGACGGTGCCGCCGAGGACAATCTCGGCGCCCTTGGCTACCGCGTCGGCGATTTGTTCGCGCGATTTGTTGGCCTGCTTGTCGTTGATCAGGGGTCCGATGACGTTGGCTTTGTCCTTGGTCGGATCGCCCATTTTCAGTTTGGAGGCGCGCTCGATAAAGCCCTTCAGGAACTCATCGAAGACGCTTTCCTGGACCAGGATCTTTTCCACCGACATGCAAATCTGGCCCTGATGCATGAAGCTGCCGAAATTGGCGGCGCCGGTGGCGCGGTCCATATCGGCGTCGTCGCAAACGATCAGCGCATCCTTGCCGCCCAGCTCCAGGCAGCATTTCTTCAAATGCGCGCCGGCGCGGGCGGCAACCTGGCGGCCCACCGCCGTCGAGCCGGTGAACGAAATGCCCTTGACCAGCGGATTTTCGATCAGCTCGTCGCCGACCTCGGTCACGTTGTCCCGGGAGCAAGTGATGACGTTGAGGACGCCGTCGGGAATGCCGACTTCTTCGAAGACCTCGGCGAACAGCAGGCCGCCGCAATAGGGGGTTTCCTCGGACGGCTTGAGCACCACCGTGTTGCCCGCCGCGAGGGCAAAGGCCATGCCGCGCCCGGTGAGCAGGACCGGGAAATTCCATGGGCTGATGACCGAAATGACGCCCAAGGGCCGGCGCATGGCCATCGACAGCTTGCCCGAATCGGACGGGATAACCTCGCCGATGGGCGCGTAATTGGAGGCGGCGGCGGCGTAGAATATCTCCGGCACATAGCTGGTCTCGAACATGCCCTTGCCGAACCAGCCGCCGCCTTCGCCTTGCAGGGCCTCGGTGATATCGGCTTGGCGCTTCTCGAACACCTCGGCGATTTTGATCATATAATGAGCGCGTTCGTTGAACGCCAGCCCGGACCAGCCCTCAAACGCTGCTTCGGCGGCGGTGATGGCGGCGCGGGCTTCCATGCGCCCGCCGTCGGGCACCTCGGCCCAGACCGATCCGTCGGACGGATTGAAATCGGAAAAATTCTGGCCCGTGGACGACCAGCGGCCGCCCACATACATGCCGTCAAACATCTTGTTCATCTTAACCCTCTTGTCACCGGCTGGGCGCTATCTGGGTTCAGCCCGGATTATCGCACTTTACGCTGGATCCAAATTCGATTTCGATATTCCCGCTCATCCGTGGCCATCGTTATCGGAACCGGAGCCCGCCGGGCGGGTCTTGCCGCTCAAAGCATCGGCGGCGGCTTTTTCGAAGCTGGCCAGCATGTCCTGCAAGGCATCGCCGGCCCGGGGGCTGCCAGAGCGGCCGAGGCGCGCGGGGGCCGCCAACCCCTGGTGCCCATTGGTTTTACCGGCGGGTTTGGAAGGTGCCGCCGCATCCGGCTGCACGGCGCGGGCGCCCTCCACATGCTGCGACTGGATATTTGCCGCGTGCTCCACAAGATCATCGATGCTGACCGGCAAGACGTCTTCGACCCGCGCCCTGGCACCGGCGAGATTGCTGGGTGTAATGGCATAAGGATTGCCGGCGGGCGCGCCAATTTCCGCGGCCCCGGATAGAGCCGCCGCCGGGCGGGCGGGCTCCGGGGCCGCCGCCCCGCCGCCGCCCAAATAGGCGTCGATGACCTGGCGGTCCCTGGACAAGGCCTCGGCGGTGTCGGCGCCGGTGATCTGCCCATTGTCCAGCAGGTAGCCGCGATCGGCGATGGCCAGGCTTTGTTTGGCGTTTTGTTCGACCAGGAAAATGCCGACACCGGTTGCCTTGATATCGAGGAGCGAATGAAACAGCTCTTTCGAGAGCAGCGGCGACAAGCCGAGGGACGGCTCGTCGAGCATCAAGATCGAAGGATGCGACATCATGGCGCGGCCGATGGCCACCATTTGCCTCTCACCGCCGCTCATGGTGTAGATGTGTTGTTTGCGGCGCTCGGCGAGCTTCGGAAACAGGCGGTAAACCTTGTCCAGGTTTTCTGCTTCGTGGGGCTTTGCCCGCTTCGGATTGGCGCCCAGGAACAAATTTTCCTCGACCGTCAAATCGGCAAATATGCCGCGGTCTTCGGGAACCATGGCGATACCGGCTTCGACAATTTCGTAAGCCGGGCGGTGCGAGATGTCGCGGCCGTCCATTTTAACCACGCTGCCTTCGAGCATCGGTGTGATGCCGCCGATGGCGCGTAAAAACGTACTTTTGCCGGCCCCATTGGCGCCCAGCATGACCACGATCTCACCGCGATTAACGGTGATCGAGGCATTTTCGAGCGCGTGGTGGCGGCCGTAGAAGACCGACACATTCTCGGTTTCAAGCATCGTCGTCTCCGAGATAGGCGGTAATCACGCCGGCATCGGCGAGCACCTCGGCGGGCGTGCCCTCGGCGATCTTGGCGCCCGAATTCATCACCACGCAGCGGTCGCAGAGCGAACGGATTGCATCCATCACATGCTCGACAATGATGATCGTCCGCCCCTCGGCGCGCAATTCGTTGATCAGCGCAAAACCGGTCTGCAATTCGGTCGGGTTCAATCCGGCCAGCCATTCGTCGAGCAACAGCACCCTGGGATCGGATATCAACGCCCGCGCCAGTTCCAGGCGTTTTTGATCGATATAGGTGAGGGTCGAAACCGGATTGTTTTCCGAGCCGTCAAGCCCGACCTGATGGAGCACGTCCATGGCGCGGTTGGTCAAGGCCGGGCCCCAACGCCGGTCATGGCCGAAAACGCCGCCGGCGGCGACGTTTTCGAGCACGCTGAGGCTCGGCAGCATGCGCACGATTTGAAAGGTGCGCGCAATGCCGAGCCGCGCAATGGCGTTGGCCGGCGCCGCCGTGATGTCGTCCCGGTACAAACGGATTTCGCCGGCGTTGGGTTTCAGGGCGCCGGATATCAAATTCATCATCGTTGTCTTGCCCGATCCATTGGGCCCGATCAGGCCGAGAACCTCGTTTTCGGCCAGATCGAAGGACATGGCGTCGACGGCCACCAGGCCGCCGAAATTGCGGGTCACGTTGCTGACCGACAAAGCGGTCACGGTTCGGCTCACGCTATCCATGACCCGGCTTCCTGCGGGCGGCCATATCTTCGATCAAACCGACAAAGCCGTGCGGAATAAAATAGACGATCAGCAAAAATGATATGCCGAGCAGCAAGGTGGTCTGGGTGGGGAAGTTGGAATTTATGACCTCCCACAACAGAGTGAACGGAATAACCCCCACCAGCGGCCCCCAAAGCCGGTGCACGCCGCCCAACAGCGCCATGATGACCACCTGGAAGGATATAAATGGCGAGAACGCGATTGTCGGTTCCACGTAGCTCCAGCGCGGCGCCACCAGGGCGCCGGTGATTGCCGCGAAGGTACTGGAAATCACAAACAGCATGACCTTGGCGCGGGCGGTGTTGATGCCCGAATGAATGGCCACCATTTCGTCGTTGCCGATAATGCGCAGCGCGAAGCCGAGCCGCGAGCGCCCGACCCACCAGCCGATAAAAAAGACGATCGCCGCCAAGCCCAGCAACAGCCAAAAGATCAATTCTTCGGTAAAATCGGTCAGCACATAAAGGCCGGCCTGGGTGCCCAAGGTGGCTTGGCCCCAGACCACTATCTGGCGCACCAATTCGGCCATGCCGAGGGTGAAAATCACAAAATAAACGCCGGCGATTCTTAAAGTCGCGATGCCGACCAAGGCGGCAAGAATGGCCCCCGCCAATCCCGCCAGGAGAACCAAAATCCAATAGGGCATGAGGTCAATGCCGCCGGCGACCACATACATACCAACGCCGAAAAATGCGGCGGACGCCAGGGAAATGAGATTGGTCGGGCCGGAAAACAGTGCCCACGACGTGGCCAGCACCGTGTACATGGCGATCGATACGCCAATCGACAGCCAGTAACCCTGGTCCACAATCGGCAGCAAGGCCGCCAGCACGATCAGGACGCAGGCGATCCCTAATGTGCGTTTTTCTTTTTCGCTCATGCCGTGCGCCTTCCAAATAATCCTTCCGGGCGCACCACCAGGATAATGAGAAACAAAATATAGGATGCCGCCAGGGTGAGCCCCGGATCGATCAGAACCGCGACCGCCGTTTCGGTCATTCCCAGCACGAAGGCGGCAACGATGGTGCCGCGGATATCGCTGACCCCGCCCATGATCACGATGATCAACGCTTTGAGCGTAAAGATGACGCCGAGGGACGCATCGAACGTCAGGAACATCGACAGCAACATGCCGCCCGAAGCGGTGACCGAACCGCCGAGCGCAAAGGCAAACGCCGAGGCGTTGGTCACGTTAATACTGACAAATCCGGCGGCCGCCGGATTGACGGCAACGGCGCGCAAGGTCAGACCGGCGCGGGTGCGGATCAGCCAGATGTAAAAGGCAATACAGAGGACCGCCGCGACGATAAACGCGGTGATGCGATTGAGTCCGTATTTTTCTCCAAAAATGACATAGGCTTCAGCCAAATAGGAATAGCTCAGGTAATCGCCGCCGAATACGGCCAATAAGACGCCGATGAAAATGAAACTGATGCCGAAGGTGGCGAGGATGCTTTCGACTTCCAGCTGGCCCTGGCTCTTGGCGCGCTTGACCAGGGGCAACAGCAGAATTTTGTATATCAGCCAGTTCACGACGAAGGCGGCCGGCACGATGACGATCAGGGCCCAAAAAGGGCTCAACTGGGTGCCGGTAAAAAACCAAAATGTGCTGAAGGCGCCGGCGATCAGAACCTCGCCATTGGCCAGATTCATGATACGCGCGACGCCGTATTGCAGCTGCAACCCCATGGCCATCAGCGCATAGGTGCCGCCCAGCAAGATGCCGATAATGATAACTTCCATGTCGCTGGAACCGGGTAATTTACGGAATTGGGTTCACCCGGCGCCGGCCTAATTTCGGCGCCGGGTGAAAGTTGGTTGGTGCTACCAGCCTTTTTTAAGCATGACCGGTTTGGCGCCCTGGATGCCGATACCGGCGACGCCGTTGAAGTCTCCGTTCTGCCATTGGCCGACGGTCCACAACTGGTTGAGTTTCTGGTTGCGCAGATCATAGAGGCCCATGATCGTATTGTAGGTGTGGGTTTTCATGTATTTGGTGAAGGCTTTGCGGTCCATCGAGCCAACCGCCTCGAAGGTTTGCGTTATCGCCTGCAGGGTCGCGTAATAGTTTGGTGAACCCCAAAAATCAACGTCAACACCGGTGACCTTTTTCATGCGCTTATAGTAATCACGAAGCTCGGCCGAATAGCGGATGCCGCCGGCGCCGATGATGCCCTCGGCCGATTTGCCGAACTTACCCCCAAAACCTTGGAAAGCCGTTGCCACCGCCGAATAATAAACCTTGACGTTGAGCCCTTCGATTTTGGCCTGCTCGGCGAGACCGAAGGTATCAGGCGGATAAGACCAGGCCACGAAGGAATCCGGGTTTGACGCCTTGGCACCCTTGATCACCGGTGCCAAATCCTGGGTTCCCAGCGGATAGGATTTATCGTAAACGATATCGAAGCCGGCAGCCTTAAACAGCGGCCGGCCCGCGTTGGCAAGCTCGATACCGAAGGTGTCGCCAACATTAACCACTGCGACGCGATTATTAATCTTGCCCTCGTCCTTCAATTTTTTCAGCACGTTCACCAACGTCGAGGCATATTGGGTGGTCGTGCCGTTGACGAAAAACAGGTTCGGAAAGCGCTTGACCAGGGCATCCACCTTGTCGGAAACCGCCGCCAGCGCGATCTGCGGGTAGCCGTACTTGTCAAAAATCGGCGCCGTGGCCAGATTGAAGCCGGTGCCGTAGGGGGCCATGATGAAATCGGCCTTGTCCTGGGTTGCCAGGCGCTGGATCGCCTTGATGGTTTCGCCCGGGTTGGTGCGGTCGTCATAGACAATCAGCTTGATCTTGTGGCGGCCGTCTTTCAGCTTGATCCCGCCGGCTTCGTTAATTTCATGCGCCCACAATTTGAAACTGGGAAAATGGGTGATGGCGGCGCCGGCAGCAAGCGGACCGGTTTTCGGGCCGACCACACCGATCTTGATGTCGTGGTGGGCTGATGCGGTTCCGATACCGATGGCGGCGGCCAGCGCGGCGCCAGCCGCAATTGTTAAAAACGTTCGTTTCTGCATGATTTCCTCCTCTGCGGT
>JAYGEH010000201.1:0-20238 GCA_046582475.1 Rhodospirillales bacterium
GCCGATGCGGGTGATATATTCTTCATAGGCAGCCTTGGTAATCGCTGCGATGGCCGGCAAGTCGGCGGCCGCGGGTTTCCGGATAATCGCCTCAGCCGCCATTCAGCACCCGGCCGGCCACTGCCGAGAGTTTTTCGGCCAGGGCCGGATCGCGGGCCTCGGGCGCCGTGATCAGGGCATTGTCGAGGGCGGTGTGGCAGCCGGCGTGGCAAGGCCCGGTGCGCGCCGCCAGCCTGGGCGCGGTATCCTTGACCAGGGTGCGGGCGTTGTCGGCGTTGCCGAGCAGCACCTTGATGATGGCATCGACGGTGACGTGGTCGTGGTCCGGGTGCCAGCAATCGAAATCGGTGACCATGGCGACGGTGGCGTAGCAAAGCTCGGCCTCGCGCGCCAGTTTAGCTTCCGGCATGTTGGTCATGCCGATCACGTCGCAGCCCCAGGAGCGGTAGAGCTCGCTTTCGGCGAGGGTCGAGAATTGCGGTCCTTCCATGGCCAAATAGGTGCCGCCGCGCTGGGTCTTGAGGCCGAGGGATTTGGCGCTTATCTCCAGCGCATCGCCGAGCCGCGGGCAAACCGGATGGCCGAACCCCACATGCGCCACCAGGCCGGTTCCGAAAAAGCTTTTGTTGCGGGCGAAGGTGCGGTCGATGAACTGATCGACAATGACAAAGGTGCCGGGATCGAGCTCTTCTTTGAACGAGCCGCAGGCCGAAAGCGAAATAATCTCGGTCACCCCGGCGCGCTTCATGGCGTCGATATTGGCGCGAAAATTCAATTCCGACGGCGGGATTTTATGGCCGCGTCCATGGCGCGGCAGGAAGACCAGCCGCAGCCCGTCCAATTCGCCGAACAGAAATTCGTCGGAGGCTTCGCCAAAGGGCGACGCAACCCGTTCCCAGCGGGTATTTTCCAGGCCATCGATATCGTAGACGCCGCTGCCGCCGATGACGCCGATGACCGGTGCGTTATCCGTATCCGCCATGCCTAGGTCCCCCTGTTCCCGAAGCCAACACCGCCAACCCCGTTGGGCAATTATTCCCCTACGACGCTGGCCGTTTCGAGGATGATCGGTTCCATCGGGGCGTCCTTGGAAAACGGGCCAGCGCGGCCGGTTTTAACCCGGGCGATGCGGCCGACGATATTTATGCCGTCGACGACCTTGCCAAAAACCGTATAGCCCCAACCCTGGCGCGACTTGGAACGGTGGTTGAGAAAGCCATTGAATTTGAGGTTGAAGAAAAACTGATCGGTGGCCGAGTTGGGATCGTTGGTCCTGGCCATGGCGATGGTGCCGCGCTCGTTGGACAGTCCGTTGTCGGCTTCGATGGCAATCGGGGCGCGCGTCGGCCGGCGCTGATAATCCGCTGAAAAGCCGCCGCCCTGGGCGACGAAGGAGGCGATCACCCGGTGGAATATGGTGCCGTTGTAATGGCCGCCACGCACATATGCTAAGAAATTGGCTACCGTTTTCGGCGCCTTGTCCGGAAACAGCTCGATGGTGATATCGCCCTTGTTGGTCTTGAACAGAACCTTGGGGTTTTCCGCCGCCGAGGCGTTTGCGAACACAAATATCGCCAACATCATGCCGATAAATACGCGCGTTATTGCCGTCATCCGTTCCTCCGGGAAAGCCGGCCCAAGGGCCTGACAAGGCCATCCGGCCCGGCCTTAAATATTGTGGGATTTATAACTCATTGACCGGTAACGGCAAGACACACCCCGGTGAATTTACGGTGAATTAGTGCAGCTTTGCCCACACCCGGCGCTTAACCGCGTACAGCATGGCGGTAAAGATGATCAGGAAAATCATCACCTTGAGGCCGATGCGCTTGCGCTCTTCCAGCTCCGGTTCCGCCGACCAGGTCAGGAAGGCCGCGACGTCGCGGGAAATCTGATCCTTGGTCGCCTTGGTGCCATCGGCATATTCTACCGCGTCATCGTCGACCGGTGCGGCCATGGCGATCTGGCCGCCCGAGAAATAGACATTGTAGCTCATGTCTTCCTGCAGCTTGAAGCCTTCGGGCGCGTCGGAGAAACCGGTCAGCAGCGCATGCAGGTAATCGGCGCCGCCCTTGCGCGCCTTGGTCATCAAGGAAAGATCGGGCGGCAGGGCGCCGTTGTTGGCGGCCCGCGCCGCCTGATCGTTGGCGTATGGGCGGATCAGCTTGTCGAAAGGCTTGGCGGCGCGCATGATCGGCTCGCCGTCATTGTGGGTTTCGCCTTCTTCGTTGGCCCCGGCCGGCACTTCAAATTCGGCGGCGATTTTCTTTACCTGGTCTTCGGTGAAGCCGATCTCGGTCAAATTGCGGTAAAAGATCTGGCGCAAGGAATGACAGGCGGCGCAAACCTCCTGATAGACCTGAAAGCCGCGCTTCAATTGGGCCCGGTCGTAATGGCCGAAGAGGCCGGTGAAGGTCCAATCCTGGGACGCCGGCGGCGCCCCGGAGGATGCGCCGGCATCGTTGGTGAAAGCGCCGGTGGCCAGTCCCGCGCTCAGACCCAGGGCCAATCCTAGAGATATAATACTTTTACGCATGGCTACTGTCCCTCTTCCGCGCCGGCGGTGGTGACCGCGGCGCTGATGCTTTCGGGGATTGGCAGGGTTTTCTCAAACCGGCCAAGCAAGGGCATGAGAATCACCAAATGGAAGAAGTAATAAGCGGTGGCAATGCGACCGATCAGCAGAAAATGCCCTTCCGGTGGATTTGCGCCGATGTAGCCAAGCACGAGACAGTCCACGACAAAAATCCAAAACACCTGCTTATAGATGGGACGGAACTTGGCGCTGCGCACCTTGGAGGAATCGAGCCAGGGCAAGAATGCCAGCAGGATGATCGATGCGAACATCAATATCACGCCCGCCTCTTTCGCCGTGATGATCACCGGCAGGATGCCCCAGGCGTCGATGAAATTGTCGGGCACCGCCCTCAAGATCGCGTAGTAGGGCAGGAAATACCATTCCGGCACAATCTCCGACGGCGTCACCAGCGGGTTGGCTTCGATATAGTTTTCCGGCTCGCCAAAGAAATTGGGCGCGAAGAACGTGAAGCCCAAGAAAACAATCAGGAAGATGCCGAGCCCGAAGGAATCCTTCGCCGTGTAATAGGGATGGAACGGGATGACGTCGGCGTCGCCCTTCACGTCGATGCCCAGCGGATTGGAGGATTTGTGCATATGCAGGGCCCAAAGGTGCAGGAAGACCAGCGCGAAAATGATGAACGGCAGCAGGAAGTGAAAGGAGAAGAACCGGTTGAGGGTGGGATTATCCACCGAGAACCCGCCCCACAGCCATTGCACGATCCAGTCGCCGACGAAGGGGATCACCGAAAACAGGTTGGTGATCACCGTGGCGCCCCAAAAGCTCATCTGGCCCCAGGGCAGCACGTAGCCGACGAACGCCGTCGCCATCATGGCGCCGAGGATCATAATACCGATGATCCACAGCAATTCGCGGGGCGCCTTGTAGGAGCCGTAATACATGCCCCGGAATATATGAATATAGACGACCATGAAGAACATGGAGCCGCCATTCATGTGCACGTAGCGCAAAAGCCAGCCGTAGTTCACGTCGCGCATGATGCGTTCCACCGAATCGAACGCCATATCCACATGCGGCGTATAATTCATCGCCAGGAAGATCCCCGTCGCGATCAGCACCACCAGGATAATTCCGGCCAGGGAACCGAAATTCCACCAGTAGTTCAAATTCTTCGGCGTCGGGTATTCGATCAGATCGTGATGGACAAAAGTGAACACCGGCAGCCGGTAATCGATCCATTTGATGATTGGATTTTTAAATTCGGGCGAGCTCATGATCGGTTTCCTATCTTAAGCACACTTAACCAATGCGGATGTTGGAATCGTCGAGGAAGGCGTAAGGCGGTATCGCCAGGTTCTTGGGCGCCGGCCCCTTGCGGATGCGTCCCGACGTATCGTAGTGGGAGCCGTGGCAGGGGCAAAACCAGCCGCCAAATTCGCCTTTCGGATCGCTCGCCTTCTGGCCCAGCGGAATGCAGCCCAGATGGGTGCAGATGCCGACCATAATTAGCCATTCGGGTTTTTTGACGCGCTTGCTGTCGGCCTCGGGATCCTTCATTTGACTGGCATCATCGGCCTTGGCTGCGGCAATCTCTTTGGCCGTCCGTTTGCGGATAAACACCGGCTTGCCGCGCCAGACAATGGTGATCGACTGGCCCTCTTCGATGGGCTCCAGATCGACCTCGGTAGAGGACAGCGCCAACACGTCTCTGGACGGGTTCATCATGTGGATAAACGGCCAGGCCGCGATGAGGGAGCCGGCGGCGCCCACGGCGATGGTGGAGATCAATAGAAAGTCGCGGCGCGATTCTTCTTCTTCGGGTCCGTCATGGGTTTCGGCTGCTATTTCGGCCATGATGCGTTCCTTTATTTTACCGATCGACCGGTTGCAATTTCACGGGCAAATGTCACAAAAGTGTAAATAGGGGTTTTTATGCGGAAAAACAGGGTTTTAGCCTTATTTCGTTTCCAGATTCAAATTATAGCGGCCGTGGCCGGGTCCGGGAATCGGGAATATCATTGGTTTCGGTGATTGAAGACGGCCTTGGTATAGTCGATAAACGTCGGATTGCAAAGGATATATCCCCTGAATGTGAACCCAAAACCGCGCCTGGCGCTGTTCCAACCGGACATTCCGCAAAATACCGGCGCGATGTTGCGGCTGGCCGCTTGCCTGGATGTGGCGGTGGACGTGATCGGGCCCACCGGCTTCGTTTTCGGCGACCGCCGGCTGCGCCGCGCCGGCATGGATTACGCCGCCCATGTGGCGCTGCAACGGCACGATTCCTGGGAGGATTTTCTGGCGGCGCGGGCCGGCGGGCGGCTGGTTCTGATGACCACCAAGGCAGGGGACCGCTACACCGATTTCGCCTACCGGCCGGGCGATACCATCCTCATGGGCTCGGAAAGCGCCGGCGTACCGGGCTATGTGCATGCCGCGGCGCATGCGCGGCTGGTTATTCCCCTGGCGGGCGGCATGCGTTCGCTCAACGTGGCCCAGGCGGCGGCCATGGCCCTCGGTGAAGCCCTGCGCCAAATCGATAATGCCGCCGTCCGCAGCCTTAGGGATCGTTTGGAAACCACACCGTGACCGCCATTGACGATGAATTAAAATCCCGCGCCGTCCAGTGGTTCGCCCAATTGCGCGACGAGATTTGCGCCGCCTTCGAAGCTTGCGAGGACGCTGTCGGCGGCGGCGGCAATCCGGGCCGGCTGGCGGCCGGGCGCTTCCAGCGCTCCGAATGGACCCGCCGGGCTGGCGAGGGCGCCACAGGTCAGGGCGGCGGCGGCACCATGTCGGTGCTGCGCGGGCGGGTGTTTGAAAAAGTCGGCGTCAATATTTCCACCGTCCATGGCGAATTTTCGGAAGCCTTCCGCGCCCAGATGCCGGGCGCCGAAAAGGACCCGCGCTTTTGGGCGTCGGGGGTGTCGCTGGTGGCCCATCCGCGCTCGCCGAAAGTACCCATCGCCCATTTGAACACGCGCATGATCGTCACCACCAAGGGCTGGTTCGGCGGCGGCGGCGATCTGACCCCGGTGTTTCCCGTCGATGCCGACCGCGATGATTTCCACGCCGCCTTCAAGGCCGTCTGCGATACCTACGATGCCGATTATTACCCCAAGTTCAAAAAATGGTGCGACGAGTATTTTTACCTGCCGCACCGGGACGAAGCGCGCGGCGTCGGCGGCATATTCTTTGACAATCTGGACAGCGGCGATTGGGAGACCGATTTTGCCTTTATCCAGGATGTGGGCAAGGCCTTCCGGGATATCTATCCGGCCCTGGTGCGCCGCCACATGGACGAGGACTGGAGCGAACAAGACATGGAAAAACAGTTGATTAAGCGCGGCCGCTATGCGGAGTTCAACCTGATCCACGACCGCGGCACCAAGTTCGGGCTGATGACCGGCGGCAACACCGAGGCTATTTTGATGTCGATGCCGCCTTTGGCGGCGTGGCCGTAGGAATTATAGTCATGGCAGCCAACGGCGAAATCGTTCTGGTCCACTCCTCGGACCTGCATATCGATCATCAGTACGGCCCCGAAATTTATGGCGGCGTCGCGACCATGGGTCTACGCGTTGTCCTGGAAGCCGCGAAGGCGCTGGACGCCGATGCGGTGCTGGTTGCCGGCGACATGTTCGAAAACAACCGCCTTCCGAATCCGGTGTTGCAAGAAACCAGCCGCTTGCTGCAAGCGGCGGCCATGCAAGTGATCATATTACCCGGCAACCATGATCCGGTCCTGGATGGCTCGGCCCATGAGCGCGCCCGCCTGGCCGATATCGGGGGCATCCATATCCTCGGGCTGACCGACCATAAGTCGGTTCTCCTGGAAGAGCTGGAGCTGGAGGTTTGGGGCCACGCGCACACCGATTACGGCGACATGACGCCGCTGCGCGATCCGCCCCGCCGCCGCACCCGCTGGCAGGTGGCCATGGCCCACGGCCATTACGAGGCGGCGCCCGACCGGGCCAAAAAACACAACCCCGCCTGGCTGATCGGCGACGACGAGATCGAGGCCACCGGCGCCGACTATGTCGCCCTCGGCCATTGGAACCGGCCGCGCCAGGTGGGCAATGGGGTGGTGCGCGCCTATTATTCCGGATCGCCGGACCTGGCCAAAACCGTCAATGTGGTGCGCCTCGGCGGCGCCGGCGTTGCGGTGTCGCGGGCGCCGTTGCGCTTTGATATGGAGCCGGCATAGACGCATCGAATTTCTTGGCCACCAGCGCCGCTGTCGCTTGACAGGCCCGGCGGGCGGCTGATTAGATTCAAGGTCGATCAGATTCTGTAACCAGGGAGATAAGGACATGGCGCTCGGGACATACGAAACGGTTTTGGTGGAGAAGGAAAACGGCATTACCTGGGTGAAATTTAACCGCCCGGAAAAGCGCAACGCCATGAGCCCGCAATTGTGCTACGACATGGTCGACGTGCTGACCGAATTGGAAACCGACGATGAAACCCAGATTCTGGTGCTGACCGGCGAGGGCGAAGCCTTCACGGCGGGCATGGATTTGCGTCTATTCTTCCGCGATCTGGACGACAAGCCGGTGGAGCGCGCCCGCGCCCGCGAGGCCGACCGCCGCTGGAACTGGTACAAGCTTTCGAAATTCCCGAAACCGACCATCGCCATGGTCAACGGCTATTGTTTCGGCGGCGGTTTTATCCCCTTGTGCGCCTGCGATTTCGCCATCGCCGACGAAGACGCAACCTTCGGATTGTCGGAGGTCAACTGGGGCATCCTGCCAGGCGGTCTGGTTTCCAAGGTGGTGACGATGACCATGAATTACCGGAAATCCATGTATTACGCGATGACCGGCGATCCGTTCGATGGCCGCACGGCAGAAGAGATCGGCCTCGTTACGTTTGCGGTGCCCGGCGATAAATTGCGCGAGGAAACCATCAAGCTGGCCGGGAATTTGATGAAAAAGTCGCCGGCGGTTTTGCAGGCGACCAAGGAAACCATCCGCAACTGCCGCGATATGAGCATCGAGGACAGTTACGAATATATCATGGCCAAACAGGAACAGCTGCGTTTCCGCGACACCGAAAACACCCGCCACCGCGGCATGCAGGATTTCCTCGACGACAAAAAATATCGCCCCGGCTTGACCTCCGTCGAGCGCGCCGAGTAACAGGAGCCTTTTTTACAAAGGCTCGATCAGCGCGTCGAGCCCAAGCGCACCCTTGCCCTTCGCCATCACCGCAAACGGGTTGATGTCGATCGAGGCGATGGTGTCTTTGTTGGCGGCGGCGAACAGGGACAAATTGTGCAGGGCTTCGGCCAAAGCGTCCATGTCCGAAGGCGCCTGGCCGCGGGCGCCGGCGAGGATGGCATAGCCTTTCACATCGCGGATCATGGCGCGGGCTTCGGCTTTGGTAAACGGCGCCACCCGGAAGGCGACGTCTTGATAGACCTCCACAAAAATGCCGCCCATGCCGAACATCACCACCGGGCCGAGGCCCGGATCATTGTTGACGCCGAGGATGGTTTCGACGCCGCCCGAGATTTGCTTGGCGATCAGCACACCATCGAGGGCCGCCTTCGGCGCCGCCCGTTTGGCGCGGCGCAAGATGCCATCATAAGCGCCCGCCACGTCGCGCTTGTTCTCCAATCCCAAGGCGACGCCGCCGATTTCCGATTTGTGCAGTATTTCGGCCGACGCGACCTTGGCGACCACCGGATATCCGAGCCTGTCGGCGGCGTCCAGGGCGGCCTTGCGGGACGATGCCAGCCGCCGCCGGACGAACCGGATCCCGGCTTTTTCCAAGGCCTTCATGGCGTCCGCTTCGTTGAACGAGGCCCTTGGTTTGATCCGCAAATTATCGGGCACGCGCGGGCGGGCGGGGTATTGGCGGCGGCCCCGGACAAGGGGCCCGAACTTGGCCAGCGCCGCCGTTACTTCGATGGCGCGGCGGGCATCTTCGTAGATCAGGAAGCCTTCGTTGCGCCATTTCTGGATCAAATCGGGCGCCCCCAAAAGGCTCAGCACCATCAGCGGTTTCGGATATTTTTTGCGCAACGGGATGATGTGCTCTTCGAAGCGCACCCGGTTGAACGGGTTGATGCCGATGGTCGATCCAAACAACACCACGCTGTCGTGCTTGCCTTCCTTCAACAGGGTTTCCATGGAGGCCGAAAGGACGCTCATATCCTGCCCCCAAAGGGCGGTGGGATCGATCGGGTTGAGGGCCGATCCGAACGGAAACAGCTTCATCAGCTTGGCCTGCGCCGGTTTCGGCAGCGGCGGCACGGACAAGCCCACCTCTGCGCAATAATCGGCCATCAGGGCGCCGGCGCCCCCCGATATGCTGACCAGCCCGACGCGCGGGCGCGCCGGGTATTTGCCGGCCGCGCAGGCGACCGCGATATCGATCAATTCGCCGACCGTATCGGCCCGGTGGACATCAAATTGCCGGCAGAAACCGTCAAAAGCGGCGTCCGATCCGGCCATCGAGCCGGTGTGCGATACCGCCGCCTTGATACCGGTTTCCGAGCGCCCGGCCTTCAACAGAACCACCGGCTTGCCGTTATCCCGGGCCTTTCGGAACGATGCCGTCAGCTTATCGGCATCGCGGTTGCCTTCGAAATAAACCATGATCACGTCGGTGGACTTGTCGTCGGCCAAATAGGCGACAAAATCGGAAATCTCCACATCGCATTGGTTGCCGGTGGTTACCCATTTGGAGAAGCCGGCGCCCCTGGCGCGCACCAATTCATAAGCATGGGCGCCGAAAGCGCCGCTCTGGCTGACCAGGGATATATTGCCAAGCTTGGGGCGCGCCTCGCCATTGAGGCCAAAAATCGGCGCGAAGGTCGGAAAGAAATTACGCTTGATGTCCATCAGCCCCATGCAGTTGGGACCGACCAGGCTCATGCCGGCCTCGCGGGCGATGGCGGTGAGGCGTTCCTGCTGGCGGCGGCCCTTGGGCCCGACCTCGGCGAAACCGGCGGAAATGATGACGGCGGCGCGGACCCCCTTTACGGCGCAGTCGGTGACCGCCGCTTCCACCGCCGGCGCCGGCAGCGCGATAAAAGCGCAATCGACGCGGCCTGGAACGGCGCTTAAATGTGGGTAGGCTTTCACCCCCTGGACCTCGTCGGCGCGCGGGTTGATGGGATAGACCCGGCCCTTGAAATCGCTCATCACCGAATAGCGGACCGGGCGGCCGCCCTGCTTGATAGGGTCGGTCGACGCGCCGATCACGGCCAGGGTTTTGGATTCAAAGAACGGCGCAATCTGGCTGGCGTCGAATAAGTCCTCCGATTTGGCCCTTGAATTTGATTGATTCGCCATCGCCGTCCCCCTGGAATGCCGAGGCGTATCTTAGCGGCGAGGGCCGTCCAGTCCAGCGCTCAAAGGTGGCGGCGGCGCAATTCCACCAGGCAATCGTCGCGCCCCGCGTGGCAGCCGCCCATAAGCCACCAATCCTCCACTTCGTTAAGCAGCGCCGAAACCTCCGGCCCTTCACCGACGCCAAGCTCCAGCACGTCGCGGCCGCGCAGGGGAAAATCGATGGGCGACCATTCATCGGCAATGCGGATCACATTCTGCCAGCCCTCATTTTCTTCGCCGCCGAGGCGCGGCGTCACGATCAAATGCTCGGCCCAGGCCAAGAGGACCAGATCGATCACCTCGGCCGCGCCAAGGCGAAAAAGCACAGCGCGCAAGCTGGTTTCATCCACATCGAAGCGCGCCTGCCAGCGGGGCGACGTCAGGCTTTTAAGATGATCCCGGTCGGCGCCGGAAAACATCAGCCGGCGGGCGATTTCTTCGGCGCCGGCGGCATCGGTATCGATCAGCGCCGCCAGCCGCCGGATTTTATCGGGGGTCACCGAATCGAATTTGATGGCCGAGGTTTCGATCCACATGAGCCGCTTCAGGCGTTCGGTTTTTACGGCCTCGGGCAGAATGTGCTGCATGACGCCGTGGTCGATCATCAGCTTCAGCGCGTCGAACTGATCGGCCGATGCGAATATTTTGAACAACTCCGAGCGGATCCGCTCCGCCGACAGTTCGGTTAAATGATGGGCATTATTGATGCAGGTTTGAAATTCATACTTGTTGCCGACGCGCATGCCGAGGACCGCGATAAAGCGGAAATAGCGGAGCACCCTGAGGCGGTCTTCGTCGATGCGTTCCTGTACCCGCCCGACGAAGCGGATCACCCGGTCCGCCAGATCCTGGATGCCGTTGTAATAGTCATAGACCATGCCGTCGGGGGTGGCGCTCATGGTGTTGAAGGTGAAATCCCGGCGCCCCGCATCGGTGCGCCAATCTTCGGTGAATTCCACCACCGCGTGGCGGCCGTCGGTTTCGATATCTTTCCTGAGGGTGGTGATTTGATAGGACTGGCCGCCCGAGACCGCGGTCACGGTGCCGTGCTCGATACCCGTCGGCACGGCAATGATACCGGCGTTGCGAAGCAGTTGCATCACCCGTTCGGGCCGTTCCTGGGTGGCGATATCGACGTCCGATACCGGGCGCTGCATGAGCGTATCGCGGACGCAGCCGCCGATAAACCGGGCTTCCTTGCCGCCCGAAGTGATCGCCCGGAACACCGCCTTTACCTCCGCCGTTTCCATCCAGGGCTGGACCACCACCTGGCCGCCGGGATCGGTCCCCCAATCGACCAAAATATCGTCTTGGGCCATGACCGGTTTCTTGGCGGTGGCCTTGCGCAGGGTATTCCGGCGGGCAACCAGGAACATGAACAGGATGAAGCCGAACAGGGTGAGCACCCACCGGTTTGTGGTGGTGTCAAAATCCAAATTCAATAAGGATTCAAACATCCGGCGTCCGCCTATTCGCGTTTGCCCGGCCCCATCTTTCCAGGCAGGATCTTTCCGTCTTCGTATCGTGGCGCCTGGTACTGGGAGCCGGGATCACCGCCCCGCGTCGCCAGGTAGCCAAGCGACGCCGCGACCAGAACCGAGCCCACGATCATCACCCAGAACCAGTTGCCTTCTTCCCAGTTGGGCTTGCCGCGGCCCTGGCGCTGGGCGTCAAAATAGATCCAAATGGCATAGATTATGAACGGCGTGACCAGCGGTACAATCACATGCAGGAATATTCGCATCATGTGCTCCAGACGATATTGGAAAGGTTGCGCAGCATTCCGGCGGTGGCGCCCCAGATGTAATGATCGTCCCAGGTGATGGCGAAAAAGAAGCGTTCGGTGCCTTCATATTGGCGCGAATGGCGTTCGATATTCTCCGGGTTCAAGACGTAATCCAAGGGCGCCTCGAATACCTCGGCAACTTCACCGGCCTGGGGTTTAAGCGCGAACGGCGGCTCGATCAGCCCGACGATGGGGCTGACCAGATAGCCGGTGCCGACCACATAATCGGCCAAACGTCCAACCACTTCGATAGCGGCGCTGGTGAGCCCGATCTCTTCCTCGGTTTCGCGCAAGGCCGTATGGCAGGCGTCCCGGTCGCTGTCGTCGACGCGCCCGCCCGGGAAGCTGATCTGGCCGGCATGGTCTTTGAGATGATCGGTGCGCCGGGTGAGGAGCACGGTCATGCCGTCATCCCGCATCACCAAGGGCATCAGCACCGCCGCCGGCGTCAGTGGTTTGTCGCCGCGCACCCAGGGATTGCGGTCGATGTCGGGCAGTTTGCCGGTCTCCGCATCTTCGTTGGAGACGGGTTTCGAGCCGGGCTCGAAACGGCCAAGGCGTTCAAGGATCAACTCACGGGTCAGCATCGGCAATTCATCTATTCTTGTAACTCTTCGGGCACTGGGCCGATTCGGAAAAAATGTCCGGTGCTCCATACACCATAGATTTGTGCCCCGTCGACCGTCAATTCCATGCCCAAGTCGACCAGTTCGTAAAACACCGGGCGCGTCAACCGGGCTTCCAGGCCATCGCGCACCAGCACATAGGGCGACGGCTCCTGGGTATCGGAATCGAGCGCGATGCGCAAAGGATGATCCCCATCGGCGATCACAGTTTCGTCAGTATTGGTGCGGAATTCGAGCCTTTGCGCCGCGCCGCTGCCGTGCACGGTAAGCGCCACCGCCATGAAAGCCGCGTCCTCCACGATGATCTCACCTTTTTCGGCGGGGGTCTCCAGCCAATAGCGGCCGTCGTCGCCGCGCCGCAAAACCGAAGCGAAAAGTTTCACGAGTGCTTTGCGGCCTATGGGCGTGCCGTGGTAAAACCATTGGCCGTCACGGTCGATGCGAATATCAAGATCGCCGCACAATACCTGCCCGGTGACCGAATCGAAGGATTCGCCATGCCGGTTCGCTTCGCCGCCGGACAGAATTGGAAACTGATTTTGAGCCTTCTCGACCATGTTCCGACCATAGGGTTCCTGCTGAGGAGAAATTTAAAGTGACCGAAGCCGTATCATCACCAGAATCATTACTGGATCAGGCTGAACTTGTCGGCGATTTGGAAAACACCGCCAGCAAGCTGGTTGACGTCAAAAACGGCGTCGGCCGCATCATTTTCGGCCAGCAACGCGTGATCGAGGAAACTCTTATCACGCTGCTCGCGGGGGGTCACGTGCTGTTGATCGGCGTGCCCGGCCTGGGCAAGACCAAGCTGGTGGAAACCCTCGGCAAGGTTCTCGGCCTCGACGATAAGCGCGTCCAGTTCACGCCCGATCTGATGCCCGCCGATATCCTCGGCTCCGAGGTTCTGGAAGAATCCGAGAGCGGCAAACGCTCCTTCCGCTTCATCCCGGGCCCGATCTTTTGCCAGCTATTGATGGCCGACGAGATCAACCGGGCCAGCCCGCGCACCCAGTCGGCCCTGTTGCAGTCCATGCAGGAATACCGGATTTCGATAGCCGGGCAATATCACCTGTTGCCGCGCCCGTTCCACGTGCTGGCGACGCAGAACCCGTTGGAGCAGGAAGGCACCTATCCGCTTCCCGAAGCCCAGCTCGACCGCTTCATGCTGCAGGTGGATATCGACTATCCGCAATTGGCGGCGGAGCGCGAGATTCTGACCAAAACAACCGGCGCCCACGAGGAGCAGCCGGCCAAGGTCATGGAAGCCGATGATCTGATGAACGCGCAGCGCCTGGTCCGCCACATCCCGGTGGGCGAAAGCGTCATGACCGCGATATTGGAACTGGTGCGCACCGGCCGTCCCGGCTCATCGCCGCTGGCGGAAATCAACGAGCATGTGGCCTGGGGTCCCGGCCCGCGCGCCAGCCAGGCGCTGATGCTGGCGGTACGCGCCCGTGCCGTCATCGACGGCAGGCAGGCGCCTTCGGTTGACGATGTGCTGGCCCTCGCCCATCCGGTGCTGCGCCACCGCATGGCCCTCAATTTTGCGGCCCGCGCCGAGGGCGTGACCATGGCCCATATCATCGACACGCTCGCAGCGCGCATCGGATAGCTACGGAATACACAAACGCATGCCCACACCGCTCGCCGAAACCCAAGCCAAAGCCGAGCTATTATCGGCCAATCTGCCGCCCTTGATGGTGGCGGCGGACCGGGTGGCGGCGACCGTTTCCCAAGGCGTCCACGGGCGCCGCCGGGTCGGCCAGGGCGAAACCTTCTGGCAGTACCGGCATTATAGCTGGGGCGATCCGATCGCCAAGATCGATTGGCGCCGATCGGCCCGTTCCGACAGTGTTTTTATCCGTGAAAACGAATGGGAAGCGGCGCAAAGCGTCTGGATTTGGAGCGACGCGTCGCCGTCCATGAATTATGCATCGGCGCGCAATCTGCCGGAAAAATCGGCGCGCGCCGATTTGCTGGCCCTGGCCCTGGCCTCGCTGCTGGTACGCGGCGGCGAGCATGTGGCCGCCCTCGGCCACCGGATGACGCCGAGCACCGGGCGCAACGCGCTTTATCTTCTGGCCGGGGCCATGGCGGAGCGGGACTTGCTGACAAACGACAACACAATAAGCAGCCTGCCGCCATTCGAGCCGCTGCCCCGCTATGGCCGCGCCGTATTCCTCAGCGATTTTCTGGAGCCCAAGGAAACGCTCTATAAGGCCATCGGCCGCTTCGCCGACCGCGGCGTCGATGGTCATATTGTGCAAATCCTGGACCCGGCGGAAAGCGATCTGCCATTTACCGGCCGCACCCGGTTCGAGGGATTGGAGGCCGAAGGCTCGGCGCTGATCGGGCGCGTCGAGGGGGTTCGCGCCGAATACCGCCAGACCATGGAAGAGCTGCAGACGGGCCTCAAGGACATCGCCGGCGCCACCGGCTGGGACTATCAGATTCACACCACCGACCGGCCGCCCGAAGGCGCGCTGCTGCGCCTGTTCACGGCGCTGGCCCAGCCGAGGATGCGCTAGCCGATGTTTAGCCTTGGCGCCCTTGCCTTTGCCGCGCCGGTGGCGCTTCTGGCGCTGGCGACGCTGCCCGTCATCTGGTGGCTGCTGCGCATCATTCCACCGGCGCCGAAGCGTATCCGCTTTCCGGCGATCCGGCTGATCATGGGCCTGACCAATCCGGAAGAAAGTTCGGCCAAGACGCCCCTTTGGCTGACCATTTTGCGCCTCGCGCTGGTGACGTTTCTGATCCTCGGCGCCGCCTACCCGCTCTTGAATGCCGGCAACCAGCTGACCGGAACCGGTCCGCTGGTGATCGTCATCGACGATGGCTGGGCGTCGGCCAAAAACTGGTCGGCGCGCCAGAACGCCGCCGCCAACCTGATCGATCAGGCCGAGCGCGATGGCCGCGCCGTCGCCATTGTCACCACGGCGCCCGGCGAGGGCAAATCCCGGGCCCTCGAATCGCTGATGACCGCCGACGCGGCGCGGCAAACCATCCAGGCCCTGAAACCCAAACCCTGGGCGGTCAACCGCGCCGCCGCCCTATCGGTGCTCGGCGAGATCGAGGCCGGCGATGAAACCCATGTGGTCTGGCTGTCGAACGGCCTCGATGACGGGGCGGCCGGCGATTTCGCCAGCGCCCTTGCCAAGCTCGGTCCGGTTACGCTGCTGGCCGATCCGGCCGGCGCCTTGCCCAAACTTTTGTTGCCGCCGCTGTCGGACCGGGACGGACTGACCATCCGCGCCCTCAAGGCCCCCGGATCACCGGCGCGCAATTTGAACATCCGCCTGCGCGGCGAAAATGGCGGCGTGCTCGCGGTCAAGACCCTTAATTTCGAAGCCGGCAAGACCGAGGCGCGGCTCAAACTTCCCATGCCCGTGGAAATCCGCAACCGGGTCACCCATATCGAGATCGTAAATGCCGGCCACGCCGGCGGCTTGGTTCTGGTCGACGAGCGCTGGCGCCGCCGCCCGGTGGGCTTGGTGACCGATACCGGCCGGCGCGTCGATCAGCCGCTGCTGGACGATGTCTTTTATCTGGAGCGGGCGCTGGATCCGTTCACCGAGGTGCGCACCGGCAGCGTCCAAAAATTGCTGCGCCGCGAACTGGCGCTCTTGGTGCTGGCCGATCCGGGGCGCATATCGGCGACCAACCGGCGCCTTATTCAAAACTGGATGGGCGAGGGCGGGCTGGTTTTGCGCTTTGCCGGCCCGCGTCTGACCGAGGTCAAGGGACCGATCTTGCCGGTTCGCCTCCGCCAGGGCGACCGCGAGCTTGGCGGCGCTCTGTCGTGGACCAAGCCGGCCAGCCTGGCGGCCTTTCCGGCCAACAGCCCGTTCGCCGGTCTGGCGGTTCCCAAGGACGTAAAAATCAATCGCCAGGTCTTGGCCCAGCCGAGCGTCGATCTGCCCGACAAGACCTGGGCGCGGCTGACCGACGGCACGCCCATCGTCACCGCCGAGCGGCGCGGCAAGGGCTGGCTGGTGTTTTTCCACACCACATCGAGCCCCAACTGGTCGAACCTGCCCTTGTCCGGATTGTTTGTCGGCATGCTGCAAAATCTGGTGCGCCTCAGCCGCGGCGTCGGCGCCGGCGCCGATGACCGGTTGTTGGCGCCGCTGCGCACAATCGACGGTTTCGGCGCACTCGGCCCGGCGCGCTCCGGGGCGCGCGCCATCAAGGCCAACCGCATCAACACGGCGCAGCCGGGGCCCGACCATCCGCCCGGCTTTTACGGCGACGAAACGGCACGCCGCGCGTTTAACCTTAGTCCCAAGTTGGCGGCGCTGAAGCCCCTCCGCAATCCCGGCGGCGGCGTCACCATGGGCACCTATCAGGCAACCCGGGAGCGGGATTTGCGTGGGCCATTGCTGGCCGCGGCCTTGGCTCTGGCGCTCGCCGATATCATCGCCAGCTTTGCCTTGCGCGGCATTTTCACCCGGCCCCGGGCGCTGGCGGGTCTGGTTTTGGCGGCTGCCATGACGGCGGCCATCAGCGCCGGCTGGACCGGACCAGCGGCGGCGCAAACGCCGCCGCTGACGCTGCCGCCCAACACCAGCGCCTTCGCCTCGGCGCTGACCGTGCGCATCGCCTATGTGCGCACCGGCGTTGCCGGCGTCGATGGCACCAGCCGCGACGGCCTGCGCGGCCTGGCTTTCATCGCCAACGCCAGGACGGCGGCGGAAATGGGCGCGCCCGCCGCCATCGATCCGGCGGTAGATGATTTGAGCTTTTATCCGCTGATCTATTGGCCGATCACCGAGGACGCGCCAACCATATCTTCGGAAACCGCCGAGCGCCTCAACAAATATATGAAATCCGGCGGCACCATATTTTTCGACACCCGCGATCAGTCGGGCACCGGAATTGGCGCCAACCGGCTGGAGGAGATCGCGCGGCTGATCGATGCGCCGCCCATGCAGCGCATCCCCCGCGATCACGTGCTGACCAAATCCTATTATCTGTTGCGCGAATTTCCAGGGCGCTGGAGCGGCGGCCAGCTTTGGGTGGCGCGCAAGGGCGCCGCCAATGACGGCGTGTCGCCGATCATCGTCGGCTCCCACGATTGGGCCGGCGCCTGGGCCATCGACGACGCCCGGAAACCCATCTATCCGGTAACCCCCGGCGGCAACCGGCAACGGGAAATGGCCTACCGGTTCGGTATCAATATTATTATGTATGTGCTCACCGGCAACTATAAGGCCGATCAGGTGCACCTGCCGGCGATCCTGGAAAGGCTTGGGCAATGATCGGCTTCACCGGCATCGGCTTTGCGCCGCTCATCGATTGGCGCCTGGTGGCCGCCGCCGCCGCCATCGGCGTCCTGCTTCTGGCGTTCGGCGTGCTGCGCGGCGCGCGCGGCAGCCTCTTGCGCCTGTTCGCCCTTGGCATATTGGCATTGGCCCTCCTCAATCCCCATCTGGAGGCCGAGAACCGCCGCGGCCAGCCCGATATGGCGGTGGTCATGGTCGATGAATCCTCCAGCCAGAATACCGGCGAGAGGCGCGGCCAACTGGCCCGGGCCTTGAAGGAATTGCGCACCACCCTCGGCAATTTCAAGGATTTGCGCCTCAAGGTGGTGCGCGGCAAGGAGACCAAGAACGGCACCGAACTGTTCGGCGAACTGGAACGGGCGATCGCCGATATCCCCAAGGGACGCTTCGCCGGCGCCGTGCTGCTCACCGACGGTCAGGTCCACGATGTGCCCAAGATCGGCCAGAAAACCATCGAAGAGAATGCCAATAAACCCGGCATCTATGGCGCACCGCTGCATGTATTGCTGACCGGCGCCAAGGGCGAGCGCGACCGCCGCCTGGTGGTCGTACAGGCGCCGGCGTTCGGCATCGTCGGCAAATCGGTCACGCTCAGGCTGCGGATAGAGGACAACCCGAAAAAAGGGGCCGCATCGGCGGCGGTGACCATCCGCATCGACGGCGGCGAGGCATTCTCCAGAAGCCTTGCCGTGGGCCGTACCGGCGAGGTGGATATTCCCATCGACCATGGCGGGCCGACCATCATCGAGTTGGAAGTGCAGTCCATGGGAGGCGAGATGTCGTTGGTCAACAACCGCGCGGTGGTGTCGATCAACGGCGTCCGCGACCGCCTGCGCGTGCTGTTGGTATCGGGCCAGCCGCATCTTGGCGAGCGCGCCTGGCGCAATCTTTTGAAATCCGATCCGTCGGTGGACCTGGTTCATTTCACCATTTTGCGCCCCCCGGAAAAGAACGATTTTACGCCGCTCAACGAATTGGCGCTGATTTCCTTTCCGATCCGGGAATTGTTCGAGGTCAAGCTGCACGAGTTCGATCTCATTGTCTTTGACCGCTATGTGGTGCGCTTTGTCCTGCCGCCGAATTATTTCCAGAATATCGCCAACTATGTCGATAAGGGCGGCGCCGTGCTGGCCGCCGTCGGGCCCGATTTCGCCGGCGTCCGTTCCATGTATCACACGCCGCTGGGCCGCATTATGCCGGGCGAGCCGGTCGGGCCGGTCATCGAGGTGCCGTTCCGCGCCGCGTTGACCGACAAGGGCCGCCGCCACCCGGTCACCTCCAGCCTGCAGACCAAGGACGGCAAGACGCCGCAATGGGGCCGCTGGTACCGCCAGGTCGATGCGCGGGCGCTGCGCGGCCATACCGTACTTTCCGGCGTCGACGGCAAACCGCTTTTGATCCTCGATAGGTTCGGTAAGGGCCGCGTCGCCCAGTTCCTCAGCGATCATGTCTGGCTTTGGGCGCGCGGCCATGACGGCGGCGGTCCCCACGCCGAGCTGATGCGCCGCCTGGCCCATTGGCTGATGAAGGAGCCGGACCTGGAGGAAGAGGATTTGCGCGCCACCGTCGACGGCAAGCAACTGACCATCGTGCGGCGCAGCCTGGATCCGGATATTCCGCCGGTGACGGTGACGGCGCCGTCGGGCGCGACCGAAACCGTGCAATTGACGCCCGACAACCGGGGCGCCGCCAAAACAACAATGACCGCCAAGGAAACCGGGCTCTACCGAATCGCCGATGGGCGCCGCCACACGATGGCGGCGGTGGGCCAGCTCAATCCGCCGGAATTGTCGGATTTGCGCGCCACGCCGGATTTGTTGCTGCCGGTGGTCAGGGCCAATGGCGGCGGCGTCGCCTGGATCGGCGACGGCCTGCCTGGCTTCCGGCGCACCAAACCGGGCCGGAGCGGCGCCGGCAGGGGCTGGTTCGGCCTAGTGCGCAACGGCGCCCATGTGGTCACCGGCGTCCGCCAAATCCCCTTGTTGCCGGCGCTCCTGTTCCTGCTTCTGGCGGCCGGCGGCATCATGTTGGCCTGGCTGCGGGAAGGCAAATAGCCCCGCCGGTTGGCGCAACCCAGGCTTTTGTTTTATGTTGGTTGTCTACGAACCCGGAGGACAAATCATGCCCTTTGTCAGACGCGATGCAGACGGCGTAATCGATGCGGTATTTGCCAATGCGGAGGGCGACGCCCAGGAAGAATTGCCGCACGGCCATCCGGAATTGCTGCAGTATCTGGGCATCGACGCGAAATCGATCATCGATGCCGACGAATGGCTGCGCGCCGATCTGGCCCTGGCCCGGGTCACCGAGGATCTGATCACAATATTAATGGAAAAGGGCATAATTAATGGAAAAGGGCATAATTTCGTTCACCGATCTGCCGGCCGGCGCGCAGGAGAAAATCATCGCCCGCCAGGGCCTGCGCTCGGAAGTGTCCTATGTGGCCAGCCTGTTCGGCGGCGGCGACGAAAACTTTCCTTAAAAAAGTTATTCGGCGGCCACTTGATCGCCGGGCCGCCAACGGAGGACCGGATTGCGCGCCGCCGCGGTTTCGTCCAGGCGCCGGCGCGGCGCCAGCCTCGGTGCCTCTTTGAAGAAATCCACTTCGCCCTCAATGGCACGCCGGGCCAGGGATTTCACCATGCCGATATACTGATCCAAC